>CAXBLH010000315.1:0-6754 GCA_963976315.1 uncultured Dyadobacter sp.
GAAGCCGCAATGAAGCGCAAGAGTTTGATCCTGAAATTGAAAATGCGCGTTCCCTCGAAGAGCTTTTAGCCGACGAAAGTATTGACCTGGTGTTTATCTGTACACCCAACGAAACCCACTTTCAATATGCCATGGATTGTTTGCAAAATGGCAAACATGTAGTAATCGAAAAGCCATTTTCTGCCACTGAAGAGGAGGCAAAACAGCTCATAGCAGTAGCCGAAGAAAAAGGCTTGATTCTTACCGCCTACCAAAACCGTCGCTGGGATTCTGACTTCTTAACCATCAAAAAGTTAATGGCAGAAAACAAGCTAGGGGATATTATTGAGTATGAATGCCGTTATGATCGTTTCCGAGAAGTAGTCCCTACGGATTCCTGGAAAGAAAACAAAGTTCCTGTGGGTGGCAATCTTTACAATCTTGGACCCCACTTAATAGACCAAGCTTTGGTACTTTTCGGAGAACCCGAAACCGTAACTGGAGATATCAGAACGGTTCGTCCCAATAGCAATATTGATGATTATTTTGATGTTCGTTTGGGCTATAAAGACAAAGCGGTAATCGTAAAATCGAGCTTGATGGTATACGACAATTTCCTTAGGTACAACCTACATGGTACTAAAGGTTCTTTCGTTAAAGGGGGACTTGACCCACAAGAAGAGACTTTGCGCAAAAATATTCTGCCAACGGAAAAGCCATGGGGCGTTGAACCAGAAGACCGCTGGGGTAAGCTTTCCAGTGATGCGTTTACGGGTATAGTGGAAAGCGAAGCGGGTGATTATGCCCCTTTTTATCAAAATGTATATGATGCCATTGTGAATGGTGCGGAACTGGCCGTGAAGCCCTCTGAAATACTACGTACGACTCGTGTTATAGATTTAGCAATAAAAAGTAGTGACGAAAAACAAGTCATGAAATACTAATTAACACGGATCTTTCATTACAAAAAAGCCTTAATTCCCTCGAATTAAGGCTTTTTTATTTTAATAATTTTTCAATCCAGCTATTAAAAATCCATTATAATAACCAAAGTCATATTTTTTCAATCTATAAATAATTACATTTGCCAAATTCCGGCACAGTACCGAAAGTCAATGTGTCAATTTACCTCCATGCCAGTGAATAAGTCAATCTGGCTTCTTTTAAACCAAGGATGAAAAAAATTATACTGCTCTCGCTTATTGTTTTACAAACCTCAACCGTTTTTTCTCAAATAGCCTCCTCAAGTTATACCAACAAAAACAAGATCTTTATTTATTATGGAAGAAATGCTTCGGCGTATTCCCAGTCGGACATTCATTTTAGGGGCAAAGATTACAATTTTGATTTAAAAAATGTTGTTGCCAAAGATCGTCCTTCAGGTTTCGCCTGGAAATATTTGAATCCTTCACGAATTACAATTCCGCAATATAATTTCCGAGTGGGCTATTTTTTCAGCCCTAAATACAGCATTTCTTTTGGTTTTGATCACATGAAGTATGTCATGCAGCAAAACCAAACGGTGAATATTAGTGGTAATATTAGCGGCTCGGGAACAGATTATGATCATGCGTATAAAAATGAACCCATTGATCTAACCGAAAATTTCTTGAAATTCGAGCATACCAATGGCTTGAACTATTTGAATTTGGAGCTTCGCCGAATGGATAACCTGTTTAGTGCAAAGAATTTACCTATCAAAAATATAGAAATTAATGTATTTGAGGGGTTTGGAGCTGGCATACTTTATCCTAAAACGGATGTTACCCTGCTGAACTTTGATAGAAACGACCAATGGCACCTGGCCGGGTACGGCACCAGTGTTGTAGCGGGTTTAAACGTCACGTTTTTCAAACACTTTTTTATACAAGCAGAAGGTAAAGGCGGTTTTATTAATATGCCCAACGTATTAACCACCAATTTTAAAGATGACCATGCCGAGCAACACTTCTTTTTTGCTCAAGCTAACTTTAACCTAGGCTTTATATTCAAGTTATAACCGGATTTAACACCTCAAAAAAGGGCTGGAATAAATATCCCAGCCCTTTTTTGCATTAATAAACTTGTATCAAACAGAAGGTTTACTATTCATTTATAGAAGAAACCAATCTTTTAGTTTCTGTTTTAATTTTGAAATCCTTAGTCGTGATGTCCTTTCCGTTGATGATTACAAACTGGTAATCACCGTCCATAAAGTTTGACAAATCATAGATTTTCTCATAGCTATCTGATTTTGGAAGGTTGGCGCTGTATATGATCTCACCCATGTCATTTTTAATCATGACGGTGGACCTTGCCTCCACTTGCTCCAAAGTCAGTTTAAACTTCAGGTTAGTAGCAGAAACCAGTTCAATGGATGCTGCATTTTTTTCACCTGCGTAAGTAAAGTTTGCAGTTGCTACTCCCAACAATACTGCCAAAGTTAAAATAGTTCTTTTCATAATATAGTATTTTTAAATGTTTAAAATCGAATTAATTGATTGTACTTTTTTAAGTTAAATAATTGTTAAATTTTTACTTCTATACAATTCAAATTTGCCTTACCTAAAACGTTTCATTTTTCTGTTTGACATTTCAAAGGTAGCTAACAACCAGATTTAAAGTCAATAGACAACAACTAAGAAAACAAAAGTTCAACTTTAAGCACTACTTAAATATATAAATAATACAACGATTAACGATAAAATACAACAAGTAGTTTAAAATTCAATACAACACAATTATTCTAAAACGGAACAACAATTGTACTTTTCCAATTTATTACATTAAAACCAATTGATTGAAAAAAGTTACCAAAAACAGATAAAAACCACTGTATACTTAGAATTACATTTATACCTAAAAAATTAATAATTACCATTATCTGAACTAATCCTACTCATCTCCTAAAACTATAACATGATCTTAATCATGTTTAAACCAGAGAGAGCGTCATGCTATAATGCCTACTTTCGTCACAACTTTGCAGGGCCATCAGATCTTATATAAGAAGTTAAGAACATGGCAAGGCAAACGTTAATAACATGAAAACTCAACCCCACCTGAAAATTAAAACAGCGCTTACAACTCAAACCTGTTTTCATTGTGGCGAATACTTTAAAGACGAGCTAGTGATCTTTGAGGAGCACTCCTTCTGTTGTCAAGGTTGTGCTACTGTTTTTGAAATACTACAAGAGAATGACCTTTGTCGTTATTATGAAATAAATGGAGCCATAGGAATCTCTCCAGATAAAAACCTTTACGAAACGAAGTTTGATTACCTAGATTTACCAGAAATCGCCAATAAGATACTCACCTTTACGGATGGTCATTTATCGACGGTAAATTGGTACATCCCCAAAATGCATTGTAGTTCCTGTATATGGCTACTGGAACAATTGAACCGATTAAACCCTGCTATCCGCAGCTCAATAGTTAACTTTCCAGAAAAAACAGTACGTATAACCTTCGCTACCGAACAGATAAAGTTAAGCGACTTAGCCAAACTCATCGCCCATTTGGGTTATGAACCTTACCTCAGCTTAGACGATCTAGAAACTAAAAAAGGGGCAAAATGGAATAGAACCAGGCTTTACAAAATAGGAGTTTCTGGATTCGCCTTTGGGAACATCATGATGATGAGCTTCCCAGAATACTTCCATGTGGGCGACAGTTTAGCAGATCAGGATCTTCAGTATTTATTTAGTGTTATCAATGTTGCATTAAGTATTCCGGTATTTTTCTACTGTGCTTCGGATTTTTTCGTTTCAGCGTGGGCTGGAGTCAAAGCAAAATACCTAAATATTGATTTGCCCATTGCCCTTGCGCTTTTAAGCGTTTACGCCAATAGCCTTTACCAAGTTTTCACCAACACGGGGTCAGGCTATTTTGACTCGTTGGCAGGTGCTGTTTTTTTTATGCTACTGGGACGCTATTTTCAGGATAAAACTTATGCAAGCCTTTCCTTTGAACGAAATTATAAATCGTTCTTCCCCATCGCTATTTCCAAAATCACGGAGGAACATGAAATTAAAATACCCATCACAGAGCTCGCAACAGGTGATGTAATATTAATCCGAAATGAAGAGCTAATCCCGGCTGATGCCATCTTAAAAAGCCATTCAGCACATATCAATTACAGTTTTGTTACTGGCGAGGCGAAACCCGTTACTTGTAAAATAGGTGATACAATTTATGCAGGCGGAAAGCATTTAGGGCCAGCCATTGAGCTGGAAGTTATTAAACCCGTTTCCCAAGGTTACCTCACCGAACTGTGGAATAATGATAGCTTCAGCATAGAAAAAGAGAACCAACGTACCACCCTGGCCGCTCGAATTAACCGCTATTTTTCTGCCAGCATATTAACGCTCGCCTTTTTTACTTTTATAGGCTGGTGGGTTGTTGGCAACAATTTAACGGTTGCCTTTAACGCCTTTACCACGCTTTTGTTGGTTGCATGTCCTTGTGCATTATTGCTATCAGCCACTTTTACAAACGGAAACCTGATCGCACTTTTTGGTAAATATCATTTTTATCCAAAAAATGCCCACGCCATGGAACGACTAGCCACCGTCGACACCGTTGTCTTTGACAAAACGGGAACCCTTACCCTATCCAACAAATCGGAAGTACAGTACCATGGCACCAAACTATCCATAGCTGACCAAAAACAAATTAAGAGTGTGGTTCGGCAATCCTCACATCCACTGAGTACTACCCTCTACCAACATTTAGAAAATATTACTACTAGCAAAACCGTAGTAAGCCAATTTGAGGAAATGAAGGGTGCTGGCATTAGCGCCTATATCGGCCAGGATTTTATCAAAGTGGGTTCTGCCAAATGGGTAGGAGTCATAGAAGAAACGCACGCTCAATTTACCAAAGTTTTTGTAGCGATAAACCACCAGGTATTGGGCTTTTTTGTCATTCAATCCAAGTACCGGCCCGACCTTCCCTCTACTATTAACACCCTGAACCAGGACGGATTCACTACACATTTGCTGTCTGGCGACCAGCCAACGGACCTTGCATTTCTGACCAAGCTATTTGTAAAAGAATCAAACCTTCATTTCAAGCAAATGCCCTCCGACAAGCTTAATTTTATTAAGGATTTGCAAGAAAAAAAAGGTCGAAAAGTTCTTATGATTGGCGATGGACTCAATGACGCAGGTGCGCTAAGCCAAAGTAATGTAGGGGTAGCAGTTTCGGATGATTCAAATAGTTTCACCCCCTCCTGCGATGCCATTATGGAAGGTTTCCAACTAAGTCAAATTCCTGGGTTTATACTTTTGGCAAAGGCCGGACAGCGTATCATCAAACAAAGCTTTTCTATCTCATTGCTATACAACATAATAGGGATCTCATTTGCTATAACAGGCCAACTCACTCCTGTTGTAGCAGCCATACTAATGCCAATAAGTTCTATTTCGGTGGTATTGTTCACTACTATTTCTACAAAAATTTCAGCGAACAAATTCTTAAAAACTGATCAAGGTCAGTAATTAGTACTACTATAAGTCATCGTTTAAAAATCGTATCAATAGTAGTTTTGAACTATCATTTAAGCCCCTACCAACCCATGAGTGCACTTTTTGTTTTAATACTTGCCAGCTTACTAGTCGCTTTGGGATTCCTATTTGCATTTATATGGTCAGTTCGAAAAGGACATTATGATGACGAAGTAACACCTTCTATCCGGATTCTTCTGGACGACGAAATTTCGGATAAAAAACAATCCCTAAAACCTTAAAAGCCTTTCTGAGTCATGGACACTCTAAACACAGTGCCCGTCACGTACTCTTAAAGCCAGAAACTAACCACAATTATTCTTCATAATTTTTTACTCAAACAAATATGTCAAACACCCCAAACCGCAATTTAGCATCGATAGAGCTAGACGAGTTTCAGTATGACAATAAGATCGTACGGGACTTTGCAATAGCCACGATTCTTTTCGGACTAATCGGGATGCTCGTCGGCTTACTAGCTGCTTTTCAACTGGTTTATCCCAATATAAACTTCGATTTACCATTCACCACATTCGGGAGAATAAGACCCCTGCACACCAATGCAGTTATTTTTGCTTTTGTAGGAAATGGATTTTTCACAGGAATGTACTATTCCTTACCACGCGTTTTACGAACACCTATTTGGAGTGCTTCACTGAGTAGATTTCACTTTTGGGCCTGGCAACTCATTATTTTGGGTGCTGCCATTTCACTACCTATGGGCTATACAACCTCAAAGGAATATGCTGAACTAGAATGGCCATTTGATATTGCCATTGCCGTTGTTTGGGTTTCTGCCTTGGTGAACATCATCATGACCACGCTAAACCGAAGAGTTGAGCATATCTATGCTGCTGTTTGGTTTTATATTGCCTCCTTTGTAACAGTAGCCATGCTTCATGTGGTGAATAGTATCGAAATTCCAGTTTCATTCATGAAGAGTTATCCCGTTTATGCGGGAGTACAGGACGCTTTGGTGCAATGGTGGTACGGTCACAATGCCGTAGCGTTCTTCTTAACCACCCCGTACCTTGGGCTCATGTATTACTTTTTACCAAAAGCAGCCAATCGGCCGATCTATTCCTACCGACTTTCCATCGTACACTTTTGGGCGTTAATTTTTCTTTACATTTGGGCAGGCCCACACCACTTACTATACACGGCCCTACCTGAATGGGCTCAAACGCTGGGTACTGTATTTTCCATTATGTTGTTGGCACCTTCCTGGGGAGGTATGATGAATGGCCTTATGACCTTGCGAGGTGCTTGGGATAAAGTTCGAGAGGACG
>CAXBLH010000316.1:0-6749 GCA_963976315.1 uncultured Dyadobacter sp.
TGAGTAAAAATATGTTGAGGAGACAATACAAAAGAGGAATGTAGTTGTAAGTACAACTGCCCTGCTTGCCCCTTAGGGCCACATATATAAAGATCCTCGGTTCCGTCCCCATTTACATCTCCAATGGCAGCTTTTGGCCCTTCGGTTGATAATAGCATGGGGATGTTTCTTTCATTATAATAATCCTCGTACTTGTTCTCTTGGTGTTTTTCAAAAGTATTGCTTACTAGTTCAAAATACGATCTATGCAAAGGTATGGACGCTTTTTTATATTCTTTTTGAGCATCACTCACATTGAAATGAAGCAAGGTGTCAATTCGCGGATTACTTAATTTGGAAACCTTGTTGGTATAAGGCCAAAGTATTTGTAAAGAATCTATTTTCACATTATCACCAAGTCCAATGGTTATCGGATATTCCGTACTAGACTGAAAACCTCTTGCCGGATTTAGCTGTCTTGTCAAAATTTGGGAACCAATAAAAAGTTTCACTTCGGCTCCTATTGCAAATTTATTTTGACCTTCTCCACTAAGCTTAATTTTCAAATAGTGAGGGGGTGTAGAAGACTTCTCTAAACCGTTACGGTAAATAAAACACGGTTGATTCACATTATTAATTACCAAGTCCAAATCACCGTCATTGTCTAGGTCTCCATAAGCGGCTCCATTTGAAAATGATTTATCAGAAAATCCAAATTCCGCTGCTTTATCCTTGAATTTCAAAAGACCTTCATTATGAAAAAACCGATTCGTTAGCGGTACTGAAGGCATTTTGTCTATAATGTTTTGCATGGATTCCTTTTCCCCGGACAGAACCATTTTCTGTGCAACGTCGTTGGCAAAAAAATCTATAAAATCCTGATCGATCACGTCATTATAAATACCGTTGCAAACAAAAATATCTGTTTTGGTATCATTATCAGCATCGAACATCAAAGCCCCCCAGCTCCAATCACTCGCCTGAACCCCTGCAAAATTAGCAATTTCGCTAAATGACCCATCTTGGTTATTCAGCTGTAAGCTGTTCTGCATAAATTGGTTATAAAATCCTTTCTCCTTCTTTAAGTTAAAAACATAATGATTTTCAAAGGAAGTCGCCGTTCTTAATCTATAATCATCATTGGGAAGCATATCGGTGGCAAAAATCTCAGGACAACCATCGTTATTAATATCAGCCATATCGGCCCCCATTGAAGCCAAACTCGTATGTTTTATTCGTTTTTCGAGTTCTTCTGAAAAAGTCCCATCCTTTTGATTGATATATAAATAGTCTCTCTCAAAAAAATCATTTGAAACATAGATATCTGGATATTGATCATTATTAATATCGCCTACTGTTACTCCAAGCCCAAAGCCAATAAGACTTCCATAAATACCAGCTTGTTCACTTATATCTTCGAAATGACCATTATCGTTTCTCAATAACTTATCCCCACCGCCTTTTAAAAAATCTTTCACGGGCCAATCTTTCGCGCGCATTTCCCTATTGTTGGCATAATTGAGGGTGTTTACCGGAATAAAACTATTATTCAGTAAATACACATCTAAATCTCCATCTAAATCAAAATCAAAAAAAGCAGCATGAGTGGAATAGCCACTATCATCTAGACCATAATTTGCCGCAGATTCGGTAAAGGATTGGTTTCCATTATTAATATAAAGCTCATTGCTTTGTCCAATCCCTTCTTGATAACCAGCGTTGCAAACATAAATATCTAATAAGCCGTCGGCGTTTACATCCACCATCACCACACCAGTGCTCCATTTTTCAGGATTTCCGTCGATTCCGGAAGATTTAGAAATATCTTCAAATTCAAACCCCCCTTTGTTAAGGTATAATTTATTAGCCCCCATATTGGCTGTAAAAAACAGATCGGGTAAGCCATCATTATTAATATCCCCAATGGCTACACCTCCGCCATTATAAAAATTTCGATAGGTGAAAATATTAAAATCTTTCTTGTTAATTACAGTATTTTCAAAGTCAATACCAGTAGTTTTCCCGTCAAGAAGTTCAAAAAGATGACTTTCTTTTTGCCCTGAGCAAGACAGGAGCATAACCATGGAAAGAATCACTACTATCCGCGAATGAAACAAAGTATTTTTAAGTTTAGAGAATCTCATTTACTAACTAATATGAATTGTTATTAACAATTTCTTCTAATTTTATCCCCTCCATTACCACTATTGGCTCTTTAAATAAAACTTCCCCTTTAAAGGCAACAAGTTCATCCGTTAGGCCATTTTCGCCGTACTGCGAACCTTTACCCTTTATGGAAAGAATCATTTTTTTGTCGTCCAAATATTTGAGTTCTATGTAGCCTTCGGTCATCACATACCCCAACCCTTTTGCCGCAGCCGAATCAGTTATCCTACCGATCATTACCTTCCCATTATAATTATTCTCAATCTGAAAACGAAAAGGTAAATGGCGATACCAATTAAGCTGCTTAAATGCAATAATTGTTTGACCGTTAAATTGATCCCTAATATTCAAGGCGAACTCCTCCTTAGTAGCAGAAATACTTCCCTTAAAAATACTATTATTGGAATAAAACAAATTGTCTTTAATTTCAATATTGGTGAGGGCTTCCTGAGGTTGGAGCTCACTAAAATTAAAGGAATCTTCTTGTTGTCTTTTACAATTGAAAACAAGAAAAATTACTAGAATAGGAAGCAGTCGTAATTTTGAGATATGCATAATTCATAAAAAAATAAAGATGCTCGAAAAAACGGGCATCTTTATTTTCCAGTATAATATTAAAAAAATCAATAACCTTCGTTTTGAACAAGATTTGGATTAGACACTAGCGCGGTGGAGGGAATAGGATAAAGCACTGTATGTGGCTCCTTCACGGTTGAACCCATGCCATCAATAAATTTACCGAAACGAATTTCCACTGTTCTTTTACTACCTTCCCAATAAAGTTCACGTCCAATTTCAGCAAACATAATTTCGGGAGTCAAGGCTGCAACCACCGAGGCTTTATTAGCCTTACGCAATGTGTTCACCATCTCTAAAGCGCCAGCACTATTACCACTTCTCATCATCGCTTCAGCCTTCATCATGTATGCTTCCGCATACCGCATCAATATATACTTTCCAGTATCTCCTGGATGGTATTTTATGACACGAATCCCCTTCTCTGTGGCAGCGCCTGCCAAAGGTACATCCTTGGTAAAAGAAAGGACTTTTCCATTTCGAGAATCAATAACATCTTGGATTTTTATTTTCCCAGTAGCATCCGTAACGTATTCACCTTTTGAATCAACGACCGGACCTCTTTGAACACCAAATAAAAATCCTTTTCCAAGCCAAGAAAACTTAGTTCCGTCCTCAGTAGCTGGTAATCCTTTACGAACATCTTTATCTTCAAAAGTATCATAGAAATCAGCCAATGTTGTAAAACCATTCCAACCACTTGGATCCTGGCCATAATGCAAGGTCATCATCCATCGGTTTTGTGCGGACCCTTCGTTGGACACAAAGATAACTTCGGAAGCGGCCGAAGATGTAAATGCCTTAAAGTAGTTGCTCTCCAGGGCATAACCATCACTTTCGATAGCGGTAACATATTTTATAACTTTATCCATATCAGCCTTATCAAAGGTATAGGTAGTTTCACCTTTGGCCTTTGTAAAAACTGCTTTATTCAAATACATCTTCGCCAAAAGAAAATTAGCAGCAGCCTTGTTAACTTCCCCATTATTAGCAGATGGTCCTTTTGAAGCCAGATTGGGCAAAGCGCCTTCAAGGTCTTTAATAATAAAATCAAAAGCTTCGGTGTTAGACATCACCTTTGGGAACTCATCAGCACCTTGGGTAACTTCTCGGAAGGGAACAGCTCCCCAGTAATCCAGTACATTAATCATATTAAAAGCTCTCAAAACTTGTGCTTGAGCCTTTTGCTCTGCACTAGGATTTGAAGCTAGAATTTCATTGGTTTTATAAACCCGCTGATTAAGGTCGTTCCATGCATTTCGGATATAGGAGTGAGAGGCATCCCAAGTATGAGAATCCAGAGTTCTCCAAACCCCGTTATCTCCCCAGTCCACACCACGAGTAGGAGGAATCATTTCTGCAGATGTATGCACGCCCAGTGCATAAATACCTGATTGATCAGTATAGACTCCAAGATCCTTATAGGCAGAAGACAAGAGTTGAGTAGGATCGCCAGCCGTAAATCCACCATCTTCAGATGGACGCACAATAGAGTCCTTTTCGCTGTTTACCAAATCGGTACAACCTGCAAGCATAAAAAAGCAAGCACCAATTAAAACAATTTTATTTATTGAATATTTTTTCATTTTAGAATCAATGTTTGTTAGAATGATACGTTTAAACCAAGGGTAAAGGTTCTAGCACGCGGATAAGCGGTATAGTCAATACCAAACGAAGGGATATCGTTCAATGATTTGTTCGTGGTCACTTCAGGATCCTGACCATTATATTTTGTTATTGTCAAAAGATTTTGTCCTGTCAAATAAACCCTGGCAGAAGACAATATTTTGCTTTCACCTAGTGGCAAACGGTATCCAATTGTAAAGTTCTGAAAACGTATAAAATCGCCCTTCTGAAGAAACCTTGTCGAAACTTCCGGTGCATTTAAAGAACCTTCACCATTTCCGATTACCTCTTTGGTTACATTTCTGCCGTTAGCAAAGGAACCTTGCGTAAAGAAAGCATTGGCAGTATTAGAATAGAGATAATTACCAAAAACGCCGTTAAAGAAAATACTAGCATCGAAGTTACCGTATTTAAAATTATTTGTAAGTCCACTTGTAATTTTTGGCAAGGGCCCTTTCCCTCCAAGAAACTGCTGGAAATCACCATTCGGGTATATACTGTTTCCAGCTTCGTCAAACCCCGAAAACTCACGCAAGAAGAATGCAAATAGGGGCTGCCCCTCGGCTAAACGTTGGGCAAAAGCACCTGATAAGCCTTGACCATTTATTTCACCAGTATCATATGTTCCTGCTAAGTTTTTTACTAAGTTTTTATTGTAGGAAATATTATATAATACTTCCCAAGTAAAATTTTTATTATCAATTACAGCAGCATTTAAAGCCAACTCGATACCTTTATTTTGGATGTCTGTATCAAGATTTTTAAATACAAAAGGATTAGGAGCAGGCTGGGCTGCAACCACTTTAAACAAGAGGTCTTTGGTAGACTTTGAATAAAGATCCAACGAACCAGAAACACGACTTTTAAAGAAAGCAAAGTCCAAACCAAAGTTAAATGCTGCAGTCGATTCCCATTTTAGGTTAGGATTGTTAAAAGCGACTGCATTCAACCCCCCACCAGTAATTTGATTAGCATCCTGATTAATTGAATAGTCGCTGTATCGATCTCTCCGATCATAAACATTGTGTGGAATAGCCTGATTACCAGTAACGCCATAACCAACGCGAAGAGCCAAGTCGTCAAATACTTCGGTAGGTGCAAAAGATTCTTCCATCAACTTCCATTTGAAAGCACCTGACGGAAAGTAACCATACCGATTATTTCCACCGAATTTAGAAGAACCATCAACACGCAGAGTACCGGTAAATAAATACTTACTTCCGAAACCAAGATTCACACGTCCAAAATAAGACTGTAATTCATCTTTGGTGTAGTTTGAATTTTGAACAACCGAACCAACGGCCGCAAGATTGGTTGCATCCTTAATTAAAATACTCCCGGCAGATCCGATATTATTGATCATCACATTCATGTCAGTAGTCCTAAAATTAGCTGCTGCAATACTTTTACCTCCCGTTTCAAAGCTTTGATAAGAATACCCTAACAAACCATTAAGCGAAACATTTCCAAACTCCTTTTCATAGGTAAAATAGTTTTCCCATAATTGATTATCTGCTTCATTATCTCGGATATAAACCCGACCTTTTCCAGTAATACCGGTAGCCACTAAGTCGCCCGAATAGGCTTGCTTCCTAGTAGACATGGATTTATCAAAACCCAAAACTGTCTTAAATTTAAGCCCTTTAATAATTTCTAACTCCGCATTAATATTCCCCAATGCTCTTAATGTGTTGGTATTATCTTTTGAATAATTAAGAAACGCAAGAGGGTTTGGCTCGGTATTTCCTGGTTGATTGTAAGTACCATCTGCATTAAATACAGATCTAGTAGGGTTTGATTTCAATATTGCCCCCATTAAATCACCTTCAAATCCTGAATTCTCAGAAATTGGAACGCCTACATCTCTGGTGTTTGCAAAACTCAAGTTACTGCCTATGGTCAATTTGTCATTTATAAATTTTTTCTGACCATTAAAACCTACACTGTAACGCTTGACATTAGATTTTTCCAAAATTCCATTTTGATCCAAATACCCAAGGGAGAAACGATAATTGCCGGATTGATCTCCACCACCATAAGAAAAATTATGTTGTTGCGTAATACCTGTTCTAAATAGCTCCTCTTGCCAATCTGTAGCAGCTCCTTTATCCTGCCCTCCGGCGGCAACATATTCCTTTGCTGATAATAAATCGTATTTTTTGGTAATGTTGCTTACTCCCAAGGAATATCCATAGTCTAGGGTTCCTTTTCCTTTTCCTTTTTTGGTCGTAATTAAAACAACACCATTTGCACCACGGGATCCGTAAATAGCCGTTGCGGACGCATCTTTAAGTATATCGATACTTGCGATATCATCGGGATTCAAAAAATTCAACGGGTTTTTGGCAGGTTGACGACCAACTCCCTGATTGTCTCCCCCACTTGATGTATTGTCGCCGCTA
>CAXBLH010000317.1:0-6743 GCA_963976315.1 uncultured Dyadobacter sp.
AACCTGATTTGGACCAAATTCATCAAATTCAAAACCTAGGCTCCGAATTTCATTTTTGGTTTCCTTCACTAGCTGCATATCTGAGGCGGAAAGGTGCAAAGTCTTAGGGAAAAGGAGCTGTTGGCATGCTCCGTTTCTATTCGTTAACATTTTTCGATAACGTTCAAATAAAATTCGTTCGTATGCCGCTTTTTGGTCAATGAGCATAACCCCTTCCCTTACTTGCGAAAGTATATAGCGATTATGAATCTGAAAAATCACAGCATCGCTTTCAGGGGGTGCTATTACTTCAGAAGCGAGTCTGTTTACTTTGCTGGCAATGGTTCTGGACTGTTCCGTAAATGCTGAGGGCTGTCGGGACGAAGGAGAACTGGATTGTTCAAAGGAGCTGATTTCATTTCTTTGACCTTCTGTGTTTTGTAGTCCTTCGAATAGCTTATTCCAGTTAGTCAGGTTGTACTTATCAGATTTTTTATTAGGGTTACTGGATTGTGCAGCCCAGTCGGGTGTTACAGCAGTCGGGGTGGGGTTGGGGTCTGAATCAATATAGTTTGGCTGTAAAAAGTTGATATTATCTTCAAAATCGATAGATTGTGAGAGGTTGTATACACCAACGGCTTTTTTAACTGCTGCCATCACAATTGCATAAACCGACTTTTCATCATCAAATTTTATTTCAGTTTTAGTGGGGTGGATATTAATATCAATATGGGAAGGGTCAATATCAATAAACAACACATAAAATGGGTGGCTACCATCGGAAATAGATCCATCGAATGCGTTGATTACCGCATGGTGTAAATAGCTATGCTTTATGTATCGGTCATTTACAAAAAAGTATTGCTCTCCTCTGGTTTTTCTGGCAAACTCCGGCTTTCCTATATAACCACGAACATTGATGTAAGAGGTTTCTTCATTGCAAGTTGCAAGTTGTTCTCTATAACTTTTTCCATATATATCTATTATTCTACGTACCAGTTTACCAGCTGGTAGATTGAATATTTCAGTGTCGTTATGAAATAAGTTTAATGACACTTCGGGGTGGGCAAGAGCAATTCTTTGAAATTCATCTAGCACATGTCGCATTTCGACCGAATTCGATTTCAAAAAATTCCGCCTAGCTGGGACGTTAAAAAATAAATTTTTAATGCTAAAGCTTGTTCCTGTTTCACAGGCAACGGGTTCTTGTGATTTAATTTCCGAAGCTTCTATTTTAATACTGGTGCCAAGTTCGTCATTTTCGGTTTTGGTTTTTAATTCTACCTGTGCCACAGCAGCGATAGAGGCGAGTGCTTCTCCACGGAACCCCATGGTTTTGATTTGAAATAAATCTTCCGATTTTCTTATTTTGGAAGTTGCATGCCGCTCAAAAGACAATCGGGCATCGGTTTGAGACATCCCTAGACCATTATCTATAATTTGGATAAGGGTACGTCCAGCCTCTCGAAGTATCACTTGGATTTGGGTTGCCTTGGCGTCGATCGCATTTTCCAGTAGCTCCTTTACTACCGATGCTGGGCGTTGCACCACTTCCCCCGCAGCAATTTGATTAGCAATTGAATCTGGTAATAATTGAATAATATCCGACGACGGCATGATGTAGTTTTTGTTTGTTATGCTTTAACAAATAAACAAATTTTTTTTAAGAGCGTTCGGCAAAACCTTAGCTTAGATACTTTTCGTTGATTTTTGGACCAAAAAAGGCCTTTATCTTTGAATTACCGATGATGATTATTTACAAAAATCAAATTTATTGGTTAAATTGTAAGCATTATTTCTACCTTCCCATTCAAAAAAGTACTCATCATGAAGATTCCTGTTATTAAACGATTCAATTATACACTGGCTTTACAGTGGTTTATTTTTATGCCAATTATTCTACCATTGTGTGTGATTTTTGGAGCCGTACAAGGAATTGTGAGTATGGTAGAAAAAATGCTGGCTCGTATGTGGATGGATATAGAACAGCATTAGATTTTAATGCAAAAAAAAGGACTGAATAATCAGCCCTTTTTAAACTCTTCTCAACTTAGATCCGTTACATTTTCCAACGTACGAAAGCTTCCATTGCTTCGTATTCGGCCAAACCAAGGTTATCATA
Organism: uncultured Dyadobacter sp.; assembly: GCA_963976315.1. Classification (GTDB taxonomy): domain Bacteria; phylum Bacteroidota; class Bacteroidia; order Cytophagales; family Spirosomataceae; genus Dyadobacter. The sequence continues at coordinate 2,102 of CAXBLH010000317.1, forward strand.
CAATTGAGCTGTGCCACGGTTACGCTCTTCCGCACGTTGCCAGAACTCGCGGGAATCTTCTCCTTGGAACACCACGCCATCTTTTTGAGACTGGTGCTTAAATATTCCTTGGCGCTTTTTGAATACTTGATCAGGGCTCATAGGGACGGCCATTTCAATTTCATGGATTTCCCATTCTGCCCATGCACCTCTATATAACCAAACCCAGCAATCCTTCATGAATGTTTTCTTTCTGGAGCGCTCAAGAGCGGCTTCTATTGCATCCCAACATACCTTATGTGTTCCATGCGGATCGGCAAAGTCACCAGCAGCATATATTTGATGCGGTTTTATTTCTTCAATCAAATCCTCTACAATTTGAATATCTGCGTCAGAAATTGGACTTTTTTGAACGGTACCTGTTTCGTAAAAAGGTAAGTTTAGGAAATGCGCATTTCCTGAAGGAATTCCAACAAAGCGACATGTGGCTTTGGCTTCACCCCTGCGGATAAGTCCTTTAACTTTTCTGATTTCTGGTGTATCAATTTCGCTGTCTTTGGTATGTCTCAAGAAATTCTTGGCATCTTCGAAAAGCTTCGTCGTTTCGTTACTTTTAATTCCAAATCCATTATCAAAGTCCACCACAAAGTCAATAAATCTTAGTGCTTCATCATCAGCAACTGCAATATTACCAGAAGTTTGATAGGCAACATGTACCTCGTGACCTTGGTCCACTAATCGTTGGAAAGTTCCACCCATCGAAATAATATCGTCGTCTGGATGTGGACTGAATATCAATACACGTTTTTTAGCTGGTTGAGCTCTTTCTGGACGATTGGAGTCGTCTGCATCTGGTTTTCCACCTGGCCATCCCGTAATGGTATGCTGTAACTGGTTGAAAACACTGATATTTATTTCATATCCAGCACCGTATTGAGCAAGTAAATCGCTCATACCATTGTCATTATAATCCTTATCAGTAAGCTTAAGAATTGGTTTTTTCAATAGACCAGATAAATACGTTACCGCTTTTTTAATCATATTGTTATCCCAAACAACCGAATCAACTGCCCAAGGAGTTTTGGCTCGAGTAAGTTCGGTAGCAGCACTTTCGTCCACCACAAAAGCAACATTTGGGTGCGCTTGCAAATAAGAGGCAGGAACTAGTTCGGTAACTGGTCCTTCTACTGCACGGCGTATAACTGATGCTTTACGTTCCCCCCATGCTAATAAAACAATTCTACGTGCATTAAGAATTGGGGCAACCCCTAAGGTTATTGCTTTACGAGGGACTTTGTGAAGCCCTCCAAATTCCATAGCAGCCGCAGCACGCGTAGAATGGTCAAGTGTGATAAGTCGGGTTCTGGCATTGATTAAGGAACCAGGCTCGTTAAAACCTACATGGCCATTTCCACCAATACCTAACAATTGAAAGTCTAGTCCGCCTACAGCGTTGATTTTATTTTCATAAGAAGTACAGAACTCTTTAATTGAAGTGGCAGGTAGTGTACCGCTAGGCAGGTAATAATTTTCCTTGGGTATATCCACATGGTTGAACAATTGTTCTTTCATGAACCGGTGATAGCTATGAATGGAGTCGGGATCCATCATGTAATATTCATCCAAGTTGAACGAAATTACATTTTTAAAACTCAGACCTTCTTCTTGATGCATCTTCACTAAAAGTGCATAAACAGTTTTTGGGGAAGAACCAGTTGCTAATCCTAATACGCAAGGTTTACCCTCTTTTTGTTTTTGGCGAATTAAATCAGCTATTTCCTTGGCCACGGCATAAGAAGCCTCCTTGGAATTGGCGAAAATCTGTGTCGGTATTTTCTCATAGGTAATCGGCTGGCCGATTGTTCCACTATTTGGATTTTGAGCATTGTCTGCAGCTTGCATTAGAATAGTCTGCGAATTAAGCACTTGTTGGTCCATATTTATTTCTGAGTTTTAAGAACAGCTTGAATATTAGGATAAAGTTAAGGTTTATATGATTTTGATTTTAAAGATTTCTGTAAAACCAGTTCATCTATTTTTCCATCACTTCAATCACAAAATTACGATTCTATCTGGATATTATTAAAAATTTTTAAAAATATAATTTGGAATATTTTTGATGCGTTCTCGTTCACACACCTTCCTGTTACGCCGGACTGCCGCACATGATACTGGGGATTATCGAAGTTGGGCTAGCCAAAAATGATAAAGTGAAGGTGTAATTTTCATTCCACAATAAATGCTTGTATTTTTGCATTTTGTTACACAAAACTTCTTTTAACAATTCGTTAATCCCATGTCTACACTCACAAGCGTTGAACGTGACACAACCGTTTTTGATTTAATCAATAAAGAACAGCACAGACAAGAGTCTGGTATTGAGCTAATTGCCTCAGAAAATTTCACATCTCCCCAAGTAATGGAAGCTGCCGGAAGTGTACTTACCAACAAGTATGCAGAAGGATTGCCAGGTAAAAGATATTATGGTGGTTGCGAAGTTGTTGACGAAATCGAACAAATTGCAATAGATAGATTAAAAACATTGTTCGGTGCTACTTGGGCAAATGTTCAGCCGCATTCAGGAGCGCAGGCTAACACAGCCGTGTTTTTGGCTTGTCTGAATCCTGGAGATAAAATCATGGGCTTTAATTTGGCACATGGCGGTCATCTTTCTCATGGTTCACCTGTGAATATTTCAGGGAAATATTTTCAGCCTGTGTTTTATGGTGTAGAAGCCGAAACTGGATTGATCGATTGGGATAAGGTGGAACAAAAAGCGTTGATAGAAAAACCTAAAATGCTTATTTGTGGTGCTTCTGCTTATAGCCGTGATTGGGATTATGCTCGTTTACGTACTATTGCAGACCAAGTGGGTGCAATTTTGCTGGCTGATATTTCACATCCGGCGGGACTTATTGCCAAAGGTTTGTTAAATGATCCATTTGATCATTGCCATATCGTAACCACAACAACCCACAAAACCCTTCGCGGTCCTCGTGGTGGTGTGATTATGCTTCGTAATGATTTTGAAAATCCTTTTGGTATCACTACCCAAAAGGGGAAAACGCGAATGATGTCTTCTTTGTTAGATTCTGGTGTTTTTCCAGGAACGCAGGGGGGGCCTTTGGAACATATTATCGCCGCCAAAGCAATTGCATTTGGGGAAGCGTTAAGTGACAGCTACGGTAGTTATGCCACGCAGGTTGCTAAAAATGCTCAGGCCATGGCAACTGCTTTTGTTGAAAAAGGATATAAAATTATTTCCGGTGGTACCGATAATCACCTGATGCTAATTGACCTTCGTACTAAAAATGGCGTGGATTACGGTTTGTCTGGTCGTTTGGCTGAAAATACCTTGATTAAAGCGGATATAACCATCAATAAAAACATGGTTCCATTTGATGATAAATCGCCAATGGTAACCTCAGGGATACGTGTGGGAACGGCTGCTGTGACCACTCGCGGCATGATGGAAGGCGATATGGCGCGTATTGTTGATCTAATTGATGCCGTTTTAATGAATCATGATCAAGATGCTAAAATTGCCGCTGTTAAATCAGAAATAAATACTTGGATGAAGCAATTTCCATTGTATATATAATATTTTAATTTTCTAATTAGCTCAAAATCAGTATGTAATGTATTTTTTATGTACTGATTTTTTGTTTTTAGAATTGTCTATCACAAAATTAATTGAGGATCGTTTGTCGTTTATTTTGATGTTTTTTTAACGATTATCGATAATCATATAAGTTTCGTCCTAAAGAATTGTGCAATAACTTGTTTTGACTTAATAAAGTTTTCATAACTTTGCACTCCAAAATTGAATTACATTGACATGAGCAAGAAAAATACGGATTCGTCCGGTCTTGAAATATTTGAAACTCCAGAAGCATTAGCTGGTGAAATTAACAAAGCGGAAGACTTCTTTGTAAAGAATAGAAATCTAGTCCTTGGATTAGGAGGTGCTATCTTGTTAGTTATTATAGCGTTTGCGGGCTATCGTTTTTATATTGACGGACAAGAGGAAACAGCCCAAACAGCTCTTTCGAATGTGGTGTACGATTTCGAGGCGGATTCTTTGTCAAAGGCTTTGAACGGTAGTGGTGGTAATGAAGGTTTACTTTCTATTGCTGATAGCTATAAAGGAACTGATGCCAGTAACCTTGCTAATTTTTATGCAGGCGTTGCGCTGTTAAAACAAGGTAAATTTGATGATGCAATTAGTCACTTGGAGAAGTTTTCATCCTCTGACTTATTGGTTGACGCTCGTGCAAAATCCTTAATTGGTGATGCCTACATGGAAAAAAACCAACCAGCGGAAGCCATTACAGCCTACAAAAAAGCATCAGAGACGCAAACGAATCAATATTTTACACCGGTATACTTAATGAAGTTGGCTTTGGCTCAGGAAAAAGCGAACCAAATTGCAGATGCGGTTTCAAGTTATAAACGTATTGTAGACGAGTTTCCTCTATCTTCGGAAGTAGTGAATGCTAAGAAGTATATGGGACTTTTGGAAGGACAGGTCGGCAAATAATGAAAATTTATTTCTGTTCCCAAAAAGGATAAAGCCGCTAACGGTTTTATCCTTTTTTATTTTAGAATCTAAGAGCCTGTTTAAAAATTAACCAATAGTTTGTTTATGCTATTTTTTGGCTCT
>CAXBLH010000318.1:0-6719 GCA_963976315.1 uncultured Dyadobacter sp.
GAATTTGTGTATTTAAGAAAAGCTTGGCTGGCAAGTTCACGATACAGTCAATTAAGCCCGCTTCTATCAGTGCTTTTCTGATATCCCCTTCACCAGATGTTTTTGAGGTCAGCGCACCCTTGGCTAGTACCACACCAGCCTGTCCACCAGGCGCCAAATGATAAATAAAATGCTGTAACCAGCCAAAATTGGCATTACCAACTGGTGGAACGCCATACTCCCAACGTCCATCCTTACGTAGCAAATGACCGTCCCAGTCACTCACGTTAAAAGGTGGATTGGCTATAATGTAATCGGCTTTAACGTCCTTATGGGCATCATTTAGGAAGGAACCTTCGCTATTCCATTTCACCTGTGAGCTATCAATGCCACGAATGGCCAAATTCATTTTTGCCAGTCGCCAAGTGGTTTGGTTACTTTCCTGACCATAAATAGAAATATCGTTTACCCTCCCCTGATGATCTGTTACAAACTTCTCAGACTGGACAAACATTCCACCAGAACCACAGCAAGGGTCAAATACCCGTCCATTGTAAGGTTCCAGCATATCGACTAACAACTCAACCACACTTCTTGGGGTATAGAATTGACCTCCTTTTTTACCTTCGGCCAGCGCAAATTCTCCTAAAAAATACTCGAATACGTGACCTAAAATATCGGCACTCCTTGACTTCGCGTCGCCTAGTGCAATATTGCCAACCAAATCAATCAATTCTCCCAAACTGGTAGGATCTAAATTTTGCCGAGCATACACTTTGGGTAAAACTCCTTTCAGCGAAGCGTTTTCTTTTTCAATGGCATCCATGGCGTCGTCCACCACTTTACCTATTTCGGGTTGCTTGGCTTGTGATTGCAAGAAACTCCAACGGGCATCTTTGGGTACAAAGAACACGTTTTCAGCTTTGTATTCGTCCCGATCTTCCGGATCAGCCCCATCGGCTTCTTCGGCTTTCAACTTCGTAAATAGCTCTTCAAAGGCATCAGAAATGTATTTTAGAAATATCAGACCGAGTACAATATGTTTGTATTCAGCGGCATCAATATTTTTACGCAATTTATCAGCAGTTTTCCACAACTGTTTCTCTAAGGATTCCTCCTGGACCTCTTTCTTCTTAGCCATAAAATGGTTTACGCAGTAACTTTAACTATATATAACAAAAGATTCAACCCATTATAGATTGAATCCTTTAAAGATGGCTAAAAAGAGTTACAAATGAAAAAAAAGGTTTTTAATATTTGTTCTATTAAGTCTTCCTATAAACATATTTTATTCTACACGCATTTTCCTTTCGACGTCAAAATTGCTTTCTCTGTCCTAAAACAATATTCGTCAGTGGATTAATAAGGATACCTTATTTCGAGTACACTTTTGAATTTGTAAATGCTGCTCTGCTGGATACTTAAGATTCTCAAAAGAACCCCAGACAAGATCCACCACTTATCGACTTTCATCAGAGTGCTGATTGATGCTAAGCAATCCAGATAAATAGATTTGCTATTGATGCATCAATCGAGAAATGTTTGGCAATGTTTGAAGTCAGTTTAAGTAATGTTTATATTGTTTTTCAACCTATGTTCGGTGGTCGCTTCAATTATACGAGATCCGCAACTATGGAGTCTAAAATTGGAACTAAATCAACATCAGGCTATAAATTTTCTATTAGATTCAAGGAATTGATAAGTTTTTCAATTGATCACCGTGACTTTTTACAAAAGGAAGAATATTTAACTATCTCATTTGGTGTGCCAATCACTGTGGCCAGTCTCTTAAAAAAATAGATAGTGTGTAATACTCCACCCAGCAAACAAAAATTGCTAGGGTAAAGTCTTATTATTTACTCCTCAGGCACGCTAAGCTAACCTAGATGATTTAGCAAATGTCTCTGATCAGGTGAGAAAAAATTATTGAAGGGATTTGTGATATGTCATGTCCTAAGAAAATATATTACTTCTTTTTAACCTCGAAATTTTTACATAAATACATATGATTGTAATAATCTGAATGTTATTTGATTACCCGAATTGTAAATTATACATGCTCATGCGTCGATTAGCAACCCCATTCATCGCACTAAATGCGGCAATTATTTTACAATGCGGAGAATAGACAATATATTTGACGCATAAAATGCGGAGAAAATATGTATATCCACCAAAATGCGCAATGGCCTAACTTTACCTGGAACGCAACTGCCACCTCTGAATTACTCGGAACAGTTCGCCATAAACAGGGACGGCTACTCGGGCGTATGGAAAGCCTCGGGTTTTCACTCAGAGAGGAAGCGGTGCTACAAACTTTGACACTTGAGGTTCTCAAAACAAGCGAAATAGAAGGTGAAGTTCTGAACGAGGACCAGATAAGATCATCACTTGCCCGTAGACTTGGGATGGATATCGGTGCATTGGCGCCCGCTGACCGGCAAGTAGATGGAGTTGTGGAGATGCTTTTGGATGCAACTCAGCACTTCACAAGTCCACTTTCGGAAGATAGGCTTTCTGGCTGGCACTCGGCACTTTTTCCAATAGGACGAAGCGGGATGTATAAAATCACTGTGGGCAAATGGCGCGATGATGCCGCTGGCCCCATGCAGGTAGTATCAGGTGCAATGGGACGAGAAAAAGTGCACTTTGAAGCTCCTGCATCCAAACTGGTTCCTGTCCAAATGAATACTTTCATCAGCTGGTTTAATACAAACCAAGATCATGACCTTGTACTAAAAGCTGCTATTGCTCATCTGTGGTTTGTGACCATACACCCATTTGACGATGGAAACGGGCGAATAGCGCGTTCCATTGCAGATTTACAACTGGCAAGATCCGACAATAGCGTGCAACGGTTTTATAGTATGTCGGCACAAATCCAGCTGGAACGAAAACACTATTACGACATCCTCGAAAAAACCCAAAAGGGTAATCTGGATATCACTGAATGGTTGGTTTGGTTTTTATCGTGCCTGGATAGAGCGCTCACTGCTGCCGATACGCTTCTAAATGCGGTGTTGGTAAAAGCCCGCTATTGGGAGTTCTTGGTCTCTAAAAATATCAGCGAACGCCAGAAACTGATGCTCAACAAACTCCTGGATGGTTTTGAAGGGAAACTTAATACGTCAAAATGGGCCAAGATCACAAAGGTCTCTAGTGATACAGCCCTGCGGGATATACTGGATCTTGTTAATCAGCATGTACTTGTAAAAGAAGATTCCGGCGGTAGGAGTACTAGTTACCGTCTGGCGGATTTATAGGACCTGTCTTTGATTTATTCTATTGCCTTAGATCATCATACAGTTTCATTTATGCATCTATAATAGAGATTTTTGTATTCCATGCCTACATTATAAACCCACCCCCCTATTCATTTGCAGATATTTCAAAAAGATTATGGCACAATCCTCCGACGGGAGATTAGAGATTTTTGCTGCCTTACTATCCTTTCTAAGCAGATCCGTAAATTTCTCTTTAAAAGCTTTTTCAAAAGGATCTGAATACAGCCTGTAATAATTGCTTTCGTTATCAATATCGGGAGCCGAAAAGATTTGCCAATGCGCCATGCTTGCCTGTGCTATTGATATTTACTCTTTTGCATGCTGCTGATTGTCATCAATATAGTCCATATATTTTTGGTGTATATTAATTTTTATCCCTTTTTGAAGATATCCCTAGTAACTTCAGACAAAGTCATAACTTGTCCCTTTTTCAAGTCAGTAATTATCATTTCCAACACTGCAATAAGCTCTTCCTGGCTTTCATAATGCTCCAACGTTATCGGATTTTCGGTATGTGCAGCAAGTCTTTTGGGCGCCACATCAAAATACATCTCATGAACTGAACAATCCGGCTGTTCCTTTGTGCCATGATCGATAACCTAGTAACACCACTTTACATCTTCATAACCTGACATTTCCATGCTTATCAATTTTTGTTTGTTATCTAAAAGGCGATTTACAGGAAAATATAACACAAAACTATTCCACCTCTTCCGCCCGACTCACAATCTGATCTGCCGGAGAAATTTTCAAATTCATGCTACCGTCTCGTAGCTCCCATAAGCCACATAGGTAGGTTCTATCCGGTTCAAGTGTTCGAATAGTATCAAACTTTATTGTATTTATACATTCCGGCGAAAGTGAGCCATCTATTCCGGTTTAAACGAGGCCACCTAGTGAGGTTTATTTTGGGACGAAATGGTAGTGGAGCAATTTAATTACTGATTTTGTTTTTTGCTACCTTCTCATCGATTCACACACACCGCCTCCGTTTTAAGGTTAATTCTGATTGCTTGATGAAAAATTCGATCTAAAATTGCGTTGGCTTTATGAAAACTCAAGTTAGAGCCGATGCCCTATTGGATCGACTTATCGACTCCTCCCACAGGATCGATATTACAAGGGAATCGCCAAAAAAAACGAGTCCTGCAAAGATCATAATTCCAACTTTTGTATACCGTTATATGAGCTTTTATAGTGGCACGATTTGACCGAAATCACTGGTATGGCCCCTCCGTACCTTCGCTTTCACCTAAAAGAAAAAAACCAGAAAGTCTGTTTCTGGCATTTCTAATAATCTTCCAACTTGGCTATTAGCATTTTTTCTTCCTATAATAAAAACCGTACTGGCTAAACAAACCAAGTTGTATTCCAGCAAAAATTATTTCTTTTGATTTTGCTATTGTTGATATTGGAGTATTTCAATTCTTAAAATACTCCAATATCAACTAACACTATAACCTGCGTTAAACATTTCCCTACCTAATCTCCGATTATAAACGAAACGGTGGACTGCTGATCCGCAGTTACCACCTCGGCAATATAAAGTCCGGGCATGATTTCTGGTAAGCTACCCAGCGAAACTCTTCCATCGGCGTTGAGCTTAAACCCTTCATTTTTAAAAATAACTTTACCACCTGGCGTCAAAACAGTTAAGGCAATCTCATCAGACGCACCACGGCCATTTATCTGAAAGTAGGTATTATTTTGAATCCCTGGATTGGGAACGGGAACGATAGAAAGAGCTATTTTGAATCCCTTCACCGCAATAATTTTGGAATATTCAAAATCACCATTTAAATCCAACTGTTTCAACCTGTAATAGGTGACAGCATCACTTGCATTCAAATCAACTAATGAATACGTCTGCTTTTCTGATGAATTAGCTTTCCCATCAATAAACCCTATATTATAGAAATTAGTAGCGGAAGTCATGGATCGTTCCACTTCAAACCCCAGATTGTTGGTTTCATTCGACGTCTCCCAGTTTAGCATCACCTGTCCGGCATCTATGCGTTCAGCTTTAAAATAAAGCAAAGTGACGGGAAGCGGTTCGGGGGATCTGCACAGGTATGTATCCTCGCATCCGGCAGTAGTACGAAGCGAATGGCCATTGGAGGTCAATAATCGGCTTTTAACACCATATTTCCTATCCATATATTCGGGTGTCGTACGTGCTATCAACGCCTCTACCTGCAACTGTTGTTTCGATTTGAATGGTAAAATCGTATTTTTCTGTTGCACTGTCGGTCGACTGACGGATGCTCCCGATAATTGAGAGAATCCGACCTGCGGAAAGATGACGAGCCATATAGCCACCATCCGGTACAAGTTAATAAAGATTTCCCTTCCCATATCAGAATGATTCTTTTCCTGTCTTTAAGTTCCAGGTAAAAACATTGTTCGGGTCGCTTTCTTCACCATGAATTATCTTCACTGCCTCGAACTCCATAGTTATGTTTTCAGTCAATAATGGACAACCTCCACACGGTGTACCTGCGGAGCTATATGAAGTAATAAAAGGGTTTTTCAATTTGATGACGAGCACTTTAATTACTTTAGAATCGGATGTGGCATAAAATCTAAACTCGGCATCTTCGCCAGATTCTCCCTTTGCATGCTTTTGCATGAGTAATATGCTAGAAGCATCAAAGGACTTTGTAAATGAGTAAGGTTCAAATTTTACTCCAGACGAACCAATCCCAGAGTCATATTCAGAAAACATGCCACCAGAGAGGGAGGATATGAGGACTTCATTTACATGTCCCTCCGTGCCCATATTTTCCGTAACACCCTTATAAAAGAAATAAATATCCTGGGCACTGACGTTAACTGAAACAAGAATGGTTAATAAAATGCAGTAAAAATGTTTTGATTTCATAACATGATAGAGGTAAGTGAGTAAAAAAACAAGTTGCCGTTTACGCCAATTAAATAACTGTATGGGCTAAACGTAACAGCAAAGCAAATCTAACTTTTTTATGCCACGGCACCCCCTCATTTACAGATTATTTGATATTTTTTTTACCCACAACGATTTGATTCGCTTGATTTTGACCTGAATTTTAGATAGGTGCAACAGAATTTCCAGCTTATTTTTAGTGGCTGATAGCTATCCGCCTGTAATACCAATTGACCATTAATTAGCGACCTTACGATCGTTCGTATTTACGAAAAAAGGCGGACGAAAAGTCACCCTTAGCTCGAAATTAAGTTACCAGAAAAACCATTGTCGAGTCAAAAAAAGATGGAATTGTACTCGATTGTAGTGATTTCCAAAAGTTTTTCAGAATTTAGTTTATTATCCCCACTAATTATGGTTCTATATGATTTCTAGTGGGGGAATTACTATTCCAGACTATTTGAATATAATAAGAGCCTGTTTAAAAATTAACCAATAATTTGTTTATGCTATTTTTTGGCTCTACCTGCGTTAAATTTTTCAGGATAGCTATG
>CAXBLH010000319.1:0-6716 GCA_963976315.1 uncultured Dyadobacter sp.
TGATATAACGGATAGTGAAATACAAGAAATCGTCGACAAAGCTTTCGATTTTGAAGCACCAATTGTCCCCATTGAAGCCGATAATTACGTTTTGGAGCTATTTCATGGCCCATCTATGGCTTTCAAAGACTTTGGAGCAAGATTTATGGCAGCTTTAATGTCTCATTTCTTACAGAAGTCTAATCAGGAAATAAATATACTAGTTGCAACATCCGGTGATACTGGTGGAGCTGTGGCACAAGGATTCTATAATGTTCCTGGAATTTCAGTGACCATACTTTATCCGAGTGGAAAAGTGAGTGACATTCAGGAAAAACAGTTGACTACATTGGGTCAAAATGTAACTGCCCTTGAAGTAGATGGAACGTTTGACGATTGCCAAAAATTAGTAAAAGAAGCATTTCTTGACCAATCGTTAAATTCAAGATTCAATCTGGCCTCCGCTAATTCTATAAACATAGCGCGATTGATCCCGCAGTCATTTTATTTCTTTGCTGCTTATGCTCAATTAAAGGCACAACAAAAACCAATTGTGTTTTCGGTACCGAGCGGAAACTTCGGAAATTTAAGCGCTGGCCTACTCGCATATAATATGGGATTACCAGTTGAACACTTTGTCGCTTCTACCAATATCAATAACACCGTGCCAAAATATATTGCTTCCGGAGTTTACGAAGCTACTCCATCAGTAGAAACAATTTCAAATGCAATGGACGTCGGCAACCCTAGCAACTTTGTTCGCTTAACACGATTTTTCCAAGATGATGTAAATTTAGTGCGAGAAAAAATTTCTGGTTATTTTTTCTCGGATGAAAAAACTAAAGAAGCGATGCGAGCGGTTTATGATAAAACAAATTATATCATGTGCCCACATACCGCAGTTGCATATCTTGGTTTGGAAAAATATAGAAAAGAAAGTGGTAAGGATTTTATCGGCGTTTTTCTTTCAACAGCTCATCCGGCCAAATTTATTGATTTGGTGGAAGAAACTTTGAATAATAAGGTAGAAATTCCCGAAAGACTCGAAAATCTACTCTCACTTGAAAAAACAAGTATCAAAATAGGCAGTAACTATAATGAGTTTAAAGAATTACTAATCAATACATTATAACAAAATAATTGAATTTTACAGCTTCTTAGAATTCGCTATATCAATTCAGGCTGCATCTAATACCAGTATACTAAAAGGAAAAAGGGAGCAAATTCTAGTAATTTGCTCCCTTTTCTTAATTTATCAAATCTCCTCTTAAAAATCGAAATCGCTTTCGCGATTCGGCTACAAAAATACTTCCTGGATACTTGTTTAAAATTTCTTCATAAATTTTCATAGCAGCATTCTTGTCTTTTAATTTCTCTTCATACAATTTACCAATTTCAAAAAGAGCATCATCTCCTAAAATATCATGTCCAAAATTTTCATTAAGATTATTCAAATATTTTAATGCTGCTTGATTACTATCCAGAGAAATATAGGTTTTTGCAGTTAACCAAAGTAATTCATCAGTTAAGCTGTGTTTAGGATATTTTTCAAGCATGGCCTGAAGACTATCCAAAGCGGCATACTTTTTATTTTGAAATAGTAGTAATTCAATATTGGCATACTCCTGCATCGCTATTTCATTACTGTCGAGCCCGGTATTGTCCATTATTAAAAGAGACAAATCATTGGCATCGTTGGCAATTTCTCGTGTAGTGGCCTTTTTTAAAATATTTAAAACATCTTTTGCCAAATCAAAGTCTCCCTTATAATAATGAAGTTTGGCATTTCTTAATTTAGCATCATATCCCAATATATTATCCTTTTGGGATTTTTCTACTTGAGAATATAATAAAGAAGCCTCCCAAGGTTCCCCTTTCAGAAGATATATATCACCTAGGTCGAGCTTACAATTGTCTACAAAGTTCTGATTGCTCTTTCCTACTTCAACTGCCTTTTCCAAGGCTGTGATGGCATTATCAAAATCTTGTAAATAGAAAGCATAAAGATTTGCCAGGTTCCTATATGCCTCTACAGTACGGAGATTACTTCCTAAATCCGTTATTAGTTTTTGATACTGGCCAATCAACTTCCTTACTTCCGAATGATTAATCGGAAATGTATTTCTTACCTGCTGCTCACGTACATAGATAGCCATACGACGTGATACGGGATAGATATTACCATTTGGGTATTCCTTTACCAAATAATCAAAAATACTGGCAGCAGTACTATAATCCAGATTTTGAGAGGCAAGTAAACCAAGGTTAAAAAGCCGTTCTCCCTGATGTTTAAACCGACGGTCTAGGGCTTTTTCTTGAATAAAAGCTTTATAGAAATCCTTTTTTTGAATTTGGTACCATATTAATAGTTCATTATAAAATCCTTCATTCGGATATTTCTGAATCTTTTGATATAACTCAGACTCTAATAATTGTTGATCGTTCTCCCCTTTAAGAAAATCTTGCAGCATGTTTTGAACCAGCTCAATGCTATGGTATTTGATTCCATAAGAAAGGAGCTCATTAATCATATCTTCGGTTCGATTAAGATCCCTGTACACACTGGCTATTTCGAGTTGAAATAAATCGGGGCTTTTTGCAATTTCACGAGCATCCTGAAGTACGAGTAAAGACATATCCGAATGTTCTATGCGTCGAAACTCATCGGCCATTTCTCGATTCTGATCAATTCTTTGGCCTATTGAGGATATTGCCTGCTTATACTTTTTAATGGCGTCTAGTGGCTTGTTTTTGCCATCTAATAACAAGCCCCAGTATAGGTAATACCAGTTAGCATTAACCGCATCGAGCTTTACGGCCTTCTTTAAATATTTTTCTCCCTCCTCCCACTGCTGCAGCCGCACTAAACATTCCGTAAAATTTCGGAGTGCTATTTTATCAAAATCGCTTGTCAGTGCGACTCTATATATTTCAATGGCCTTTTAGCATTCATTGGTTTTAAAATATTGTTCAGCCAGTTTGAGTTCGGTCTGAGCCGCCGCCCCTCCGGCCGCCGCGGAACTTATAAAACTATAAATAACCCATTTTATAATTTCCCTTTTCATAATAGAAAAAATTTTTTCTCTTTTTTATTATTAACTATTAGGTCTGTGCAAATGTCGATAAGTGTGTTTTCAACTTAAGATTAACATAGTTATCAACAAATTGTTGATAACTATGTTGTTTTGTCCACATAGTTAGTTTCTTTTTCAACCAATAACGACTTGATTTACAAAGTAATTGTTTATTTATCTACATAACAATGTTGGTAACTCAAGTTTTTTATAAATTTGCGTTATCAACAGAATCTTTAGTGAATCAACAGCATGTTAACTCTGGTTTGGTGAGGAGTTACCCACTATAGATTGATTTTGGAGTTTTTATCCACACATAAACCTACTTATCCACAGAGTTGTGTACATTTTCAAAGGGTTTATGAACAGATTTTGCGAGATATCCACATACTTATCCACAGTTTGTTTGTAAGTTTCTAGAGTTATTCAACATTTGGTAGTAAAATATTGATATCGTTGATTTCGAAATTGCTTTTGATCAATAGTTTTTCCGGTAAATAGATAATGGATTCGGGTTGTAGCTCTTCTTCGAATTTTCCCGTATCCCATTTTTTATTTTTATTGGTATCAATAATGACACGTAAATAATAATTGCCCTGTGGAATGTGTATAAACTTATAGGGAATTACATAGCTGGTTTGCTGAATTTTATATTGTTCATTTAGTAATTCAATAATTACACCTGCCGTTGTATCGGGATTCGTTATCGTACCAGAAAGCGTTCCGTATTCCTCTTCTATTAGTTTTGGATGCTTTAACGATAATTTGGGTAAGGTGTCATTTTCTACACTGATAATACTACCAAATGGTAATTTCCATTTTAAAGAATCTTTCGCCATTGTAGCTACCTGGATTTGTAATTCATTATGGTATTTATTCCAATTGAAATCCAAATCTTTCAGTGGAGTGGTATTGAGAGAGTCGGTAAGTAGTTGTATAGAATCTGGATTAATACTTAAAATGGGCTTGTTAAATATTAGTTTATAGGTGAATGCATTCGGTAATGGTTTGCCTTTTTCTGGTGTGGTAGTAACATTAAATGGTTCAGTTTGACGTTCCTTTCCACGTTGTTGTTGAAAAGTTATTTTTTGTTGAAAGGTGCTATCCACTCCTAATGAATCCGTAACAATGAGTGTGGTGGTGATTGTATCTGCATGGGTTCCTACATTAAAAAATTTTGCTTGACTATTTTCCAGTAAATAGGGTAGACTATCTGGTTGTCCGAACGCCACATTTAGGGCTTCAATCCCTTTATTGAATACCACCGTATAGTTATTAACTTTTGGAATGGTTCTTTGAATCCGGAGTGGCGTATTGTCAGAAATAGCCATATTTATAGTGTAACTAATAGAGTCGGAAGTGGCATTAACTAAATCATTAATGAATCCAATTCGCTCCTCTTTGGCATTGAAAAGCATGTTCCTATTTTTATCTTCAAGGGCTATTAATTTGTAATTTTTTATCTGAACATTTTCAATACTAAATATTCCCGAACTGTCTGTTCTCGAGAAATAGTACGGTTTTTCTTTTGCAGGATTAAGCGTGTCGCTGGGTATATAGAGCCCTACCAAAACATCCAAAATGGGCTTATTTGTTTTGATATCTCGTACCTTTCCATAGACCCTCCCCGAGTCCAGCGAGCTTCCTGTACTAAAAACTAGCTTAAGGTTTTTAGCGGGATTTCTTTCCGAATTATCTTTGATAGCATCTCCAAAATTGAGGGTATAAGTAGTGCTGTCAGCAAACTTCTTTTTGAAATTGAGAATAATGGACTCCCCGTTTAGCTTATAGGTATAGGGGTTGTCGGCCTCTGGTGTGATGACTAGTTTTTGATTGATATTGTCTACAATGATATACTCATTAAATAGCAGTTCTATCCGATCCCCTGCAAAATTGAGGGTTCGGTTGGGCGGGTTGCTACTTACTAGCTCGGGAGCTAGTGAGTCTTTCTTACCACCTGTAGGGGATACTACCTGAGCGCAGCGCTCAAATAGTAGCAAAGAAAGTATTGCAAAAATTAGCGTTCGTAAATACATGGGTGATTAGATAAAAACCCTCAATACAGATTTGCGTATTGAGGGTTTAATGATTGTTTAATAATTTATTTTTTACTTACTATATAGATCAAACTAGACGTGTTGTAAGGGTTGTTTGTATCTGATTTTCCTTTCAAATTGGATTGGCTTCCGGTAATAAAACTGTTCAAAAGCTTCGTCTTGCCATACTGGTATTTGGTACTAAGCATACTCACATAGTAAGAGTCGAACCACATAGGTTTGATGGAATCTATCTTTAAATGATGCTTATCGAGTAGGGTTTGCATGCTGCCTTTTGTAAAATGATACAGATGCCGAGGTACATCATAGGCGGCCCAAAAAGCGCCGTATTTGGCAGCGTCTTCTGATTGAGGGTTGGGAACGGCGATGATTATTTTACCTTGATTATCGAGTTTTTTTTGAAGCCAATCCATAGTTTCATTCAGCTGATGCACATGTTCTAAAACATGCCACATCGTAATTATTTGAAACGATTTGGCCGCTGATTTTACCTGATTTATACTTTCGAATATTTCTCCCTGGGTCCTGTTAGTAGCTATTTTTCTTGCTTCTTCATCGGGCTCTGTACCTACGGTTTTCCAGTGATCTTGCCTGCAGGTTTGTAAAAAGCTACCCGTGCCGCAGCCAATATCTAATAGATTACCCTTGCCAGGAACCAGACTATTAATAAGCTTTAACTTCTCTTTTAAGGTATAGTTCCGTACCGAATTATAGACTCGGCTCATGATATCCTTTGCCTCGTCGTGGTGTGAAATATAGTCTTGTGATTGGTAATATTTACCAATTTCCTGCTCTGTTGGTCGAGGATTGGTGAATAGAAAATCGCACTTTTCACATTGTTGAATCTTAAACGCTTGTTGGGTAACAGTATGGTCAACAACTTCCAAATATTGCTGGAATATAGTTGACGCACAGACAGGGCACTCTATTAAATTTTCCATGTATTTTATCGTCCAATAAAGAGCATTAAAACTGAAATATCCGATTGACTAACACCACTGATTCGAGAAGCTTGCCCTATGGTTGAGGGCCTCGTTCTTTTAAGTTTTTCGCGGCCCTCATATGATAACGATGAAACCGAATCGTAATTAAAATTCTGAATAATGGCCAGATCTTCTAAACGATTCATCTTTTCAACTAATAGCATTTCTTTTTCTATATAGCTGTCGTATTTCAAATGAATTTCAGCTTGGGTGATTGCGTCTTTTTGATATCCTTCTAATAGCACATTCATTTCTGGGTAAACTTCCACGAGTTTATCGATGGATAATTGTGGCCTTTTTAGTAACTGATAGATGGAAGTTTTTTCTCGTATTGGAGAAGTGTTGAGTTTTTCTAAACTAGGATTTATCTCTTGAGGTTGCAGTTTATGATTAGTCAATATTTCGGTGAGCTGATTCATTTGGTCGACCTTTTCCTGGACCTTTTTTAATCTTTCTGCGCTGGCCAAACCAATACTATGCCCCTTTTCTGTTAGTCGTATGTCCGCATTATCCTGTCTGAGCAAAGTCCGATATTCCGCCCTGGAGGTGAACATTCTGTATGGTTCTTCGGTGCCTTTATTAATCAAATCATCTATCAGTACGCCAATGTATGCTTCTGATCT
>CAXBLH010000320.1:0-6715 GCA_963976315.1 uncultured Dyadobacter sp.
AACATCGATTTTCAAGCTGATTGCGGGTTTCCGTTTTTCGATTACAAAGGTCTACCTACCAAACTGGTCACGGCAAGGGTTAACAATTGTACTATTCTTTTCATAATTATCATCAAATCACCAAAAAAGACATTATCGCAAAAATTGTTTTGTATTATTCAAATAATAACAGAAATTGCATCCCCAATTTTCAAAAAAAAAATTAAGCTATGATTTCCTGTGGTATCGATTTTGGCACTTCTAATTCAAGTATTGCCATTGCAACCGATCAAAACGTGCAATTGGTAGAAACCGAATCTGGACAAAATACTCTACCCAGTGCCATGTTCTTTCTTAGGAAAGACAATACCGCTTATTTTGGCAGAGAAGCCATGAGTTTGTTTTTAGGTAAAACTCCGGGCCGTTTGATGCGTAGTTTGAAAAGGGTACTTGGGACGCCAGTCATGCGCCAAGGAACTATGGTGAACGGCGAAGTAATGAAGTTCGATCAAATTATTGCTTCATTTTTGCAAGTTCTAAAACAAAAAGCAGAACTGGATGCTGGTGAAGCTATTGAATCGGTAACTATGGGTCGACCGGTTCATTTTGTTGATAATAATCCAGGTGCCGACGTAAGAGCCGAGGAGGAACTGAAGGGAATAGCTAATCGACTTGGATTTAAAAACGTAGGCTTTCAATTCGAGCCAATTGCAGCGGCATTCGCACATGAACAAAAGATAGCTGGTGAAAAACTAGCATTAGTAGTAGACCTTGGCGGCGGTACATCCGACTTTACGGTTATAAAATTATCCAACAAATACCTTTCAAAAGCGGATCGTAATGAGGATATTTTAGCAAATACTGGTGTACGAATAGGTGGAAATGACTTTGATAAAGACCTCAGCTTGGCTGCCATAATGCCGATTGTTGGGTATAGAAGTACTTATGGCGAAAAAAACTTGGAGGTACCCTTATACCACTACCACGACTTATCGGAATGGAGTAAGGTAAATTCCCTGTACACAGTGAGAATTATGTCACAAGTAAAACAATTACTTTTCCAGTCGCATGATAAACAAAAATACGGAAGACTTTTACAAATTCTGGAAGAAGAAACAGGTCATTCATTATTAGCTGCTACCGAAGAAGCCAAAATTGCCCTTACTGAGTCTGAATTGTTCCTACCATCTTTTGACTTTTTAGAAACTGGTTTAACTTCGGAAGTACACCGTACAACTTTTAATGATGCCATCAATGGACGCATTCAAAAAATAAGTGCAACCTCCTTGGAATGTATACAAAACGCAGGTATTACTAACGACCAAATAGAATTAGTAATACTCACCGGTGGTACCACCGAAGTACCAAAAGTGCAGTTGGAGTTTAGAAACTTATTCCCCAATGCCACCATTTCCGGCGAAAATAAACTTTCAAGCGTTGGATTAGGATTAGCATTTGACAGTCGTAACAAATTCAGTTAAAACTAGTCGATGGATTGCCCCTCTTTGTCCAAGCGAAGGGTTGCTCTCTGCTCGTCATGTTTCACTTTTACTTCGTAGTATTTTGACTTGTCCTCGCGCGTTACCAAAAATGCTTCATCCATTTTCCAGTCGGAGTACGAGCTGTTTCTGATCGCATTTTTAACTGCTTCGGGTAGGTCATCTATGCGCACTGACACACGCTCTTGTACTTCTGAGAGGTTCAAAGTTATAGGAGAAAGCTCCAAAATAGCAGATGTAGCCGATAAACTCCCTAAGGATATTGACAAAACAAAGATTATATTTTTCATAAAATTACTAGTTAGAACGCTCAATATAGTAAATAAAAATTAGAGCATAAGGATCTGTACAAACTTAACCAGTTTGAAGCTAATCAAGTTTAGCCATGGGTTTATGACTTACTTTAGAAATAGCACTAGTCTATTTTAATAAAACGCCGCCCCTCTTTAATGATCCTGTTTCAAAGTACCCAGTGTCCACTATTATGCCAAAACCGTAGGTTGGATAACCAGTAATTCCCTAGCAAAAGAATGGATTTAAAAAAATAGAACATATTGATGATCAAGCCAATAAAGTGGCTAAATTTTCCTTATTCTTTTTAAACATGGCCATCACGAATGTACACAACGGTTTAACTTTCAAGTTACTAGTTTGAGCATATTCAATCAAGGTATCAAATAATTTCTTTCCGTATCCTTGGCCTTCAAACTCCTTATGTACTTCGGTATGATATACCGTTAATAGGTTGTTTTGGACTGAAATATCCATCAAGCCTACCTCATTATTGTCTATCACTAACTTTAATTTCCCTTTACCCTGACTATTTAATTGGACAAGTATTTGCTGATTCTTCATATTTAAAAATCTAAATGGGTGAAAATTCGTATAAAATAATCAATTTTGAAATTCCCTTTGCCCTGTAACGGATTCAAAGACTGACATCAAAAAACCTTGAAAGCATGGAAGTAAAAGTAAAAAATAAGCTATTGGAAAATGAATTCTTTCGAATAAAAAGAATGAAAGAAGTGATTAAAGCCACTAATCCACATGGTCATAAGGACTACCTTGAAATGATTTTTTTAACAGAAGGTGCAGGCCAACATCATATAGATTATCACCAATTCTCAGTAAAACCTTATAGCCTCTACTTTATACTACCCGGTCAGATTCACAGTTGGGATTTAACCGAAATCCCAAAAGGTTATGTGGTAATGCTTCAAAAGGATTTTTTGATAGATACTCCCTTGTACGATCGCTTGTTTCAAAAGTTCCCACGGCCTCTGGAAAGTGGGTACGATGTAAGTTCTATCCAAGAAGAAATCGGCTACCTCTTCCAACAAATTGAAAAAGAGTACTTAGCAAAGGATTCCCATTATTTATCTATTATACAAACCTATATTCAGTTACTTTTCACCAAACTGAAACGACTGGAGAATGTCCCCGTCAACTTGGTGGAGTCAAAGTTAATACATCATTTTTTTGACCTTTTAAATGCAAATTATCGAGATCACAAAGAAGTAGGGAGTTATGCGGATTTGCTACATGTTACTGGCAAAACCTTAAATAACACTTGTCGGAAATTTCTTAATCGAACTACGAGTGATGTGATCAATGAAAAAATTGTAGTGGAGGCTAAAAAGTTACTATTGTATACCGATCAAAACCTCACAGAAATCACCTTTGAATTAGGTTTTTCGGATCCATCACATTTTAATAAATTTTTCAAAAGAGCCACGGGTGTTTTACCTGGAATCTACCGTAAAGGCATTTCCTAAATATACCAGATTTAATTCAATTTTGACCAGTTATTAGCTACTTGCCTCTCTAATTTTGCATTTCTATATAAGAGTATCTTTAAAAATTAACCAGTAGTACTAATTACTCAAAATGAAAAAAACACTATTACTATTTTTAACCCTTTGCCTTAACTTTACCTTATACGCTCAAATAAAAGGAACCATTAAGGGTAAAGTTTTGGATCAAGCTAGTAGCACCGGACTTCCCTTTGCATCCGTTGCTATTTATCAGATTCCAGACTCTACCCTTGTGAATGGCACCTTAGCAGACTCTGCGGGCACGTTTAATTTTACAGATTTAAAAGCAGGAAAATATATTATAAAGGCCAATTACATGGGCTTTACCGAGCAAAAAACTTCGTTGATCACCATTTCCAAAGAAACAAGCAATTTATCGAATACGGATTTGGTATTAAAAAGTAATATAGTGGGCCTAGATGAAGTCCAAATAAAAGGGGATAAAGAGACTATGGTCTCCAAAATTGACCGTCAGGTCTATCGAGCCTCAGCCTTCGCAACTAGCCAAGGAGGGACTGCCATAGATGTCTTAAGAAATACACCTTCCATTTCTACCAATGCGGAAGGTCAAATTTCACTCCGTGGATCTACCGGATTTTTGGTACTAATTAATGGACGTCCGGTGCAAAGTGATGCAGCCACCATTTTGTCGACCATACCTGCGAACTCGATTGAAAATATTGAAATAATCACTTCTCCATCCGCAAGTAATGACCCTGACGGAAAATCGGGCATTGTAAACATTACTACCAAAGTAGGTGCAACCAATCAGTTGGCTCTTTTCGCCAACGTACAAGGAGGATTACCCTCTACTACCAAATTCAATAATTTGAATAATCCTCAACGATACGGAATGGATCTAACCCTTACCTATCGAAATGCAAAATGGGATTATAGTTTGGGAGGAAATTTCCTAAGAAATGATATTACTGGGCGAAGAGTTGGCGATGTAAATACGACCATAAACAATATTTTTACTAGTTTCCCCTCGGTAGGTGAAAGGAGTTTCAAGCGGTATAGCTATACGGGAAGAGGTGCAATAACTTTCACGCCAAATACTAAAAACAGTTTCAGTGCAGGTATATATAAAGGCTACCGGGAACAAAGCCGTCGTGCTGATATCACCTATGATAATGTCAAAACCAATTTATCGACAGGACAAATAGTAGGACGTAAAGCATATTTCAATTCTAATATAGCGGAGAAGTCTTCCGATATTATATTAGGAAATTTGGATTATGAGCATCATTTCAATAATAAGTCTAATCTTAAAATATCAGGACTCTATGAATATGCCAATTTCGAAGGTTTAACCACCAACCAAAACCTAGATGCACCTACTCACACGCAGGTTTTACAACTGACCAAAAACCCAAGTAAAAACCCGCTTCATGCCTATCGTTTTAAGGCAGATTATGATGTAAAAATTGGGAACGGAAAATTAGAAACCGGTTACCAGTTCCGTCATCAGTTGCAAAATGGTTCCTTCCAATACTTGCAAAAAAATTTAGAAGACAATTCGTTTATCACGATACCTGATTTCACTAGTGACACCCGCGTTACCAATGTAATTAATGCCTTTTACGCACAGTATTCTGCCGCTATTAAAAAACTTTCCTACGTTGGTGGTTTACGGTATGAATACGCGAGCAGGAATTTCTCGGCCAATGGTATTGCGCCACGTGTTCTGAATTTGAGCAACTTATTCCCATCAGTTAGCTTACAATATGCAGTTACACCTACATTTTCTACAAAAGCATCCTATACCAAGAGAATTCAAAGATCCACCAATAACGAATTGAACCCTTATCCAGAAAGGGAACATTCGGAAACTTTGGAGCAAGGAGACCCCGACATCTTACCTGAAATTATGGAGCAAGTAGAACTAGGTATTATCAACAATTTTGAGAAGGGATCCTTTTTTGCCACTGCCTATTATCAAAACACCAATAATGTAGTAAACAGGATCAATCAAGTCTATACCGATACCATCTTAAATCGAATATACACCAATGCAGGAAAAGCCACTAAATTCGGTTTAGAACTGGGCCTAACCACCAAATTAACAGAGTGGTGGAACCTATATGCCGGGACAAATGTGTATAATTATAAAATTGATGGAAGCCTGTTTGGAGGTACTTTGCCTGTAAATACTTCTAGCGTCGTATATTCGATTAATGCGAATTCTACTTACAAAATAGGAAAATCGACCTCGATACAATGGGCGCTCAATTATTTATCAAAAAGAGTTACTGCCCAAGGGGAAGATTCTCGTTTTATAATACCAAGTTTAGCTATTAAACAGAGTTTTATGAATGGCCGTCTTACCGCAAACTTACAGTGGCAAAATATCAACATGGGATTATTTGGCACCAATCAGCAACGCATCACTACATTTGGCTCCAATTTCTTTACCACCACGAATTATATTCAAGAAACGGATATATTCTTGCTAAATCTAAGCTTTAATATTAATAAAATAGCGCAAAAGGCCAATTTACCTACCAGTGAATTTGGTGATAGAGAATTCTAAATCCAAGTGTTATAAAGGTCACTATGGTGTGATCAACGTATTCCATTTCACAAAACCACGCCAGCATTCCAGCTTTGGCGTGGTTTTGTTTATATCATACCTATATCCAAATGATGTTTTTAGCTTCTTTGACTTTTTTAAAACTTACCTTGTAAAAAATCCTCTGAAACTTCATTCTCATTTTAACATTCAGTACATTTCATTTGAATCCCTAACTGGACTTTCGCTATGCGCATATATCTATTATCTATTATAGTAGCACTCATTTTAGCCTCTTGCAATTTCAATCAGGACAAAACCACGATAGTAGAACGTGATACGACTATTACAGTCGAAAACTCCTTCACAGAACTATTTTTAGATTCCGCATTGGTGGTAGGCTATGCTCAAAAACAACTTCCATTGGATAGTCTATCAGATAAAATGATTAGCTTCTATAACCAGCGTAATTACCAAATGGCATGGTTTTTCCCAGACGGTCTCTCCGAATTTGCTAGTACATTTCTTAGTTTACAAGATGATTATATACATTATTCGGGAGATAGTTCCCTGGCGGACCCTCTCCTATTCAAAAATATTAATACCTTAAAAGCGCAACAAACCATCCACCCAAATGATAGTTTGGTAATTGAAACCGAGCTTGCTCTAAGTCAACATTTTTTCAATTTCGCAAGCAAAGCTTATATTGGAAGTAGGGATATTCAGGTACAGGACCTCGAATGGTATATTCCCCGCAAGAAAATTGATTACATTTCATTTTTGGACTCCGCCATTGTCCACCAAGGCAAAAACCTTTCTGCCTATGAACCTGTTAATGAAAACTACAATCGATTGAAAAATGAATTAGCAGGTTTGTACAAATTTGCAAAAGACAGCTTACCAGTTCTAGA
>CAXBLH010000321.1:0-6702 GCA_963976315.1 uncultured Dyadobacter sp.
ACATCGCTAGATGGAAACTACTCTATCCCCGTTACGGAAGGAGATATCATTCAGTATCGAATGATAGGGTACCTAATGCAGGAGGTGCCGGTTAAATCTTCCAATATCCTCGATATCGTACTCACTCCAGATGTGACGGCTTTAAATGAAGTGGTAGTCACTGGCTATGGATCAAGTAGTCGAACAAAGATTACTTCCTCTATTGCCAAGTTGGATTCCAAAATCCTCGAAACCGGGATGCGTTCCAACCCAGCACAGGCATTAGCGGGTACAATTGCAGGTTTGCGTGTTTCTACTGCTACTGGCCGGCCGGGATCTCTACCGACTATTATTTTACGAGGTGGTACCAATTTTGATGGTAGTGGAAGTCCGCTGATAGTGGTAGATGGGCAGGTACGAGGATCCTTGAGTGACATTAATCCCGATGATATAGAAAGCATGGAAGTTCTAAAAGATGCGTCGGCCACGGCTATCTATGGAGCAAGAGCGAGTAATGGAGTTGTACTAATTACGTCAAAAAGAGGAAAACAAGGCTCATCTTCCATTACTTTCAAATCTAAAACAGGAATCAATTTTCTCAATGTCCCATATAATTATTTAAATGCGGCAGATTATATAAAATGGACCAGGTTAGGGGTGGTTGAAGCTATTAAAAATGGTGTTGCCTCGTCATCGTTACTGAGTGGTGTAGGTCCACGAGGAACTGGTAATCTTTATAAGGATGCTAACGGAGTAATACTTGACGGTAATTATGATTCTCGTGCAATATGGAGTACTATGAGACTTACGGATCAAAATCGTGAATTGTTAAATGCCAATGATGGATGGAAAACTATGTTAGATCCGGTCAAAACTAACGCTGCCGGTGGTTATGATCCTAATGGAACCAATGCAGAATTACTTTACAAGGATTTTAATTACGGGGATTATGCCTTTAAATCACCAGCGATTTCACAGGATTACAATATTGGTATGAATGGTGGTAATGAAAAGGGTGGTTACTATGCTAATTTGGGTTATTATAATGAAGACGGTCTGTCGCTAGGTACTTTTTATCGTCGCTTAACCTTCGTCTTGAATGGTGATTATCAAATCAAAAGTTGGCTCAAATCAGAAAGTAGCCTTTCCTATGCACGAGCTAATTGGCGTGACCAGTCGCTTCAAAACGGAGAGGCGAGTTACTGGGGCAGGATGCTTTCAGCTCCGCCAACCATGCGTGGTACCAATGTAAATGGTGAATTGTTACTGGGGCGTGATGCTAGTGATGGCAACCCAATTTTAAACATCGACCAGTATAAACGGAAAAACCAGTCTGATAAATTTACAATGGCGCAAGCCTTTAAGGTGGATTTAAATAAAGATCTTTTTTTCAAGATCGGAGGAATTATAATGTACGATGAATCAGATGCAGAGTCCTTTAATAAAGATTATCGAATTGGAATTATGAGCCTTACGAATCCTAATACTGGATGGAATCGGGATCGGATTTCTTCAGCTAGTTTTGGTAGAACCATTCGTCAGACTTATAATGCTATTTTGAATTATAAAAAGGCATTTTTAGGTAAAAACTATATAGATGCCATGGCTGGTTTCGAATATTACGATGAAGCTACCAAAGGTTTTAGTGCTTCGGGAAGGCTTGCACCTACCGATGATTTCCAAGATTTGGCTTTGACCACTAATGAGGCCAATACCAGAAGCATTGATTCTTACCATAACCAAGAAAGAATCATTTCCACTTTCGCTCGATTGAATTATGATTATGATGGAAAATACCTTGCATCGTTTACGGTAAGACGTGATGGGTATTCCCGGCTTATTGGCAATAATCAGTTTGGTACCTTTCCCGCCTTTTCTGCTGGTTGGTTAGTTCATAAAGAAGACTTTATGGCGAGTACACAACAATGGCTTTCATTTTTGAAAGTGAGGGCGAGTTTTGGAAAAAATGGAAATATTGGTATTGGCACAAACAACGGTATCGGGGTGTATGAACTGCAAGGTGCTTATGGTTCACAAACGGCCTATAACGGTACTATCGGGTTTCTTCAAACAGGAGTCGCCAATCCAAATTTAAAATGGGAAAAGAGTAATACGGTTGAAGGTGGAATGGAAATGGGTTTTTTTAATAACAGAATTACAACCAATATCGCAGTTTACAATCGCGTGACCACCGACAAAATTGCCAGTGTAATTCTTCCAACCTCATCGGGTATTTCAAGTATCCGCACTAATAATGGTAGTATGCGTAATCGGGGTGTCGAGCTGGAAGGCGTTTTTAAGGCCGTTCAGAAAACAGATTTTAGCGTGCAAGTGGGGGCTAATGCTGCATGGAACAAAAATTTGGTATTGAAGTTGCCTTTCAATGGAAATGAAAATAACCGTCAGGGTGGTCAACGTATATTTGATCCCAAATCAGGAAAAGTAATCTGGGCTGGTGGCTTACAAGAGGGCCAAGAGTATGGTCAAATTTTTGGATATGTAAGTGAAGGAATCATCCGAACAAATGAAGACTTATCAAACTATAATAAACTGGATATTGCTGCTGGTGAAGTACAATATGGTTC
The DNA here is from genome assembly GCA_963976315.1 of uncultured Dyadobacter sp. Lineage (GTDB taxonomy): Bacteria > Bacteroidota > Bacteroidia > Cytophagales > Spirosomataceae > Dyadobacter. The sequence continues at coordinate 2,565 of CAXBLH010000321.1, forward strand.
GTCTGCGGGTAAGAGAGTAGCAAGCGCTGCACTGATAGCTTCGAAGAATTTAAGCAAAACCACCTATATTTCCACTCAGCTCGGAGATGTTATGTGGAAAGACATAGATCAAAATGACACTATAGATACCCGCGATATGGTTTCCTTGGGGCGTACGATTCCACGGTGGACGGGAGGTTTTAACACTACCATCCGCTGGAAAAATCTCTCGTTATTCGCTCGTATGGATTTTGCCTTGGGACATAAGCAAATGGACTTTCAACAAATGTGGTCTTTAGGAAGTTTTCAAGGAGAATTCAATGCAACGGATTTGGTGAAAGATACTTGGACACCTGAAAATCCAAATGCAAAATATCCTCGTTATACGTGGGCGGATCAACTTAATTCTAAGAATTTTGATCGACCTAGCAGTATGTTTTGGGTTAACTCCTCGTATTTAGCATTTAGAGAAGTGTCATTGAGCTATTCGGTGCCTTCTTCATTATTACAAAGAGCCAAGATAACGGGACTCACATTTACTGCCAGTGGACAGAATTTGGGTTATCTCACCAATAAACTATTGAGCCTCCCCGAACGAACTGGTTCGCAAAACAGTGCATATACTATTCCTACAACCTTAATCCTTGGTGCAAACTTTACTTTCTAAGAATATGAAAAAGATAAAATTCTATATCCTTTGGGCAGTCATTTCAGTACTGTCTGTTTCTTGTCAAAACGCGCTGGACTTGGCTCCACAAGATTATTTTGGTGATGGAAATTTCTGGAAAAGCGAAGCCCAAGTAACCAATTTTATGGTTGGGCTGCATAAGCAGTTTCGCGACAATCAGTTCCAATTTTTGAGACTCGGTGAAATGCGAGGCGGAACCTATAGTAATGTGGATCGGCAGGCAACTTCCCTGAATGAACTTCCAATTATAGAGCAACGTCTGGAAGAAACTTCATCAGGAGTGGGGAATTGGGCCGGTTTTTATGGGCCAATACTTCAAATAAACCTTTTCATACAAAAAGTGGAAGCCATTGAATTTTTGCCTGCGTCCCGAAAAGATTACTTATTGGGACAAGCGTATGCCATGCGAGCCTATTATTACTTCCATTTGCTGCGTACCTATGGGGGAGTACCATTGGTTTTGGAAGCCGAAGTATTGAATGGAACGACAGATGCGGTGCTTCTTAGAAAAGAACGTGCTTCGGAAGAGGCGGTTCTAGCGGCCATTAAAGCAGATGTAAACAATGCCATAGCTCTATTTGGAACCCAGGCAACTGTGACGGACAAGAGCCAGTGGTCTCCAAATGCGGCTTATATGTTAAAAGGAGAAGTGTATCTTTGGTCCGCAAAGTTATACAGTGTAGCTACCGATTTAGCAGAGGCAAAAACAGCCCTGATGACAGTAAAGGGAAGTTCGTTGCTCTCTAGTTTTTCAAACGTATTTTCTTATTCACAAAAAAATAACAACGAGATTATCTTCGCAATTCGCTATAAAGTGGGAGAAGCTGAGATGGGAGGAGTTGCTGCCTATACCTATTCTACTTTTAATTTTAATGGATTACATTACAAGGACTCCCTAGCGAGTGCTGGGATAGGTAATTTTCTTGTTGATCCTTTGGTTTTAGCAGCATCCAATTCTCAGCAAGTCATTCAGCGATATGCTTATAACTTTGAGCTTTTCGAATCCTACGATTTGGCCGATAGCCGTAGAAATGCCACCTTTTATGACTATTATAAAGTAAATACTGCAGTTACTCCGTATGTAACTACCATTAAGAATACCGCCTTAGTGAAATTTTTAGGTACCATAGATGCTAACAAGCGTTATTTCGCCGATGACTGGCCTGTATATCGTGAGGCAGATCGATTACTGATGCTAGCTGAAATCGTAAATGCGGAAGGTGGTAACCCATCCACTTATGTTCAGCTGGTAAGAGACCGTGCATTCGGTTCTGGTAAGGATCCAAAACCTTTTGTTAATGCTGGAAAAGATGCCAACGAAATAGCGATTTTTAAGGAGCGTACCAAGGAGTTTGTATTTGAAGGAAAACGATGGTACGACCTACGCAGAATGAAATTTGGAAACGAATCCCTTATATTTAAAAGCACAAGTCATTCGGTAGGAATTTTAGATAAAAACACACAGGCTTATAGGATTTTATGGCCCATAGAAGCAGCGATTTGGACCAATGACCCATTAGTGAAACAAACTCCTGGATATACCACCGCGAGACCCAATTAATTTATTAAAGCATCATGAAATTAGCATTGAAAGGCCTTATTGCAGCGCCGTTTACACCCATGAATCTGGATGGTAGTATTAATACTGAAATCATACCCGATTACTACCGGTTTTTAAAGTCCAACCAAATATCCGGCGCATTTATTTGTGGCTCTACGGGAGAAGGGGTTTCTCTGACACTTACGGAAAAAAAACAAGTAGCCGAAGCTTGGGCTCATTGCGCCAAAGAAGATCCTAATTTTACGGTAATGCCCTTATTAGGTGGAACTTGTATTGCAGACTGTATTGAGTTAGCCAAGCATGCCCGTGAAATTGGTATGGATGCTATCTCCTTCACGAGTCCCTTTTATTTCAAACCGGCCAATGTGGAGATGCTGGCTGAATGTATCGTTGCAATTGCAGAATCGGTTCCCGAACTTCCGTGCTACTATTACCATATTCCAGTTTTAACGGGGGTTGGTTTTCCAATGTTGGACCTTTTGAAAGCGGTCGATGGGCGCGTTGCCAATTTTGTAGGAATTAAGTATACCCATGAAGACTTTATGGATTTTCAGTCTTGCATCAATTTTAACAATGAGAAATATGATATGCTTTGGGGGCGCGATGAAAATATGCTTTCTGCGTTGGCAATCGGAGCGAAAGGAGCGGTGGGAAGTACTTTTAACTATGCCGCTCCGCTTTATCATTACCTTTTTGCGGCGTTTGAAGACCATAGATTAGAAGAAGCAGCTGCACTCCAACAACAATCCATAGAGATGATCCGATTATTGGGCAAATACGGTGGTATAGCAGTGGGGAAGGCCTATATGAAAATCGTTGGTTTGGATTGTGGTCAGTTTCGTTTACCCGTAAAAAATATGAGCGATGCGGATTTTCAGAATTTTAAATCTGATGTCGATTCTTTGAATTTTGACTCTTTTAAATCATGCCTCATGTAGGCTTAAATTACTGATAGATGCGATTAACCATCAATTTCTTATTGTTATTATTTTGCCTACAATTTGTGTGGGTACCCACGATGAATGCACAGGATCAAAAGACCAATGAGATTATCTGGAATGATCAAATCAGCTTACCAATTTATCCAAATGGCCAAAAGAACTTAGGGGTAGCGGGCGCATTTTCCGGGATTCATAATGATGTTTTAATCGTAGCAGGAGGAGCCAACTTTCCTGATGGAAAACCTTGGGAAGGCGGTCTGAAAGTTTATCACGATGCCATTTATATTTTGGAAAAGAATATGAACGGCTATGATTGGGTTGAAACCCAATCCAATCATTTGCCATTTACTATGGCCTATGGGGCAAGTGTTTCGGTTCCTGACGGAATAGTTTGTTTGGGGGGAGAGAACGCCAGCGGTACCAGTAAAGTCGTATTTAAGATGCAATGGGATGCCTCCAAAAAGGAAGTGGTTTTTAAATCATTGCCCGATTTGCCCATTCCCTTGGCCAACGCCGGTGCAACTACTATTGGAAATGTGATCTATATAGTGGGTGGTGAAAATCAGGGGAAAGTATCCAAGGCTTTTTTTGCCTTGGATCTTTCCGCATCAAATCCAATTTGGGAACGGCTACCCGATTTGCCAGTAGCTTTAACGCATCATGTGGCAGTAGCCCAAAATAATGGGAAACAGCAGCAGGTGTATGTTCTTGGTGGTAGGGCTTCAAATGCCAGCGGTATCAGTGATTTACATAGTAGCAATTTTTGCTATGATCCCGCCAAAAGGGTATGGGAAAAACGAAGTGATATCAGTAATGGAAAAGCCATTACCAATTGGTCGGCCGGTACTGGTATTGCTAATGGTGCTTCGTATATTTTGTTAATCGGTGGAGATAATGGCCAAGTTTTTAATCGCATTGAAAGCTATAATGCTCAAATTGCCAAAGCGGATAAGCCAGCGCTGAAAGAGC
>CAXBLH010000322.1:0-6688 GCA_963976315.1 uncultured Dyadobacter sp.
ACTGCCATCCCAACGGATAACACCATTTCGGTGGATGATAAAGGTTTTTGGCGAAAAGGGGTGACGAGTTCAGATTTCAACCATGCCGATGTTTTGCAGCATGTTACTGATCAATCCGTTGCATTTATTGAGAAAAATGCCAACAAACCTTTTTTCCTATATTTTGCGCTTCCCGCACCTCACACGCCAATTCTACCGAGCTCTCAATTTATGGGTAAAAGTAATACCAATATGTATGGGGACTTTGTACTTCAGGTTGACGATGTGGTAGGGCAAATTGAAGCCATTTTAAAACAAAAAGGCATTAGTGAAAATACGTTAATCATTTTCACGAGCGACAACGGTTGCTCGCCCAAAGCCAATTTCAAAGAACTGGCTCGCGTATCACACGATCCTAGTTACATTTACCGTGGCCACAAAGCCGATATTTACGAAGGAGGGCACCGCGTTCCGTTTGTTGTAAAATGGCCTAAAAGAATTAAAGCTGGTACGCAATCAGATGTTACCATCTGTACAACAGATTTCTTTGCCACTGCCGCTGAAATTGTAGATTATAAAATGGAAGACAATATGGGTGAAGATAGTTTCAGTATGCTACCTATATTAGTGGGCTCGAAAAGCACCAAGCCAGCCCGCGAAGCCACCGTGCACCATTCCATTGAAGGTCGTTTTGCGATACGTAAAGAAAACTGGAAGCTTGTATTATGGCCTGGTTCAGGAGGATGGACTTTTCCTAATACTAAAAAAGATTTGGCTGGTTTACCCAAATACCAACTTTTCGATTTGGATAAAGACCCAGGTGAAGAAAACAATTTATTTGCCCAAAACCCAACCAAGGTTAAGGAACTGGAAGATTTAATGAAAAAATACATTAATGATGGTAGAAGTACGCCAGGGAAAATTCAAAAAAATGACCCTGCCAAGAATTGGACGCAGTTAGAATGGATGACCAATCCTAATCCATCAAGATAACAACTCCATAGGAGCGCATTTTCATATAATAAATCAAACTCCTGTGGTTTTAAAGTAGAAGCCGTATTAGACGATAGTTGTCTAATACGGCTTCTTTATTTTCAGACGATACCTGTCATTATACCTTAGCACCTTCGCGGTGCCTCCGTCTCCAATACCGAAATCAAATGGACTAGCACTTGGCGCGAAGGCCACGGCACGGTTTCCTACGTAGTTCCATGATATCGACCATATACCTCAATGTGTGCGAGGAAGGGGGACGGTAGTTTATTAGGTATAAGATTATCTCAATTGTACTAATCCTATATTTTATTTCAAGTAGCCCGAAAAATAGCTTTAAAAATCGGCCCTACTCCTGTTACTTGATAAATGATAGAACACAAAAATAAATTCATATATCGGTAACGTTTGCGAGTACGTTTGCGATACTTTTACTAAAATTTAAAAGCTTTGTCGCACAAAAAAGTTTGTTAAAAATAAGTCCCGATAGTATATTCAATTCATTCGTTCCATTTAGGTTCCAATTTGCTATTTGTGGTGATCGTTTTTATAACAATCTTAATTCAAACAGCAGAAACAATATTGAACTATTCCAAGAATGCCTAACAAATTGACAATAACAATAACCGCATGGCTATTTCTAATCTTTTAAGATGTACTGATAGGGGTGCCTATCAATGCCCTAAGCTATACTATCTGAAAAAAAACTGCACGTTCCATTAAGCAAAGGTTTTTTGCCCCGCCACTAACTGCAAATAACACATTGAAAATATATTTTCATTAAGCGGACGCAATGTTTTAAAAGCCATTCATTATTCCTAACCCCAATTTTTTTTATACAATCAATTTAATAACCATGAAAAAACTCACCTTTCTATTTTTACTTACCCTTACCAGTGCCTTTGCTCAAAAGCATTCCACGGTACTCATTGAGGCTGAAAGCTTCAAAAACAAAGGGGGCTGGGTAATTGACCAACAGTTTATGGATGTTATGGGCTCGTCGTTTTTGATGGCGCATGGGATGGGCAAAACAGTTGAAAATGCAAGCACAACAGTCTCATTTCCAAGTACTGGAAAATACAAGGTTTATGTACGTACCCGAAACTGGTCTTCACAATGGTCTAAGGTAGAAGCTGCCGGACAATTTCAGCTATTAATTGACGGCAAACCTTTGAAAAAAACATTTGGTAAAGACCATGAAAACTGGGCCTGGACCGAAGGAGGTGAAATTAAGATCACGAAAAAAGAGGTGAATATAGCACTGAAAGACCTTACCGGTTTTAACGGGCGTTGTGATGCTATAATCTTTTCCAATGACCCTAATTTCAAACCCATTGAGGAGGTACAAGCCCTTAGTGATTTCAGAAACGATTATTTTGGATTTGACCGTAATCCTAAAAACGCTGGAAATTTCGATTTCGTAGTGGTAGGTGGTGGTATGGCCGGTACTTGTGCAGCCATTGCCGCAGCAAGAAATGGCGTAAAAGTTGCGCTAGTACAAAACAGACCAGTATTGGGTGGTAACAATAGCTCCGAAGTCCGGGTACATTTGGGCGGAAGAATCAACCTGGAGCCATATCCAAACTTGGGCAACTTGGTAAACGAAATTGGACCGGAAGAAGGTGGTAACGCACAGCCCAAAAGTTATTATGAAGATGACAAAAAGCTAAATGCGGTAATGAATGAGCCCAATATCACGCTTTTCCTGAATCATCATGCCAATCAGGTTGAAACTAAGGACGGAAAAATTGAGAAAGTATTTGCTACTAACATTGAAACCGGCGAAAAGGTTATCTTCCAAGCTCCCTTATTTGCGGACTGTACTGGAGACGGAACGATTGGAATTTTGGCAGGTGCTGAATTTATGATCGGCCGAGAAAGCAGATCCGTATATAATGAGCCTACCGCACCAGAAGTGGCAGATAACTTAACTATGGGCGCTTCGGTACAATGGTTTTCCGAAAAGAAAGATGCCCCAGTTGCATTTCCCGATATTAAGTGGGGCTTGCCATGGAATGCTGAAAAATCAGAAGAAATTACAAAAGGCGATTGGGAATGGGAAACGGGCATGGGTCTGGACATGAAGTTAGACTTCGAACAAATTCGTGATTATGGAATGCTGGCGGTATACTCCAACTGGAATTATTTAAAGAATCACTCGGATAATAAAGCCAAATTTGCCAATGAGGGCTTAAAATGGGTAGCCTATATTGCTGGAAAAAGAGAGTCGGTGAGGCTAAAAGGTGACTATGTACTCATTGAACAAGACATGACGGAACGCCGGGTATATCCAGATGGTACCGCCCCTACTTCCTGGACGATCGATTTGCATTACCCAGATCCAGAAAACTCTAAATTATTTCCGGGTGCAGCATTCAAGTCCATCGCGAAACATATCAAAATATATCCATACCCTATTCCATTCAGATGTTTGTATTCTAAAAACATCAGTAACCTGATGATGGCAGGACGTGATATTAGCGTATCGCACGTGGCACTGGGTACTGTGCGTGTTATGCGTACCACGGGGATGATGGGCGAAGTGGTTGGTATGGCTGCTTCCGTTTGTAAAAAGGAGAACACCAACCCACGTGGACTCTACCAAAAGCACTTTTCAAAATTGGAAGCGTTGATGATCAAGGGAGCCGGTAATCCGAATTTACCTTATATCCAAGGTTACAACAATGGTGGTACTTTAATGGAAATCAAAAAGAAATGATCAGCCGATTTTCATTGCTATTCCTTATTAGTACACTTTGCTCCTTCTTGACCGCCGTTGGTCAGGAAGGGCATCCTATGACCATAGCAATAGAAGAAGGTATTAATTTTCAGGTTTACACCCTGTATGATAAAGCTGGTTTGATTGAAGAATACCAGTCACATTTGAATGTTCCAGTTTGTGAAGACCGCGTTTGTTATAACGTGAAAGCCACTTTTTATTGGAACGCAATTGGTGAATTTGAATATTATAAAATTAGCCCCAAAGACACCCTCACCAAACTAGATCACGAACCATTTACTCCTGAAGATCATCAAAAACTGCAAAATATACTCTCTAGTCAGGATCTTAATTTTGTGAATATCCCTCGGGAAGAATTGGTAGACAAATCGGATTCTTCAGAAGTAGACGGCTATACAGGAGCCACCAAGGCAACTGTCAAAAAAGAAGTGATAGAAGGTGCGCTGTACACCTGTTATACTTTATGGCATATTGCCAATGGAGCAGTGATCGACTCCATTAAAAGCAACACTTTAAAATACCTTGATGGGCCTCTTATTCAAAAATTAATACAGCAGGATAACCAAACCGTCCATTACTTTCTAATCAATAATCTGAATACCAAACAGTTTAAGGAAAACATGGATTCCATATTGGGATTAATGACCAGTAGTAAAGGCTATTTTAGCAAAAATGCGATTGAAAAAATTCCACAAGAACTGTTTGCCCTTAATTCAGTTCAAGAATTCATTCTGGCCAATTATATCGATTTGGATTACTATACCCAAACAGCGATTTTAAAAAAATTAGATAAAACCAGACAGTCTTCCGATTTGAAAAACTTTATTTTGAATCAAATTAATGAAAAGAATACCTTTCAAAACCAAAAATTGATTGCTTTAGTATTACATGATATCAACCAGCAAAACTTACAGCAACTCCTGGACAGACTGAAAGAAAACAAAATTTCTGTATCTGAAGAAAACTACCAAGCTATCAAGTCTTTGAGCAATAATTTTGCACTGAATAGCAACGGACTAGATATTATCTAAAATTGATCGAACTGCTCAGCTAATAGCAAGAACATCGGAGACCATTTCGAATCCAACAAATTTTATTAATATTCTAGTCTATTTTTGCGGGAGAAATACCCCATTGCTGCCTTTATCCTAAAAATAGCACAAATACCAATCAACCTTATCGTTGACTCCTAAACCATTAAATAATGATCAGCCTAATTCTTTCCATTCTCGCACTTATCCTCGGTTACTATCTTTATGGTTCATTTCTGGAAAGGATATTTGGTGTAAACAACGATTCTGAAACCCCAGCAAACCGACTAGCAGATGGTGTCGATTTTGTGGTGCTACCTAACTGGAAAGTATTCCTGATACAATTTTTAAACATCGCTGGATTAGGACCCATATTTGGAGCCATTGCAGGAGCTATGTACGGCCCAGCCGCCTTTTTATGGATTGTACTGGGAAGTATTTTCGCAGGAGCCGTTCATGATTACTTTTCAGGGATGATGTCTTTGCGTTACGATGGCGAAAGCATCAGTGAAGTTGTTGGAAGGTTTTTAGGAAACTCCTCTAAACAAATAATGCGCTTGTTCACAGTCATTCTTTTAATTTTTGTTGGAACCGTGTTTCTGGTTGGGCCTGCCAAAATCATAACCGGCATGACTGGCGATTTCCTTTCAAATGGTACCTGGATTGGCATTATACTACTGTATTATCTATTGTCTACCCTACTGCCGATTGATAAAATGATTAGCAAGTTGTATCCTATTTTTGGTATTGCCATGCTGCTTATGGCAGTTGGATTAATATTGGCACTATTCATTGGAGATTATACTATACCCGAAATTACGGTTGACAATTTAAGAAACATGTCGGCCAATCCAGACAAAACGCCCTTATTCCCTATGCTATTTGTTACTATTGCCTGCGGCGCGATATCAGGCTTTCATGCAACCCAATCGCCTTTAATGGCCAGATGTATGAAAAGTGAAAAGTCGGGCAAGGCAATATTCTCTGGCACCATGATTACCGAAGGGGTGGTAGCACTCATCTGGGCAGCTGTTTCTATGTCATTTTTTGGTTCCGTAGATGAATTAAATGGTGCCATGGCCGCAAACGGCAACAACGCAGCTTGGGCTTCCAATGAAATTGCAGTTAATATGCTCGGTCCAATTGGTGGAATCCTGGCGGTTCTCGGCATCGTAGCCGCACCCATCACCTCAGGTGATACCGCTTTTAGATCGGCCCGGCTCATTATTGCGGACAGTTTCAAATTCAATCAAAAAAGCTTTTTGAATCGCCTCTATATCAGTATCCCCCTATTTATAATAGCCATCGGACTCACCCAAGTTGACTTTGCGATTATCTGGAGATACTTTGCATGGAGCAATCAAACCTTGGCGACGATAGTACTATGGACTATAACGGTCTATTTGGCACACTTTCATAAGAACTATTGGGTTTCTCTCCTTCCAGCCATATTTATGACCATGGTTACGGTTTCCTATATTTTACTTGCACCCGAAGGATTTAGCTTAGACCATACACTTTCATATATAGTGGCTCTCCTAGTTTCAATCACTTTTACCGTTTTATTTTTCCTACATATCAAAAAGAAGAAAACAGTGAAGCCGAAGTTGGAGTCCTCAATCATTGAATAGGTAATTTGCTTTCCGTACAGGCAGTAGCAGAAAATGGTGCAAGCCACGATTTTCTGCTACTGTCTATACATACCCATGCTGCCAATAGAACCGGCAAGTTTTCCTATTCTGGAATTTATTCCAAACCAGTATTTCAACCAATACGTAAGCCTCCAATTGGAGATTTGTTAAATGCTTCAAATCCATAACGATCAAGAATACCATCGAAAGGATGCAATTGTATTAGCGATAGCAAGCCGAAATTTCTAATTGCAGGGAACTCGTATCAGCAGAGAAAATCATAGAAAGTGTTACATTTCACCAGCCTCAGAGAG
>CAXBLH010000323.1:0-6678 GCA_963976315.1 uncultured Dyadobacter sp.
GATGATGACAATGATGGTATACTGGATACGGATGAGTATCTATGCACGAAGCGTACAATTAGTATGTCGGACTTGGGTATAGCTACTGATGGAAATACACTTTCTGGAACTAAGGATATCAGCAGCTTATTTGGTTTAGCAGCGGGAACAATATCACTTCAGTACTCCAACCTTCAGGTTAGTAATTCAAAAGGAATGTTTTTAAGTAATAATGAAACAAATGATGATCCAAAAAACAATGCTACTTTCCAAATAACTTCCTCCAAAGAATTCCTGTTAACATTAAGCCATGGCAGAACCATTACTAGGAATGGTAGAACTGATTTCTTCACACTCCTCACGCCTAACTCTTATGCGGTTCAGGCCTTTACCCCAAAAGAGGGTTTCGTTGTCACGGCTAACGAAACTTATCTTTCTGTTACCAAAAATACGGAAGATGCAAATTTAGCGACTACTGATGCCTCCCAAGGTATTACATGGAATTTCAGTCAACCCCTGACAAACTTTAATTTTACAGCAGGAACTACCGACTGGCAAGGAGGGGGAAGTGGATATAGCATTGAGTTATGTATGATAGCGGATACTGATAAGGATGGCATACCAAACCATCGGGATTTGGATAGTGATGGCGATGGTTGTCCGGACGCAGTGGAAGGTGGAGGAAGTTTTACAAATACTAATCTTACTCCATCGGCAACTATCGCTGGAGGTAACTCAGGTACCGACTACAATGGTACTACCCAATATCCTGTTAAAGGCCACTTAGGTACAAGTGTTGATGCTAATGGGTTACCAACGGTCATGAGCGGTACTCCCCAGACTATGGGTACATCTGCCAGTATTGCAGCCCAACCCGACGATTGCGTAAGTGCTTGTGGTGGTATCATTGGTGGTATAGAACCTCAAGACGACTATGATGGTGACGGGATCTGTAATGATGTGGATGTGGATGATGACAATGATGGTATACTGGATACGGATGAGTATCTATGCACGAAGCGTAGAATTAGTATGGCAGACTTGGGTATAGTAACTAATGGATCGGGGCTTAGTGGCACGGCCGACGTGAGTAGCGCTTTTGGTTTAGAGGCAGGTACAATCTCCATTCAGTATTCTAACTTCCAGGTTGCATCAGATAAAGGAATGTATTTATCCAATAATGCGGCTAATGATGACCCAAAAAACAATGCAACGTTTGTTATCAATTCTTCCAAAGAGTTTTTAATATCACTAATTCATGGACGGACGATAACGACTAACCATCGTAAGGACTTTTTTACGATTAATACACCGAATAATTATGCGGTTCAAAACTTTACACCCAAAGCAGGGTATATTGTTAGTACAACGCCCACTGAATTGTCTGTGACAAGAGAAAACGAAACAGTAACTGATGGTATAGCTCCACCTTTACATTTTTTATGGGATTATAAAGAACCACTGAAAAACTTCGGCTTTACAGTTGGAACAACCGATTATCAAGGTGGAGGTAGTGGCTATTTTATTGATATTTGTATAATAGCGGATACCGATCAGGATGGCATACCAAACCATCGTGATTTGGATAGTGATGGCGATGGTTGTCCAGATGCAGTGGAAGGTGGAGGAAGCTTTACCGATACTGATCTTACAAATTCAGCATCAGTTCAAGGTGGAAACAGCGGAGCCAATTTTAATGGTACCTATAATTCACCAATAGTTCGTAATCTAGGCACTTCGGTTGATGCCAATGGACTACCTAATGTAATGAGTGGCAATTCACAGAGCATTGGTTCGTCCACTGATAAGACTTCGAGACCAGCAAGCTGCTGTGACAATGTTCCGAGTATTATGGATGAAACTGCACCAAAGTGTAAAACTACAACCACCTTCTATTTCTCATTTAGTACGAGTGCGAAAGGAGCAAGTATCGTGGAAGTAACCCCATCAGCGTACACCGCAAGTTATGATAGCAACGAAGAAGTATGGTATGTTAACGATATCCCAACCGATACTAAAATCACGGTGAAAGTAACTGAAGGAGGATGCTACATCACCAAGACCTACGATTCGCCGAGCAATTGTACTGTAGCCTTACCTGTTACCATTAAAAGCTTTGATGCTAAACGGGTAGAAGAGGGTGCTTTAATATCTTGGCAATTAACTGATTACGCAGACCTTAAATCGGGAAAACTTGAAAAAAGTAACAATGGTTTAAATTTTGAGACAATTACTAGATTAGAAAACTCAGTAAATGGACGTTACAATTTTCTAGATAAATATCCTTTTGAAGGAGATAATTATTATCGATTAACCCTTCAGGATGTTGACGGTTCAACCAATAAATCAAATATTGTGTATATTAAATTTAGTGCTGATGATTTATATGCTTATGTAGCTCCGAATCCAGTACAGAACCATAGAATTGAAGTGAAGACTTCTGCAAAAAATCCGTCCATTGCGGTATTTGATTTAGATGGCCGAAAAATTAACGTTTCACTTGAAAAGAAACCAAACGGCTATACGGTTATACTTCCGAAGCGTAATGACAAAATTTTGTTATTGCATATTACAGAAAATGAATACCGAAAAGTAGTTAAAGTAATTTTGGAATAATTCATTAAAAAACCGAAGTGCGTAAAATAATTAACGCACTTCGGTTTTATCTTTTTATCAAAACGTTAGGTTACCTTCTCCACTATTTAGTTTCCAGAGTAAAGCCCCACAAGTACCTCCACGCTTTACACTATACCATTCAAACAAGGTGCTTAGAACTGTAATCGCATTTCAGCACAACTCCAAACATCCATTCTGCACACTTCAACTGGCAATGCCAGTATTTTGAATAACCCATAAAATATTCAATGTTAATTTTGTAACTTCCGTTTTAATATCCAATTCGCCTTTTGAGGCTATATTGGAAAACAATTAGAAACTTCATCAGCCAGCAAACTCTTTTATCCCAAATCAAAAACTTCAATTGATTTGACAGAATAATCTAACTCAACGTTTTATGAAAGGGTACTTACTTTTATTTTTTAAAGGATGTAATCAGTTACTTCCTTTAAAATCCTACAAACATTTCTTTTTGATCGTGGTGACTTGCTTCATATCCTTTCAAAAAGCTACCGCAAGCTATTACTTGGACAATGCGCTACCACATCATCAGGAACTCCGCAAAGCAGTTGAACCGAATAATCCTGAGGTTCTCGAATTTTTAACCCACGGCCAGCCCGGAAAATTACTAATTAATCAACAATGGCTGGGAAGCAAAGAGTTAATTCCATTTTTCCGAGATTACCTTAAAAGCAATCCTACAACTAAACATATCAACCTATATGGTTGTGAGTTCGGCAAAGGAATAGAAGGACTAGCCGCAGTAAAGTCCCTGGAAGATGCTTTAAATATTACTATTTCGGCATCCAATAATATAACAGGACAAGGAGGTGACTGGAATTTGGAAATTGGAAAACCGTATGCACTGAAAGGGCTGGATAACTTACCTTTAACTTTACAATGTGCCGGTACCGTAGGCGGAACACTCCCCTCAGACGACTATGACGGTGACGGCGTTTGTAATGATGTAGATGTAGATGATGACAATGATGGTATACTGGATACTGTAGAATATATGTGCTCCAAGCACCAAATTACCATGGCAGATCTAGGAATTGGAGCCAATGGAGATCATCTGAATGGAACCTCCGACGTGAGTGCTGTTTTCGGGTTACCTACTGGAACTATTAGTATTCAATATACCAATTTAAACATTTCCTCTACAGCTGGAATGACAGTACAAAATAATAGTTCCGCAAACAGTACTTTGGCAACTACCACCTTCCAAATCACTTCTTCCAAAAGTTTTCTGGTTACCTTAGAACACGGTAGAGTAATGACTACAAATTTAACAAAAGACTATTACTTACTCAATACGCCTAATAATTATGTAACTCCAACTTTTACACCCTCAGCAGGTTACATTGAATATAACTCTTCCACCGAAGTTTATGTCCAAAAAAATGGCGGTGGCACATTCGGCACTTCGAGTTCAAGCTTTTCGTGGGATATTACAGAACCACTCGAAAGCTTCAATTTTACTGCAGGTACTACCGATTATGGTGGTGGTAGATCAGGATATTGGTTCAAAATTTGTATCATACCTGATACCGATCAGGATGGGTTACCCAACCATCTAGATTTGGACAGTGATGGAGATGGCTGCCCAGACGCGGTGGAAGGGGGCGGCAGTTTTACCAATATTAATCTTACTCCTTCTGCATCTATTTCCGGCGGTAACTCCGGTACCGACTATAACGGCACGACCCAATACCCTGTTAAGGGCCACTTAGGTACAAGTGTGGATGCTAATGGGTTACCAACGGCCATGAGTGGTACAGCCCAAACTCTGGGTACATCTGCAGATATACTAAGCCAGCCCGCCAATTGCGTAAGTGCTTGCGGCGGTATAATTGGTGGCATAGAACCTCAGGACGACTATGATGGGGATGGGATTTGTAATGATGTGGATGTGGATGATGACAATGATGGCATATTGGATACCGATGAGTATTTATGCACGAAGCATAGAATCACCATGGCAGACTTGGGAATTGCAAGCAGTGGCTCGGGACTCAATGGCACAACCGATGTAAGTAGCGTTTTCGGTTTAGCACCTGGAACAATTTCTATTCAGTATTCCAATCTGCAAGGTTCACCCGGAAGCCAGATGTTTTTATCCAATAACGAAGCCAATACTGATCCAAAAAATAATGCTACCTTTCAAATTACTTCCTCAAAAGAGTTTCTCTTAACATTGAGTCATGGCAGAACTATTACTAGTTATCAAAGAACAGATTTCTTCACGCTCAACACCCCTAATAATTATGCCGTTCAAGCTTTTACGCCAAAAGATGGTTTCGATGTTACCACTTCCTCCACGACCCTCTCTGTTTATAAAAATACGGAAAGTGCAAATTTAGCCACTATCTCCTCCGACCAACAGATTACTTGGAATTTCAGTCAACCCCTGAAAGACTTTAATTTTACAGCTGGAACAACCGACTGGCAAGGAGGGGGAAGTGGCTATAATTTTGAAATATGTATGATTGCCGATACTGATCAGGATGGTATACCCAACCATCGGGATTTGGATAGTGATGGCGATGGATGTCCGGATGCATTAGAAGGAAGTGGGAGCTTTACAAGTAGCGACCTGAGTGCTTCCAGCTCCATACCAGGTGGAAACTCGGGATCCGATTATAATGGTACCAGTTCTAACGCTGTAACGAATAATTTGGGAACAAGCTCTGAATCCAATGGGCTACCTTCCTTATCTAGCGGTACTTCACAGGGAATTGGAAGCTCCACAGACGGTTCCACCAAATCGTTAAGTTGCTGTGAAGTCACACCCACCATCACCGATCATATTGGCCCCGAGTGTCAAACCTATACCTCCTATATGGTCGCATTCAAAACTAGTGGAAATGCCTCTAGTCAAATTTCAATTTCACCTGAGACTTTGTCTGCAAGCTTTAATGCGTCCGAGCAGGCTTGGTATATAAATGACATACCAGAGGGAACCGATATACAGGTGACGGTAACAGAAGGAGAGGCTTACTGCCAAATCTCCAAAAGCTACTCCTCTCCTTCTGATTGTTTAGGAGCGCTAGGAACTGAAATTAAAAACTTTAAAGTAAGCAGAATTCAGGAGGGCATTCTGGTATCGTGGGAGTTAACAGATCAAACCAACTTAAAAGCTGGAAATTTAGAGAAAGGCCCTCACCTTGAGGAATTAAAATCCGTAAGCACGTTTGATAACGCCGCTGGAAATTATTTTAATTATATTGACAAAAATCCAACCCTAGGAGGTAACTACTACCGCCTGAAACTGATAGATAAAGATGGCTTAGAGAACTGGACAAAAATCAAACACATTAACTATGATACCCATGATTTGTTCGCTTATGTAGCACCTAATCCAGTTGCTCAAAATAAAATTGAATTGATCACCACCTTGGAAGACGCTATTATTGAAGTTTTTGAAGTTACTGGAAATAATATACGTGTTAACATCGAAAAGAACTTACGCGGCTACGCTATTACTCCCATACAAGCCCATGCCAAAATAGTGTACCTAAGTGTATCCTCTAAGAGTGGCTTTAAGAAGGTATTCAAAGTTCAGTTTCAATAAACAATCTGAACGATCGATTTATACTTCCTGAGAGTGGAATGGGCAGTTAAAACAAGCCATAAAACGGTTTAATTTGCTTACAACGCATGAATTAATTTGGATCGCAATAGCGACCTTATTAATTCATGCGTTGTAAAAGGATTAAAAGTTAGACAATTGCCAAAGGAATTGCTTAAATTTCGTAACATACTTTTAAATGTTACTGTAAACTGGGAGTACAAAAATCCAATTTTCTTACATTCAAGATAACATCCGAATGTATTCTAGGCGGATACAAATTGTAGGCGCTTGGATTGGCTTACCTCCCATTTATTGAAAAAGTATTCGTGACAATACTTCATTTACTATCCAATTATTACACTTCAACCATGAAGCACTTTCCATTGTTTATAGGTCTATTCCTCGCTAGTGTTTCAGTGGGGCGTAGTCAAGCACAGGAAAAGTTGGATTTCTCTGGATTAAAAAGAACCAACACAGAATACATTAAAAGAGTCATTGGATTTGACAAA
>CAXBLH010000324.1:0-6674 GCA_963976315.1 uncultured Dyadobacter sp.
CGCTATTATTTCGGACGAGCTCAATCATGCTTCCATTATTGATGGGGTACGTTTATGCAAAGCCAAGCGCTTCCGTTATAAACATAACGACATGGCCGATCTGGAAAACCAATTGATTGCTGCCAAAGAAGGTAGCAGAAGAGTGTTAATTGTAACGGACGGTACTTTTTCGATGGATGGCACGATAGCCCAACTGGATAAGCTATGCGATTTGGCAGATAAATACGGGGCAATGGTCATGGTGGATGAATGTCATTCCTCAGGATTTATTGGAAAAACAGGACGGGGTACCCACGAATACCGAAACGTTATGGGCCGCATTGATATTATTACCGGGACTTATGGAAAAGCACTTGGAGGTGCTTCGGGAGGTTTTACAGCGGCAAGAAAAGAGATCGTTGAAATATTGCGCCAACGTTCCAGACCGTACTTGTTTTCGAATACCCTTGCACCTAGCATTGTAGGTGCTTCCATCAAAGTTTTGGATTTGCTTACGTCGTCCACCGCACTACGGGATAAGCTGGAAGTGAATACCACTTTTTTTAGAACAGAAATGACCAGAGCTGGGTTTGATATCTTGCCAGGAGAACACCCCATAGTTCCAATTATGCTTTACGATGCTAAGTTGGCTCAAGAGTTTGCTTCAAAATTATTGGAAGAAGGTATTTACGTCATCGGATTCTTTTATCCAGTGGTTCCAAAGGGCAAAGCACGAATCCGTGTTCAGATCTCAGCAGGCCATGAAATGGAACATTTGAAGACGGCCGTTACCGCTTTTACCAAAGTAGGAAAAGCATTAGGGGTCATTTAATTCGCCTAAGAATAAAATTAAAAGAGCTTAGTTTATCCCTATTAAGCTCTTTTAATTTCAAGTAGGCTCTACGCATTTATGAGTTCAGTAGTTACCTCCAAAGAGCGGAGTGACGTATTTCCATACTGGGTAACCATAGCCACATCAGCAGCATCACGCCCATGCGCAATTTGAATTCGATAACCCTCCGTTTTTTCTTGAACTGCATCAAAAGTATACCACTCGTCACCGATATAGGCTTCAAACCAAGCATGTAGGTCCGTTACTTTTAACTTGTCCAAATACCCTACAGTCATACGGGCTGGAATACAAAGATTCCGGCAAAGTGCAATGGCCAAATGAGTAAAATCACGGCATACTCCTATGCGGTTGTGCGCTATGTCGAAAGCGGTGGTACTGCTATCCGAAAACCCATATTGGTACGTTACATTTTGATTGATCCACTTCCGGATTGCTTCCACCTGATCATAACCCGGATTGACATTGGCAGTGATTTGGAGTGCCAATTGATTAATATCATTTAGGTCTGACTGACAATATCTGCTAGGAAGTATAAAATGCATCACATTGTCAGGTAAGTCAGCAATGGGTACAAATCCTGGCTTGGGATTGGTAATTGCTTCTGTTTCTTCAACCTGAGCCTTCACTTCTGTAATGATTGTTACCTCTCCAACTGGCAAAGTGGCTCTTTGGCAAGTGTTACCGTATATATCAATATATTCAGAAAAGGCTACCGATGGTTCAATATGAAATGCTTCGTGAATGATGGATTGCCCTTCTTGTTGACGAGGGCGTAGCATAGTAGTTATTGAAGTTGGCGCATAAACATCATAGATGAATACGCTTTTTCCTTTCATTTTCATTTTTATAAAGTTAAGTAAAGTTTGAAATGACTCTAAAATTACGTGCCAATCTGAATAAAAATACAAGTTTATTTTCTAGTAATGGTTCCGATAGAAGTACAAATAAAAAAATGACGAATTATCGGATCATATTGGAGCCCTCAAACAAATTTTTTGGGTCCGCTGCGAAGGGACAAGTCTGCTTTTTGGGATCCCATATTAAAAAAAATGTGTAGGTTATATACAATAAAATAATAGAAACTCTTTTTGTAAATTATGGAGTTTGTATATTATATTTAAAAGTTTCTGGGTTAATTCATCACAATCAATTTAATATATTTATGGCAGTAACTAAGTGGCTCGTAGATCCATCTCATTCTGAGGTTCAGTTTAAAATAAAACATCTTGTAATTTCAACAATAACAGGTTCCTTCAAAAATTTTGTAGGAGGAGCTACCTCAGATCTTGATAATTTTGAAGGTGCTGAAATTCATTTTTCGCTGGATGTAAGTAGTATTGATACCAATCAAAGTATGCGTGATGCACATTTAAGATCCGCCGATTTTTTTGATGCGGAACTATTTCCACATATTACTTTTCAATCCAATTTTTTTCATAAGGTGCACGATGATCAGTACAAGCTAAACGGCTATCTGACTTTAAAAGGGATTACAAAACCCATTGAGCTAGATGCCGAGTTTGGTGGCTCAGAAGTTGACGAATATGGAAAGCACCGTGCAGGATTTGAAGTAGCTGGACGTTTTAGTAGGCAAGAGTTTGGACTGAATTATTTAAAACTTACCGAATCCGGCAGGCTCGTTATTGGAGAGGATGTGAAGCTGCTGGCTAATATTCAGCTCATTAGAGTGGAGAGTGAAAGTTAGGTTTTTCTAGAAAGAGGCATATTAAACCCGTTAGTAATTTTAAATTTCAAAATTGCCAACGGGTTTATAGTTAATATTGTTACTTACAGCTGTTGTTGGCCTGTGTAATATTCGAAGGGCCTTTCTTCTAACTAGCAGCTATTTAAAAGAGTTACTTTACCCGCCCTATTGCATGTTAAAAGAGGGGAGCCCTAATTTTTTAGCCTAAAATCAACCTCTGGCTGAATCCAACGATTGTTTTTGGGACCCATTTCAGGGTAAGGTATCGGCTGAAGGCCGATGGTTTTCAAATAACTACTTTTACAAAAGCTGTCAAGTGCTTTTCCCGCACTCGAAACAGAGGTATTATTATCCTGTATCTGGATGGATTTGTCTCTCAAAAATGCCTGCTCACAGTCTACAAGTAGATTATTAACCACCGTATTTACATCCGCATTGTTCCTGATGTTTTTAAGTGCAGGGTATCTGGTTTGATATAAATCAGAGCGAATATCTACCTCTTCATATAGTTTCGTTAATACCTTCGGAGAGTCTAACGTTTCCAACCACCTTTTTTCGCCCCAGGTTGAAAAGCTTACTGCTGCGGGACATTTATAAAAGAGGTTATTGTCAATTAGGTTGTCTTTACCACCGTGAATTTGTACGCCCCCAAAATCACGGGTACCACATTTTTCGAAAATATTCCCGTAAATGGTGAATCCACAGATCATGTCATCCAGCCTAACACCCGCTGCGCCATGACGGGTACCTCCTGCGATATTGGCCCAATGGTTAAAATTAATCACATTGCCCCGGTAGGTAGGGTTGAAAAACACATCCAGTCCTCCCTGATCGTCAGACTCGTTGACCACATGACTTATTTGATTGTATTCCACCAAAATGTCATTTCCTTCCAAGCGAAAAGCCGAAGATGACGAGAATCGGAAACGGTTGTGACTAATTCGCAGCCCGCAACCCTCCACATACACTGCTGGCTCATACGTTTTTTTAAATAGAGAAAAATTTTCGACGACAGTATGTTCAACAAAATGCCCGGCTGGGATAAGCCTCTTGCGGTCACCTCCTACTATCCTTATTCCCCCACATCCCAAAGTTTTGATCAGGCAGGCCGATATACCATTATTTGATCCTTCCAATATATGAATTCCGTCTCTACCAAATCTCTCGATTCTACAATCCAAGATAAGGCAATTTTTGCTTTTCTGTATTCGAATTGCACTTCCCCGGCCTTCCTCAAAAGCCAAGCCCCGTATGGAAAGGTTAATGCAATTCTGCATTTCAATCATAAATGGCTCCGAAAAAACAGACAAACTGACCTCTGACTTGTTGGGATCCACCCCGACGGGTGGGTACCAATACAATAAACCCGAAGGTCTATCCAGAAACCATTCTCCGGGAATATCTAATTCACAGAAAAGGTTTAAACCAAAAAAACGAAGGCTGTCCCGATACCCATATCGATGATAAGGCGCTACTAGTTGAATCGTTTTAGTAAGGGTATCCACCTGAGAAACTTTTTGAAACTCCTCACTCCAGTCCCAGTACCAATAACCCCCAAGGCGCGGCTCCTGCTCCAACGCCCAGCGGTCTAACCGTTTATCGAGGTATTCAAATTTGCCTTCTTTTGTACCTATTTTGGCTACATAGGTAGCCGGAAGTGCCGTTTCTCCCCTCACTTTTCCGGCTGTTGTAAAGCCAGTATTCGGCCAGCGCGCCAGAGTTTGAACTTCATTGTTACAGAATAATTCCGGCCGAAGACCCAAATCGGTAGGATCTCCAAAATCCGTTATTCCCAGCCTTTTCAGATCTGTAACATAGATTTTGCCCGCTACGGCAGGGTCCAGGCTTTGGAGTACCTTTTGATCTTTAAGGACCTTCCAGCTTTCCAGTTTACGGCTTCCAGAAAAGATAGGCTGTTGGTCTTGCTCTGCCTCATAGACTACTTTGGCGGTTTCGCTTCCCGAGTCTTCTGCGGAAAATACAATTGGCTTTTCGAGTAAATACAGCCCACCACCAACGTAGACTTTAACAGACTGATTTCTGTTTCCTTGGCGAAGTACCTGCACTTTCTGCCTAGCGGCTTCTATCGTTTTTAAGGGTGCCTTTTTGGTTCCTAAGTTGGTATCAGCGCCACTAGGAGAAATATATAGTACAATCTCTCCGATGGAAGGCCTTTCCTCGGTAGTCGAAACAGGTACTTTTTCCAGCGTATTAGCAAAGGTATTCGGAAGGTTCCAAAGAATTAAACCACAAATTATTAAAAAATAGTTTTTCACTTTCATGTAAAGGGTGATGGTTGTAAAATGGAGAAAATACTAAAAAATATTCCTCACATAAAAATACACAATATTTCCTAACCGCTTTACATTCCAAAATCTTAGGTTGGTCGTTTATGTTTGGGGCGGTACACTGGTTTTTGAGGGGTTTCGGGCAATGATCAGCCTACGCATTAATTCTGGTCTATGTTTTTCGGGAATTGAAATAAAGTCATCCGATCCTTCAAATTTTAATCGATTGCCTTCTATACGTTGTATCTCTTCTAAGTTAATTAAAAGGGATCTTGAAACTCTATAAAATCTGGAATCATTAAAATAATCTTCAATATACCCAATGCCCAAATTTACAATTAACGGACTCTTTTTGTGGCTTTCATATAAATGAACAGAATGAGCACTTTTGACGGTGGTAATATAAGATACTGATGACTTTAATATTTTTTGATAGGCATTGTCAACAGGCAAAAATACATGGTCATTAATAGGGTCATTGGGTTGCGATTTTAGGTGGAAATTCTTCCAAGCTAATTCCACAGTCCTTGGGAGGTCTTTCGACAAATGAGGCTTAAGGAGATAGGCTGCCGGCAAAAATATATTTTTGACCTTTCGGAATATTTCGTCCTTATCATAGCCGGTTAACACAATAATAGGAAGTTTCCTAATGGAAAGTATTTGCTTGGCGACTTCGATCCCATTTTTACTCCCAGATAATTCAATATCTAAAATAATCAAATCGGGTTCAGTACTTATAAAAGAAGCTATCGCTTCCGCAAAATTTGTTGCAATATCCACAACTTTGAAACCGGCATTTCTTAATGTTTTGGACAAGTCTTCTGCATGAACCGCCTGGTCTTCAATCAATAAAATATTTAAAGTTTCCATTTCTTAAACGTTACATTTACATTTGTTTACCGACTAAATTTATGGGAAGAAATAAAAGTGAGAATTAATTTAATTTGGACTGAAATGCCCCATCATATTATTTAATGGTAATAACATCTCAAAAACCAAACCATGATCGTTCCGATATGTGTAATGAGCATTTAGGTGTTCTGCCTCCATTTCAATTAGTTTACTCCCAAAGCCCTTTTTGCTGTTTGATTTGCCAAAGTAGCCGATCCCATTATCCGCAAACACCAAATAGCCATGTTCTCTTTTATTTTCGGTTGTTTTGTGAAATTGAATTTTAATTATAGTCTTTTGGGGAACAACCGCAGCGTGTTTACAGGTGTTGGAAGTAAGCTCTGTAAGTATCAGTCCAAGAGGACCTGCAATATCCAACGGAATATCCAAGTCCTCGATCTCACAGACCAATAGGAGGTCATCCATGCCGTAAACTTTGAGAACGGTAGACACTATATCCTCAAAAAAATCTTCTGCTGAAACATGGCTCAGTGCCTTACCACTATAAAGCAACCGATGCAAAACTCCCATGGATTGTATCCTTATCTGTAATTCATCCATAAAATGATCGGAGTTCATACTTCCATCATGTGCATTTAAACTTAGATAGCTGGAGAAAGATTGGAGATGGTTGGTTACTCGATGGCTTTGCTCTCGCACCAGCCCAGCATTAAGCTCTTTTAGCTTTGCATTTTTTATAAAAAGTTTGTAAAGTAACACACATCCTACAATAGCAACAATCAAAAGTAAGGAGATGGCAATCATGAATTTCCTTTGGAAAGACAATGCTTCTGATTTTAACATTAATTCCTCGCCATTGGCTTTTAGAAGAGCGTCTTTCTTTTCCGCTTCATAGGCAAAGCTTTGACGACTAAGTGCCAAATCCCGATCCGCAACATACTGATTGATATGAAACTGATGGTATTTTTCAGCATTTTTAAAAGCCTCTTTCCATTTC
>CAXBLH010000325.1:0-6671 GCA_963976315.1 uncultured Dyadobacter sp.
TGATCTGGTATATTCTCAAATACGCCAAAAAGGTGAAGGAAAACCCAGCCTCCTCCCTGGTACTGCGTATCGATGGAGTGGTAAAACCCCCTTTTGATATTACTATCGATAACGAATCGAAAACTGTTACTCTTGCTCTAAAAACAAAATTACTATTACTGATTTACCTACTCACCTTTTTGGTGATGATTGTAGGCGTTGTTTTTTTGGAATGGTGGACTCTCGAAATGTCAGCGCTTTTTATCGCAGCCTCCATTTTGTTAGCCATTGTCCATGGGATAGAGGAAAAGGTGTTTGTCCAAGAGTTTATCAAAGGAGCTGAAAGCTTGCTTTCTGTGGCCTTTATTATTGGCGTTGCGAGGGGTGTAACGGTGGTTCTAAACGATGGACTCGTAAGTGACTCCCTCTTATACTATGCCACTGGAATGGTTCAGGGCTTGCCACCTGCTATTTTTATAGTACTGCTCCTTTTATTTTATATTTTCTTTTCGCTCTTTATCCAGTCTACTTCTGGAATGGCCGTGCTCACGATGCCCATTATTGGTGCGATGGCTATTTTGGTAAATATCCCCGGTAGGGAAATCGTGAACTCCTATATGTACGGTATGTCGATTATGGCGTTTTTAGCACCTACCGGACTTATCCTGCCGTCTTTGGCAATGGTGAACGTCAGCCTGAAAACGTGGATCAAGTTCATATTGCCTCTTTTAGCGATCATCGTATTGATATGCACGTTAGCTTTAATGATCGGAATTTATAGGTAAGGTATGGTATTGATCCAGAAAAAGTACCTGCAGGATAATTCAAGTAATTATTTTCTTCCAGCAGCAATTCCTTCGCACAGGTCATGAATTACTGAATTCCCTTCCTTGTATAGATATAGTACAGCAGCCATCCCCAACGCAAATTTTTAACCCAGTTTTAAGCCTTTATTTAAATGACGATTGTTGCTATTTGCTACTTTCGAAATTGAAAACAAAGCTGTCGAAATGACTAAAAGTAGAGTGAAAGCATTCATGTTTGTAATTTTTTAAGGTAGTTGATTTATTAGTAAAATTATATTTGATTTGGGTTGGCCATGTCTGTAGTTTCTACCTGAGGCCGATGGTCCGTGGTGCTGTCAGTTGCTTTTGGAGTGGATTTATACTGGGTATTCCCTACCTCTGTTTTTGGTTGTGCAGCATCATCGATATCCACCTCGTGTTTTGGTGCATTCTCGTAAGTGTATTGGGAATAGTCATGGTTGGCTGTTTGGATAGGAGTGACTTCCGCTTGCTCACAACTAGAAAAAAATAAAGCGATAAAAAGAATTGCAATCAATTTAGAGATAGTTTTCATGGTATTGTGGTGTTTAAAAATTAGAAATAGGATTTGAAACTGGTATTTTAATTGTTACTATCTGTAGTGGAGACCTGTGGACGTTGCGCTACTGCACTTTCGGTGGGTGTGAGAGCGGCTGGTTTCGCAGTTGTATTTAGAGTGTTTTGATTATCTTCTAGTTGCAAATCGTGCGTGTTAACTACGGGGGACATCGTAGTTGAGTTGCCCATGGTGGTTTCAGTGTAATGGTAACTTACGTCGGAAAGGGGAGCGACTTCGGCTTGCTCGCAGCTTGTGAAGCATATAGTAGCAGAAAGGATAGCGAGGAATATGAAGGTAGTTTTCATGATAAATAAGTTTTAAAAGTGATTGTTTTATTGCGTTGTCCATTAGGAACATGACAAAGGTGGCAGGAGTAATGCACTTCAAAAAGTTAATATGACCAACCCTTTGGAAAGAAGGATTAACCACAAAAATCAGGTATTCTCTTACTGAAAAGAGTAAGATTATTACTGTTCTCCCGGAGGATTAAGGGTTGGTCATTTTATAGAGGAGGTTCATCATATTTATTACCAGTTTCGTAAACCATCCAATATTTTTAATTTTCTTTATCGTACCGAAAATGAAAATCTAGATGGCTAGTAGTCGAATTTTGACATTCAAGAATTGCTTTTTTATTATTTTTCTTATTGTATTTCAAGTGGTTAGTACTTGGGACTATGGGGGTGCTTTCAAGCTCTGGCGATATGCTGTCCTTTTGAATGTGGGTTTGCAATTATTGATGTATGGTATCATTCTGAAGTATTTTCTGCCCGAGTACCGTAAAACAGGCCTTCAAATTAAAACCATTCTATGGGCCCTGCTTCTGATGGTGGTTTGGGTGGCTTTCCACTATTTAATAAGTATTTCCTTCGTGTCAGTTGAGGAGTATATGGCCTTTAAAGTCGCAAAACTGAGGGAGAATGCTACTGCAAGTAATTTATCTTACAATGAAGAACTATTGCTAGGTGCGTTATTTGTAATACCGTTGATGTTTCTTTTTACTACTTGGGTAGCAAGTATACATACCACTACGCACCTTCGACGTCGAGTTAGGGTTTGGTGGAGCTACCGGTTAAGGCATTGGATAAGAAAGGAGTCTAAGGAGTTTTCATGGTTGCATTTAGGAGGGCTCATAATAGGCTGGATGTTATGGCTTTTTATGAATTTATTTACAGCAATTGTTAAAAACCAACCCATTGAATGGGCCATTACCTTGCCTATTTGGCTCTTATCCCTGGGTTTTTTCTTTATCAATTTACGAACGAGTTTTAGCTTAATGGTAAAAAACCGTGTGTTTTTAGCGATCATGGTCAGTTTTGTCCTACTGTTTGTACTTCTTTTTTTTAAAGCAGCGCTAATTACTATATTAGTATCGGTTTACCATTTTACGCCTATTATAGATGGGGTGGATATTTTAGAAAGTGATGCGAAGCGTATGGATTTGAATAGGATGGAAGATAATTTGCCCTATTTCTCTGGATTTATAATTTCCTATCTTTTTAAAAATTACTTTACAAAAGACTTAATTATCTTTCTAACCAGCTTTATATACGGATATGCCAGGAGGGCAGTTAAATATCAAAATGAACTGAAAGTATTGGCAGAGAACCGACAAAAGGAATTACTACGGCAGAAAGTATTAGAAAAGGAAATAACGGATGCCAAATTGCAATCCCTGAAATACCAGATCAACCCTCATTTCCTATTTAACAGTCTTAATTTTCTGTATTCCCAGTCGCTGCCGTTGTCCGATGAGTTGGCAACCGCTACCATGTTGTTATCCAAAATGATGCGTTACGGATTGCAGGAGAATAGTGAGGATACCAAAGTCTCCCTTTCCAGTGAAATTGAGCATTTAAATAATTTTATCGCTTTCAACCAACTACGCTTTTCTAACCAGCTTAACGTACAATTTTCGGTGGAAGGTATGACGGCGATTCGCAGAATTATGCCTTTGCTTTTGATCACTTTCGTTGAAAATGCTTTTAAATATGGCGAATTAAGTGACCCTCAAAATCCACTGCGTATAGATTTGATGGTAGATCGGGAAAACTTGTTTTTTAGGGTGAAAAACAAAAAACGGAATGGCCCGAAAGAAGATTCTACGGGTATAGGACTGGAAAATACCAAAAGACGATTAGAGCTGGGCTATCCAAAACAACATAAGCTCATTATCAATGAGGATAGTGACTATTATACCTCAGAATTGACTATAAAACTATAACCACTATAACTAATGAAATTGACTTGTGTAATTCTTGACGACGAGCAAGCCGCTATTAATGTACTCGCCAATTACATAGAGAGAACCCCTTATCTGGAATTGTCTGCTACCTTTCAAAATCCATTTGAAGCACTGGAGAAAATGGCAATCGATAGTCCGGATATCTTATTTCTGGATATCCACATGCCCCAGCTATCTGGGCTGGATTTTATAAAACTCGTGAAAGGTAAGACCAAGGTTATCCTTACAACAGCCTATAATCAATACGCCTTAGAGGGTTATGAACTGGATGCCGTCGATTATTTATTGAAACCAATTCCTTTTGACCGATTTTTACGTGCCGTTCAAAAGGTTCGTGATTATGCTACTCCTCACAATAACCAATCCCCCCCACCCGTAAACCAAGCCCTTGCGGCTGCTCCTACCTCTGCTCCTTTGCCAGTGCCCGACCATGTTTTTGTTAAAGTGGATGGTAAACTGATGAAAGTCCGTTTTGATGAGATTCTATACATCGAAGGACTTGGTAACTATGTGAGCATCTATCTATTAAATTCAAAATTAGTGACCTTATCTACCATGAAAGAAATGGAAGAGAATTTGCCGGATTCCAGCTTTATGCGCATTCACCGTTCTTATATTATTGCTATAGACAAAGTGGAGTTTGTAGAAGGGAACCAAGTCTTTTTTAACCCAAAAATGGCAGTTGTTTTAGGTGAAACTTACCGAGACAGATTTTTTGCCTTCATTGAACAAAAAATGTTACACAAAAAATAATGATGTAGTAATATATGTATTTATATATAAGTAATTCTATATAATCTATTGTTGTAGAACGACAATATCTAATACGGCTATTAATATCTAATTTATTGGATTATTTCAAGTATTTATTTTGTAAAACGGAATAGTATAATTCATTATCGAAATTCTTATATTTAATAAAAAATGTTATCGAAAACGCTTAGTATGTGTCTAAAAAAGGGTATTTATCTTAATAATTAATTAAAAATAATTTGATTTGATTTAAAAAATAATAGATTTGCTGTTGTAGTATACATACTATACAAAAACAGAACTAATTGACTTATATGATGGCACGTTTCCTTTGTTTGATTTTTGCATTTATGTCATTTGGCGTTCAGTCCATGGCAATTAACGAGGTGCCAGCTAAAATTGAAGCTGAGAATTTTTCGGCGGTTAGTGGATCCTATTTAGAGAGTACTCAAGATGTTTCAGGTGGGCAAGATCTTGGTTGGTTACCGGATAGCAGCTGGGCGGAGTATCAAATTAATGTGCCGATTGCGGGTTATTACGGGTTCCTATTTAGAATTGCCA
The DNA here is from genome assembly GCA_963976315.1 of uncultured Dyadobacter sp. Taxonomy (GTDB): domain Bacteria; phylum Bacteroidota; class Bacteroidia; order Cytophagales; family Spirosomataceae; genus Dyadobacter. The sequence continues at coordinate 4,922 of CAXBLH010000325.1, forward strand.
ATGGGTGGAGTACAGATGCTACCATCCAAATCAAGACTACGGCGGGTACTATTGTAGCCGAAAGCTGGTTGCCAACCACTGGTGGTATGCAATCGTGGAAAGATATCAAGTCAATAGGTTACTTAGACAGTGGTGTACAAACGATTCGGGTATTGGCCAAGAAAGGAATATTCAGTTTGAACTGGATAGAAATCAAATCTGCCCTAGAAATACCTGGACGTATAGAGGCCGAAGATTTTGCCTTAGCTACTGATGTGCAAATAGAAAATACTGGAGATATAGATGGTGTAAGTAATGTAGGATATATTGACAATAATGATTGGATGGACTACGCCGTATATTCCAGTAGTGCAGGCCGTTTCCTTCTGAAATTACGAGTGGCAAATGCTTATGGAAATGGGTCTATCAAAATATTAGATGGCAATAATACCCAATTGGCGCAGTTGGATGTCCCACGGACGGGTGGCTGGCAAAACTACGTTACCATTAGCACGTTGGTAGACATACCAGCAGGCGGCCAAAAAATTAGAATTTTTGCGGAGAGAGGCGAATTTAACATCAATTGGTTTGCAGTTTCTGAGGAGACACAGCCTGAGGAAACTGACCCAGAAGGAACAGCCACCTTTGTGGCTATTCCTTCCATTATAGAGGCAGAAGATTATGCTAATATATTCGACGTGGGTACTGAAAATACCGAAGACACGGGTGGTGGCTTAGACGTAGGATGGATGGGTGATAATAGTTGGGTGTCCTATAATGTAGAAACAAGCGCTGCCGGACTTTATACGTTTAATTTCAGAATTGCTAATGGATTTAGTGACGAGGCCACTCTCCAAATACTTAACCAACAAGGAATAGTACTTGGGGAAACAGGTATCCCGCGAACCGGTGGTATGCAGGCATGGGGTAATGTACGTTTGGTTGCGAATTTAGCCGAAGGGCAGCAAGTAATAAAACTATTTGTACCCAAAGGGATGTTTAGTATAAACCGATTTGAGGTTACAGCTTCCAAAGTGATACCAGCTACTATACAGGCAGAGGATTTTGATATCGCTTGGGATGTAAGAACAGAAACTACGGGCGATACAAATGGGGGTGGACTAAATGTATCCTATATCGATGAGAACGACTTTATGGATTATAATATTAACGTTCCTCAAAGCGGTGTGTATACTTTTCGTTTCAGAGTAGCTAACAGCTATGGTAATGGAGAAATTTTTATAAAAGACAACACGGGTGCGGTTTTAGGTCAAATTGGAATACCACAAACTGGCGGATGGCAGTCCTACACCAATGTGGAAACAACTGCCAACCTTACCGCTGGAAGCCAGCTCCTAAGAATTTTTGCAAACCGGGGGGCATTTAACTTCAACTGGATGGAAATCGTTGCTGGTGGTATTTTAGAAAAAACACCCTCTGTGATTTCATTTTTGGAGCTTCCAAATCAAACCCTCGGCGATCCTGCTTTTCAGCTATCGGCTACGAGTAATAATTCCGAAACTGCCATTACCTTCGAGTCAAGTAACCCAGCGGTGGTAAGCGTGGCCTTTACCAACAATGTGTGGATGGCAAGTGTGGTGGGCGTGGGGAATGCTAGTATTACTGCATCACAGGTTTCTACTAATACGTTTGCCTCGGCTTCTATTTCCAGAAATATCAATGTTTACCATACGCCTACTCCAAATGTTTCTTTGGGGGATAAAATAGCGATTGACCCGAAACGCTGGTATCAACTTTCCAATGCGACCAC
>CAXBLH010000326.1:0-6644 GCA_963976315.1 uncultured Dyadobacter sp.
CTGATCAAACTTTGGTACTCATTAATGGAAAAAGAAGGCACCAGTCTGCCTTGGTTAATTTATTTGGTACAAGAGGGCGTGGGAATACTGGTACTGATCTTAATGCAATTCCTTCTGCTGCTATTGAGCGTATTGAAATTTTACCTGATGGTGCTGCGGCACAATATGGCTCCGATGCCATTGCAGGCGTCATTAATATCGTACTAAAAAGTAATGTAAAAGAACTTACAGCCAACGCCAGTGGAGGTGGTTATTTGGCAAAATATCGTTTTGACAATCAAAAAATAGATGGTCTTAATTATAATGCGAATGTAAATTATGGTTTTAAAGTTTTACAAAAGGGGTATGTTAATTTAACTGCAGATTTTAATTACCGCAACCACACCAATAGGGCCAATAGCGTATCGGATACCTTGGATTTACAACGCAGACAATTCGGTGATCCTCAGATTCAGAATGCTTCTTTATACTTTAATAGTAGTTTTCCAATAACGGAAAATATAGAAATTTATAGTTTTGGAGGAATAAATAAACGCAAAGGTGATTCTTACGCTTGGACCCGATTTGCCGACGATGATCGTAATATAAAGTCGGTTTATCCCAATGGATTTGATCCGCTAATTTCAAGTGTAATAGACGACCGAGCGGCTACGGTAGGTGCCAAAACTTCCTGGCGTAACTGGAACGTGGATATTAGTAATACTTATGGGTTCAACAAATTTCAATTTTTTGTAAAGCACTCCTTAAATAGATCGTTAGGTGCCTTGTCGCAACGTGACTTCGAAAATGGTGGTTTTCAGTTAGGTCAAAATGTAACTAATTTGAATTTTACGAGAAACTATAAAACCATTTTACAAGGGCTGAATGTCGCTTTTGGTGGAGAGTACCGGTTTGAAAGGTATAAAATTTTTGCAGGTGAAAGGCCATCATACTATAATTATGACCCCACTTTACCTAGTGGTTCACAAGGGTTTCCGGGATATAGTCCAGCGGATGTTACGAATAACGGAAGGTCCAATGTAGGTGCCTATTTAGATTTGGAAGCGGATATTACCAAAAGTTTATTGGTAGATGCGGCAGTTCGTTATGAAAATTACAGTGACTTTGGGAACACCATCAATGGTAAGTTGGGCGCACGTTATCGTGTAAATTCTGATTTGGCATTTAGAGCTACCCTTAGTACCGGATTTAGGGCGCCGTCCTTAGCGCAGAAATATTTTAATTCTACTTTTACCAATTTTGTGAATGGCAAGGCTGTGGATGTTCTGCTAGCCAATAATGAGAGTGAGGTAACCAAGGCCCTGGGCATTCCAAAGTTACGTCAGGAAACTTCTCAGAATGCGAGCATTGGTATTACTTATGCGCCAGTCTCCAATCTGTCGGTGACGGTGGATGGTTATTATGTCAATGTAAAGGATCGGGTGGTGCTAACAGGGCAGTTTAAAAATACGGATCCGAAAATTGGTAAACTACTCACGGACCTAAATGTGGGCCAAGCACAGTTTTTTACAAATGCGCTTTCTTCCACTACCACCTCCGGAATTGATATTATCGTAGCCCATAACCAGCCTTTGGCAGTGGGAAAGCTAACTACCACTTTGGCAGCCAATTTTAATTGGATGGATTTAGGAGATATTAATACCGTTCCACTTTTGGAAGGAAAAGAAAGTACTTATTTCGATAATCGGGAACGTTATTTTGTTTTGGCTTCCGCTCCACCTTCCAAAATTAATTTAACGCTTGATTATGCCGTTAACAATTGGAATGTAATGCTACGTCTGGTGCGCTTTGGCCAAGTTCAGTTGGCGAATTGGAATGATGAAATTGATACCTATTCTGCAAAAATACAGACCGACTTGACGATTAGTTATAAACTTAATAAACAATTATCGTTGGCAGTAGGAGGTAGTAATTTACTAAATGTATACCCCGACAAATCGAATCCAACGGTAACAGAATCAGGAGGTAGCTGGGATCCAGTTCAAATGGGTTCAAATGGTGCCTTCCTATTTGCGAAAGTCAGGTATAATTTGAAGCAACGCTAGTAGAGCATTAGCCATGCTGAAATGCTAATCACAAAAAATGCCGACTCATTGCTAAGTCGGCATTTTTATTTTTCAAAACAAATTTTAAGCCATTACCGATTTGCCTTTTGAAGACGATGGTTTGGAAGGTTTATTCTCACGATCTCTGAATTTTATGAATTCTCTAAATCGACGTATTGTCGCCAAAATCATACCAATCATCAGTACAAACGTACCTAACCATAGGATATTGATCAAAGGCTTTTCAGTGGCTTTCATTACTATAAAGTCGCGCTGCGTCGTGTTAACCGCAAACGTAAACTGTCCTGTTTGTGGATTGATTTCCATAAATTGAATCCGCACCCCAAGCTCATTGTGTACTTCAGGTTTTCTGGCAACCAATCGATCGCGAATGACGAATGAGGGGGTTATGATGTATTCATTCTCCTTATCCAATACGCGGATAACGGCTTTAACGGCGGCATCACCTTCTTCTAACTTTACACCTTCCACTTCTTCTGTGCGTACTACATTGTCCAAAATGGCTACATAGTCGTTTACAAAGAAGGTATCACGCAAATTAACCGTAAAGTTTTCTGTTTGGCTCCAAACTGGCTCAGCCGTTGGGTTAGTTACCATAGATACGTAGGTATACAAATCTTTTGCCGGTTTTCTTTGAATATCCGGTGAAGATACAATACCACCCATTCTTGGGTTAATTTGTACCCTAGGGAATAGGTTGAATACCTTTCCAGATGGCTCGCGATACTCAATTTCGTAATAGAAATTTCTAAGGTATCTCCTTTGGCATAGTATTGCTTATCATTTACAACGATATCCCTTAAAGCCACTGCACGGTAGTCGCCTTCAATCAGATCAACCCAGCTTTTTGAAATATATTCCGGAATATGACGAGGTTCAATTCTAACATCACGCCATGTAAGCATATAGTCACCCATTTTCTCAGGTTTGTTCAACCAAAGTGTAATGTTTTCCTTGTTTTCTTTATTGTCGTTTTGTGTAAATTCTTCACTTCTAGAAATCATCAGACCTGTATTGTTGATCGAAACAACTTTGGTATAGGCCGAAGAAAACAAGATTCCGATTAGCATAAGAGCTACTCCTATGTGAGTGATAGCTCCACCCGACAAATTATAATTGCCTTTTAGTATGTCTAAAAGAATACTGCCGTTAGCAACAATTGCAAAAACTGCTGCTGTTAGCATCACGATATATTTGATGTCCTTCACCCCTTGGAAAGTGATGATTGCACCACTAATAATCAATGCCAGTAACAGTGGGTTATAGAGTGCCTGTAATTTATTTTTACCAATACGTTTCCACCAGAAAAATTGTCCAACACCAGTTAAAATGATGATTAACGAGAAAAACCAAAGTTGGAATTTGTTATAATGTGCAATTTGATCCGCTGGTAGCGCCAAGTTCAGTACTGTACCAAAAACTTCTGCAATTTTATTATATACAGGAATAGAGGTAGTTGCTAGGATTTGAAAGCCAGATAAGCACAATAATGTGGCACCAATAAAGATCCAAAATTCCTGAGAATAGGTAGATACTTCGTCTTCATCCGAAGGTAAAAGCTTCCATCTGTAAATAAGTAGTCCGACTGATACAAATAGGAAAGTCAATAGGTAAATCAACAATTGACCCGACAATCCTAAATCCGTAAAGGAGTGAACAGAGGCATTACCCAAAATACCGCTTCTTGTCATGAATGTAGAGTACAATACAAGCACGAAAGTGGCGATCGTCAGGATAAACGACGTTTTTAGAGCGGTAGCATTCCGTCGACCAATAATCATGGTATGCACGGCAGCTACTAATATTAGCCAAGGAACGAAAGAGGTATTTTCCACTGGATCCCAGTTCCAGTAGCTACCAAAATTCAAAGTTTCATAAGCCCAATAGGCTCCCATCAGAATACCAACGCCTAAGATTAGTGCGGAAAGCAATGCCCATGGTAAAGCAGGGCGTATCCATTCTTGCGTCTTTTTGGTCCAAAGACCAGCCATTGCAAACGAAAATGGAATTATCGTCGAAGCAAAGCCTAAGAATAGCGTCGGCGGGTGAATTACCATCCAGTAGTTTTGAAGAAGTGGATTCAATCCGTTCCCGTCCTTTGGAATAAAGTTTGGATCCATTTTCCAAACGGGTAGGTTTGGCATTACCTCTTTTAAAAGTAAAAATGGGGTAGAACCAATTTTTAGCTCAATGCCAGGAATCACAACTCCCAAAATCATGGAAGTCAAAAATGCCTGAACCAACGCAAAAATGGTCATTACAGGTGCTTCCCATGATCTATTGGAGAATATAAGTATGAACCCTAAAATGACATTCCAGAAAATCCATAATAGAAAACTACCTTCCTGATCCTGCCAAAAGCTGGAAATTGTATAGCCAGTAGGTAGAGAAAGGGAAGAGTTTTTCCAAGCATAATGGTATTCGAAATAATGATTACCAATGATCCAATATAATGAAAACACAACACCAATCACGGCTGCCATGTGAACAAAAAATGTAACTCTTGCGAATTTTTTCCAGCTTGCAAGTTCGGAAACTGGGGTGTTGGATAAGCCTGCTTTAAAGTAAGCGAATGTTGCTAGAACGGCGGTTACAAAAGCAATAATTACCAGTAAATGACCGGCATTTCCAATGGTAGTATGCATCATGATTTTTGGGCAGTATGTTCAGTAGTTTCCAATTTTCCTTCTTCATATTTTGAAGGGCATTTCATTAGAATTTTTTCGGCGTTAAATGCTCCATTTTCCATTTTGCCAACCACCACCACTTGTTCCGATTTGTCAAAATCCTGGGGCTTGCTGTTTTTATAAATGACTTTTTGAGCGACATTGTTGTTGTCAATCAAAGTAAATGCAAAGTAATTTGGATCCACAACAGGGTTGTATTCCATTTCAAGTATATTTCCTGAGTGGTCCTTTTTTAAAGTACCTACCACGTGTATACTTTCACTATCTCCGTTTTCAGCCATTTTTTGGGCTTTCGAGAAGTCTACATAAGTACTTGCGTCACCAGCAGTAGTGACGATGATACCAATCGCAATGGCGATGATTACAAGACCGAATATTTGAATTTTTTTCATGACGACTAATTTTTAATTCCTTATTTTATTTTTAGCTCCTTTTCCACTTTGGATACTTTTGATTCTAGGCGTAGCATATTAACAGCAATACCTAAAAATACAACAGTGATTACTGCAACAACGATCCAGATCTTTCCATCTTCACGCATTTTATCGGCCATTTCTACGGGTGCCTGTGCGTTTTGTGCCCATAAATTACTAGTAGCAACAACTGCCAGTAAAAGTGATAAGATTAATTTATAAACGATTTTCATGTCTACTTTATATTACAAACGAAACTTATTGAGATATGTTAATTATCGGTAGGGTTTTTAATCGTTTTGTATGCGATCAATAATTTTCAACCGTACTCGCAGTTCAGCCATCCAAAGGCCTAAAAGTATCCAGCCTATAATAGCAGGATAGAATACCTTCCTCATGTCATTATTAAGGTCAAATGAACCGAACGTACTATTCCCCCCACTTCCAGGATGTAAAGAATCCGTGAGTCTGGGTAGTATATAGATCAGTGGAATAAATACTGCGAAGGCGAATATGTTGTAAACTGACGATATACGTGCTTTTCTTTGTTCATCCTCCAAGGAAGAACGAAGCAGTAGGTAAGCCAAGTATATTAATATACCTACGGCTGCACCATTTAGTTTAGGGTCGTTTGGCCATGGATCACCCCATGTAAAGTTGGCCCAAACTGAACCAGTAAGACAACCCAATATCCCAAAAAATATAGCAGATTTTGCCAATTCACTGGCGACATCATCATATAATTGTAGCCCTTTGCTCAAATAACGAATTGAAAAAACCATGGATGCAAACAACAAGGTTGTCATTGCTAGCCACAGTGCTACATGAAAATAGGTATTTCGAATGGTTTCATTCAAAATTGGCAAATGCGGTACTGGCCCCACAAAACCACGTATCATCACGTAGGTTAAAAGAATAATGCACAGTATTTTCCACCAAATCTTTCTCATTTTAAAATAATATTTAATAGCTATAAATTTCTCAGCTTCGCCACAAATAGGGGAAAAGCAAATAACTAAGGGTAACTACTATGGCATCTATTGCCAGTAGGGTTTGTATTTCGTCCATACTTACCGACCAGTCCAAGCCATCTAAGGCATTTTTGGCTAATTTGATGGTCATTAATAACATCGGTAAAATAATCGGGAAGCTTAACACAGCCATCAAAGTTGCACTATTCTCAGCTTTGGAAGCGATACCCGAAATAAGAGTAAGCACGGATGCAAAGCCTAAAGCCGCCAACACGATACTTAACAAGTATTGCTGCAAGTCGCCCACCGGATTTCCCATTACAAAAGCATAAAATCCAAAACCAAGTAATGACAATACCAGCATTACCATGGAATTATATATAATCTTGGACAGTATTATTGCCTGAGGACTACAAAGGCTATAATAATAAATTAACCTACCGTACCTTTCTTGCGAAAAACTCTTGGAAATAGCATTTACAGCTGTAAATAAGATAATTATCCAAA
>CAXBLH010000327.1:0-6636 GCA_963976315.1 uncultured Dyadobacter sp.
GGTAAAAGGGTAGCAGCTTCGTTGAGATCTACTATCGCCTGATCCAAGAGGTCAGTACCCTTTGAGTTTTCAGGGTAGGCATTAGCGAGTTGCGTAATACGCTTCGAAACTAGGGGTGCAGTGCCATAAACATTCCAAAGTAAAAAGTATATATGTGCTCTTAAAAAAAGAGCTTCCCCTTTATGGTGATTCTTAAGTTCAGGTTGCTTTTTATAGGCAAAGTCTCCATTTTCTTCAATCTTCTGCAAAACCGTATTGGCACGTGAAATCAATTGGTAGGAATAATCGTAAAACAGACTTAACTGTCCATTCCCACCGTTTAGCCCCGAAAAATTTTCTTGGGAATAGTTAGCAGTAGTGGTAAGATCATCACTGGGCAAATGCCAGACTGGTGCTAAATTGTTGTTTTGTCCACCTCTAAAAGCATAGAAAAAAGCTAATTTTTGGTAAACCCCCATCACGGCTTCTTCCATTTGCGCCTCATTCTGAAAATACTCCCCTTCGGTATTCCCAATAGGGGTAAGGTCTATAGTATCTGGATCACAAGCCATGAGGCTCATCATAGCCAATAGTAGCGCGCTACTGTAATTTCGTATATTTCTAAGTTTCATAAGTATAAAAGTTAAAAGCTTAGGTTTACCCCAAAGCCAAAAGTGGTGGGTGTGGTAATGTCTTCTGGATCAAGATCATTATAGCCAGATAAAACAAAAATATTATTTCCATATAGATAACAGCGCAACTGTTTCATTCCCTTCTTTTCTAGGAAGTCGCTTTGGAAGCTATACCCCACTTGAAAGTTTTGAAAACGCAAAAACCCTGCATCTTCCACATGACGATCTGCTATGCGATTATTCCCGGAAGGATCACTTTGCACTGCCCTAGGAATAACACTGGAAGTATTTTCAGGAGTCCACCTATTGCTATACCGTGAAAGGAAATGACCGCCAAATCCGGCAATGCTCTGCTTCCCTTGCGTGTTTACCTTTTGCACATCCCCAGTTCCTCTGAAACTTAGGTTGGTATCCCAATTTTTATACTTCAACCCTAAATTTATTCCGTAGTAATAGCCAGGAATAGATTTCCCTAAGTAGCTTCGGTCATAAGCGTCGATTTTACCATCAGGATTATGATTAACATAAGTACCTTCCGGATCGGTGTCTAAGGGGGCACCATTTATATCCGAGAAAATCACATCCCCCGCCGCTTTTTGAGCATCATACCCAGCGTCGCTCACATTGGCTAGATACTCTGCCACTTGCTGATCGCTTTGAAAAAGACCTTGGGTTTTATATCCGTATAAATAGTTCATAGAATAACCTTCCTCTATTCGCGTGCTCCCACCGGTAACCGGCTGTCCACCGTATAACTTTTTTACATGGTTGTTAACCGTAGTAAAATTCGTGGAAATATTATATCCCAATGGACCGGCTGCATCGGAATACCCGACCTGAAATTCAAAGCCTTTATTTATTACCTGAGCAAGATTCAGTACTGGACTATTCAGCACACCAATGACCTTGGGTATAGAAACCGTTTGTAGAATACCATCCGTCATTCTATTATAATATTCTAAGGTTACTGCCAATTTACTGTTCATGAAAAGGGCATCAAATCCAATATTACTGGTCGTTACTGTTTCCCAACTCATATCCTCGATTGGGAAATCGCCCAAGGTAGAGCCTGCATAAATGGTACCATCACCAGTGGTTCCTGCTCCAAAAGCTGCTTTGGGATTCATATTAACCTGAGAAAGGAATGCGTAGTCACGGGTTTCCTGGTTTCCTAGTTTACCCCAGCCAGCCCTGATTTTCAGGTCGTCCATCCAACTAAAATCCATAAACCTTTCGGAGGATATCCGCCATGCGGCAGCAAAAGATGGAAAGGTACCCCATTTGTATCCTGGGCCAAACTTGGAGGTTCCATCTCGCCGAACCGTTGCATCAAAATAGATTTTCCTGTCATAATGGTAGCTTACTCTGCCCATGTATCCTTGGAGCCCTGAACGATTTCGCTCATAAAAAACACTTTTGGAAGTATTTGCCCATCCTTCTTCTATTCTTCGTTGATCCCAATCTGTTATGGGCGACTGATTATCAACGGTCATTTGCGTGAGGTTCCATTGAACCTTTTGATCCATACCATTTAAAATAATATCCAGGGAATGTTTCCCAAAAGTATTAGAATAAGTCGCAGACAGTTCTTTTACCAGATTCACATTGTCGTTCAATCTTCTACCATAAGTATTACCAGTAGTGCTCGGATAAGGGATGCCTCGAGCCACTTCAAAAACGCCACGGTCAACTTTTGAGAAAGAATCCCGGTTGTTATTATAGTAATCAAAACTAAAATTGGTCTTTAATTTTAATCCCGGCAGCAGTGTCAATTCTGCATAAACGGTTCCCAAATTTCTTAACATATTCCTTTCGCTCCGCTCCAAATCTGCCAATCCCAAGAAATTGGATCGCGTGGCAGTACCGTATCCATAGGAATAGAAAGTGTTATTAATACTTCTACCCGGTGCCGCATAACCATATAAATTATCTGAATCGTAAAGTGGCTGCCATGGTGCTCCAAAAGCGGTAGTAAGTTCACCGCCAGGATGGGAATTGGTATTGGTATAAATAAATCGATACGACTCCCCTACTTTTAACCATTTGGTAAGCTGATGATCCGAATTAAAAAAGAGAGAATGTCTTGTAAATTTATTGGACTTAAAAACATTTTCTTGCATAGAAGAACCAACCCCAGCTGCATAAGTAGACATTTTGTTTCCACCAGAAATGGATACGTTAAAATCCTGTACTGCAGCGTTTTTGGCAATGGTAGAATTAACCCAATCATTGGTATAATCCCGGCTGTTACCTAGGTAATTAGGAGAGGACTCGTCATACAAAGAATAATATTGATCCGGATTATAAGCAGGATTAGCATTTTTAGCTTCCATGCTCCAGTCGACATAATCCTTAACAGAGGCCATTTTATATCGTTTCGAATTGTTCTGAACCCCATAATTTGCGGAAACATTTACAGTAGCCCTACCACTGGAACCTCTTTTGGTTGTGATCAAAACCACGCCATTGGATGCTCTTACTCCGTATATAGCAGAAGCTGATGCATCCTTTAGTACGGATATAGACTCGATATCATTAGGATTGATCAGGGAAAACACATTAATAGGCCCTCTCAGATCCTGGTCACGGGAGGCGGAAGAAGAAGCTCCCCCTTCGGTCAGCGGGATGCCGTCGATTACATACAAAGGGTCGTTGAAGCCGAGCGTGCTAACCCCTCTAATCCTGATAGACGGCCTAGCAGTAGGATCACTACCGGGATTACTCACAAATCCCCCCGCCATTTTTCCTTGCATGGCCATCTGTGGAGAGAGCGTGTTCTGCTTTGCTATTTCTTCCGCAGATATTTGAGAAATAGCCCCGGTGAGGTCACTTTTGGCACGAGTACCATATCCTACTACTACCACTTCCTCCAAAGCTTTTTCATCTACTTTTAATGAAATATTGAGCACAGATCTGTTGGCAACGCTCACTTCCTGCGACAAATAGCCCACAAATGAAAACACTAATACTGCATTTTCATTAGGCAACTCCATGCTGAATGCTCCTTTCACATCGGTTAACATTCCTTGTTGCGTACCTTTTATAAGGATACTTACTCCCGGCAACGGAGCACCCTTCTCATCCGTGACTTTGCCTCGCACTTCCAGCTTAAGAGGCTCCTCTACCGATTGATCCTTATGAGTTTCAACCACCTTTCTTTTGACTACAATCGTTTTGTCTAGGAGCTCATAAGTAAGCGGCTGATTGTCAAAACACTGTTCTAGTACTTGTGCCAAGGTCCCTTCAGATACATTCATCGTGACAGGTCTGGCTCGTTTAAGAAGTTCATCGTTATAGATAAATTGATAACCACTTCTTTTTTTAATCATTTTGATGACCTGTTCCAAAGGCGCCTTCTCCACCGATAACGATAATTTTTGGGAAATGGCCGCTGCACTTACCTGCAAACAGGCGATAGTCATGAGTAGGATACTTAATTTCATTACAAGAAATATTTTGAGCGGAATACGACTTCGTATTGTTCCACCTTTGTAGTGTACCTTTTTTTGCATAATTTTAAAAAGTTTGAGTTTAGGAATAGTTTATGGTTGGCACTGTATATTTAATCTTCATAGCTCATTCAACCGATAGCGTTGCTGCGCTATCGGTTTTTTTTAAGCCTTCTTCTTGTCTTTGTCTTACGGAGTTTCCCGGATATACAACTTTTTCCCGTCTATTTTAAATTTCAATTCGCCAGACATTTCCAGCATTTTGAGTACTTGGGATAAAGTATTGTTTCGCGAAATATAGGCCGTAAAATGTTTATTGGGAACTAACTCATCATTTACAATTTCAAATCCATACCACCGTCTAAGCTGCCGAAGGATAGTTTTCAGATCTTCGCTTTCAAATAAAAAGTAACCATTTTTCCATGCAATCGCTTCGTCTGGATTTACTTTTTTAATACTTATTCCACCGCCGATAAATGCCTGCTGACCTGGTTTTAAGGTTTTGTTCTGAACCCCATCACTCACTTCTACAGAACCTTCTAACAAAGTAGTTTGAGAAAAGAGCTCATTCGGATAAGCCATGAGGTTAAAATGCGTTCCAAGGACTTTTACATTCGTTTTTTCAGTATGAACTAAAAAAGGCATTTCGGGATTTTTAGCAATTTCAAAATACCCCTCACCCGCTAAATCCACTACCCTTTCCGTCCCTCTAAATACCGTTGGAAAATGAAGAGAAGACTCCGAGTTGAGCCACACCTTACTTCCATCAGGCAGTACTACGTGGTATTGACCCCCAACAGGAGTACGTATGGTATGATAGTAAACCTCCCCTGGACTTTCTATATTAATGATTTCATAAGCAATCTGGCCATTATTTTTACTAATTCGGATCCCGTTTTCTTCCTTTACTGTCCCATCTCTCATATCTTCCAACGCAATCACTAGGCCGTCCGATAACGTAAGAGTTGCCTTATCTCCTCCAGGAAGCAAATCATTCCTTAGTGGTGGCACCTCTACCTTAGAAATTTGCGAACTCTTTCTCTTATACGCAAGCTCGAAAGTAGCATATAAAAATACGCCCATCACCATGATAGCTGCTGCATATCTCCAATACCTCATTAATGGTTTGGTGCGCTGCTCCGGATTTTCCTTGAGGGTATGTGTTAACTTCCTCCAGGCCGAATCTTTATCCACCGAAGCATAAAACGCCAGCTCCTTTTCCAAAGTCTCTCCATTCTCTAACCCCTCTAGCATGGCTTGGTTCTTATGATCAGCATGTGCCCACTCTCTAAGTTGCGCTAGTTCTTCTACCGAAAGTTCTCCTTTGAGATATCTTGAAATCAAATCAGCTATTACGAATGGTTCCTCTTTCTTTTTCATATAAAATCCCTTTTGCAGTACTAAGACGGACTCAGAATTAAAATGGGTGAAAAAGATTGTAAAATATTAGATTTATTTTTGGACAAAGCTCAGATTCTTGTCAAGAATCATTTTGATTGAAGACTTTTTTGTTCAAAAGCCAGAAGTAAATACGCCACAGCTATAACCTCATTTGGGAATAATTGGTAAGCCCTATGTAAGCATAATCCATTCGTACTATTTCCTTTTACCTGGAAAGCTTATTGATGCTATGAAGTTACTAACCTCATGGCAGCCTTCAACTAGTGCAACCCGTAAAGAAAGATTACGAGTCTATTCTAAAACAAAAATAGGAAAACAAGTACCCCAAAGACTGGGGGCGTTAATTTTAGTCTGAGTAATTGTAGGGCTCGTTGCTTCTGTGTTTTAACGGTATTGATGGACACACCCAGTTCTTCGGCAATCTCCTGATTTCTCTTGCCTTCAAAATAGCTCATTTTTAATACCTGCTTACATCCGTTGGGCAATAACTCCACGGCATTAAAAATTTGGGACAATACTTCGGCACGTATTATTTCATTATCAATTATATTTTCTTCAATGGGATCTTCCTCTAACTGGCCTCGAAACTTACGGATTACCAACCGATGTCTTAACAAATCCATACAGGAATTTCTAACAGTGGTATATAAGAAGCTTTTAACCACATTTGGCTCCTTCCCTATATCCTCTTTAACATTCCAATAACTTACAAAAGCATTTTGAACTATATCTTCCGCTTCCTGCTTATTGTCAATTAATTTAAACGAAAAATACACCAAGCCAGAATAACTTTTGTCAAACACCGATGCAAAATTTAAATCATGTATTGCACCACCTTCTGTAAATGTGGGCTTGTCGTCCAACGAGTTCATGGTAGACTAGTTTTAGGAGTTGTCGAGTCCAAATTGCTTTGAAACCCGATAATTAATACGTTGAATACGAACATAAAAGTACTAGTTTTTATAGAAATAACAATAATTTTCAATTTAAAACAATAATTCCCAGAATAATCAGTAAAATGGATTTTTCGCCCCAATCGTATTCCCCACTGATTTCAAAACCATCTTACCTTACCCAAGAATGTGGTCCGCACGATGTATACTGTAAAAATGGTTATTGTTTGTAAACGAAAAAAAATCTCAGGAACGATTTTTTATTGATAGTTCGCAAACACA
>CAXBLH010000328.1:0-6625 GCA_963976315.1 uncultured Dyadobacter sp.
ACGAGGAAATGTTCCTGGTAGCTTTGAGCTTACCTTGGCATCACAATGGTATGCCCAAAGAACGGATATAGATGCCGTGATTGCATTAGGCGTGGTGATTCAGGGCGAAACCAAGCATAATGACTATATCAATCATGCGGTGGCGCAAGGAATAACCAACGTAGGTATTCAAAATAGTAAGCCAGTCATTTTTGGAGTACTAACTCCCAATACGATGCAGCAGGCTGTTGATCGTGCAGGAGGCGTACATGGTAATAAGGGCGATGAGGCTGCCATTACAGCTATTAAAATGGTGGGTCTTAAAGATAAAATATTTACCACCCAAACTGTTTAATAAATCAGCTATCAATTAAAAACTTAATCAATACAATATGCAAGTCTGGAAATTTGGCGGTACCTCAGTTGGAAAGCCTGAGCGTATGCACTCGATCCGTGAACTTCTAAATAACGATCCCAGTCGTAAAATCGTAGTTTTGTCAGCTCTTTCGGGAAGCACAAATGCGCTTATTGCTATTGGAGAGGCTGCTAAGGCCAATGATACAGCCTTGTCGAGCCGTTTATTAGACGAATTGAAAGCACATTATGATCAATTCTTACAAGACCTGTATGCAACTGCCGACGGTCTGGATAATGGGAAAAAAATAGTAGAGAGTGAATTCGGGTTCATTCGTTCCTTAGTAGGCATTAGACCATTTACGCTTAAGCACGAAAAGCAACTGGTTGCCGAAGGAGAGTTGTTAAGTACCAAAATGTTCAATGCCTATCTCCAAGAAAACGGTGATAGTGCGGTACTTTTTCCTGCACTGGATTTTATGAGAATTGACGCTGACGGAGAGCCGGTACTCAAGGAGATAGAGGCAAGACTAACGGCAATGTTGGATCAACACCCAGAGAAAAAAGTGATTGTGACACAGGGTTTTATCTGTAGAAATCCACGTGAAGAAGTAGATAACCTAAAAAGAGGTGGGTCGGACTATACG
Organism: uncultured Dyadobacter sp.; assembly: GCA_963976315.1. Lineage (GTDB taxonomy): Bacteria > Bacteroidota > Bacteroidia > Cytophagales > Spirosomataceae > Dyadobacter. The sequence continues at coordinate 981 of CAXBLH010000328.1, forward strand.
GCTTCGTTGATTGGTGGTGCCATTCGTGCAGAGGAAATTCAGATCTGGACGGATATTGACGGGATGCATAACAATGACCCACGGATTGTAAAACGCACTTTCCCAATACGTGAATTGACATTTGAAGAGGCTGCTGAGCTCGCCTATTTTGGAGCGAAAATTTTGCATCCGAGTACCATTACACCAGCAAAAATGCGTAATGTACCGGTTCGGTTAAAAAACACCATGCAGCCAGATGCTCCAGGTACTCTCATTGCAAATCAAACTAGTGATCGGGAAATTAAGGCTATCGCAGCTAAGGACAATATTACGGCGATTTATATCCATTCGACCCGTATGCTGAATGCCTACGGCTTCCTTCGTAGAGTGTTTGAGATTTTTGAAAAATACAAAACTCCTGTGGATATGATTACCACTTCGGAGGTGTCTGTATCGGTGACGATAGATAATGACGAAAACCTGGAAGCAATTACGGCTGAATTGCGTGAATTTGCTGATATTGAGGAACATGATAGAGACCAGAATATTATTTGTATCGTAGGTAATTTTAGTGCAGACAAGGAAGGAATAGCTCTTAAAGTACTCGATGCCATGAAACCAATTCCTATACGAATGATTTCGTACGGTGCGTCGGAACATAATTTATCGCTATTAATTCATTCTAAGTATAAGGCAGAAGCATTGAACTTGCTGAACGAAAGACTGTTTTATTACGAAGATGCGATGAAGGATATTTTTACTTCACCGTAAAGTATTAGAACCATATAATTGAAATTGCATATCATTAAATGTTGTGGGCGGAAGTCTGCGATTATATAAAAATGTTACAAACAGCATTCATACGGGAAAATCGGGAATTAACGATTGCCGGATTACAAAAACGTCATTTCAAGGATGCCGAAGAGGCAGTTGACTTGGTGATTGCATTGGATAAGCAGCGCCGTGAACTCCAACAAGAACTGGACGATGTACTGGCCGCCTCTAACGCGAAAGCCAAGGAAATTGGCGGTTTAATGAAGTCGGGACAACAGGAATTGGCTAATGCAGCCAAAGCAGAAACCGCTGTTTTAAAAGAACGCTCCAAGGAGCTTGATGAGCAGCATAAAGTCGCTGATGCAACCTTACACGAAGCGTTGGTGAAGCTCCCGAATTTGCCTCATGAAATTGTTCCTGAGGGTAAAACGGCAGAAGATAATGTAACTGTTTTTGAAGCAGGTGAAAAGCCAACTTTACATGCAGGTGCATTGCCACATTGGGAGTTGATCAAAAAGTTGGGGCAAAACCATGCTCCTATGATTGACTTTGAGCTAGGTAATAAAATTACTGGTGCTGGTTTCCCAGTTTATAAAGGCAAAGCGGCTAGGTTACAACGTGCCATGATCTCCTTCTTTTTAAACGAAGCTGGAAACGCTGGATATACGGAGGTACAGCCCCCTATTTTGGTCAATGAAGATTCCGGTTTTGGAACGGGTCAATTGCCTGATAAGGAAGGACAAATGTACCATACAGCAGCTGATGACTTGTATTTGATTCCCACTGCTGAGGTACCGCTCACCAACTTGTATCGTGACGTGATCGTTCAGGAATCGGAACTTCCCGTTAAGATTACGGGTCATACCCCTTGTTTCCGTAGAGAAGCAGGTAGCTGGGGTGCGCATGTTCGCGGTCTGAATCGCTTGCATCAGTTTGATAAAGTTGAAATCGTTCAGATCTGTAAGCCAGAAGATTCCTATCAGGCTTTGGACGAAATGGTGGAACACGTAAAGGGGTTACTAGACAAGCTTGAACTTCCTTACCGTATTCTGCGATTATCGGCTGGTGATATGGGCTTTACTTCTGCAATTACTTACGATTTCGAAGTTTGGTCTGCCGGACAAGAACGTTGGTTGGAGTGTAGTTCGGTTTCTAATTTTGAGACCTACCAAGCAAACCGTTTGAAATTAAGATATAAAAACCAGGACAAGAAAACCCATATACTACATACGCTTAATGGTTCTGCCCTGGCATTACCTCGTATTGTAGCCACCTTACTGGAAAATAACCAGCAAGCAGATGGAACGGTGAAAGTACCTGCTGTACTGGTTCCGTATTGTGGGTTTGAAGTGATTGAGTAAGCATTATTACTATTAACGGTTACGTTTCAACCGTACATTTTAGCCTTCCTTTTATCTTAAAAGGAAGGCTATCTTTTTGCTGTAAATTATCTTTTCGTTTCTCAACAGACAGGTTCATTTTGGCATTGTGCCTTGGTGATGTCCTGTGAGGAGACGGTCAAGGATTAGAAATTGTATTTGATCCCTGTAAAAACTAATCAAGCTTTTTATAATAAACATTTTTTGCCTCAAAGGTCATGCCTGCATTATGACACTGCAGTGCAAAATGGCCTTCTTTGTATTCCTCATCAATATGGGTCATTACAAGCTGATCTTTTACCCAAATTTTTATGGTACTACCAATAGCCTGAACCCGCATTGGGAACCATTCTCCATCTTTTGTAAGTAAGGCACTGGCTTTTCCCGTGGGTGTTCCAGGCTTCCAAAGCCAGCCAGTATAGGCATCCTGACTGTTGCAAATTTGTGCTTCATATCCCTGAGGAAAGGCATTTGGATCGTTGGCAGGGGCATTGGCTCGAAAATATAAACCTCCATTCGCACTTTTACCCTGGCTGCTGATTCTGAACTCCCCTTTAATTTCCAGGTTTTTCAAAACAGGATCGGCATAAAGATGACCTCTCCCGTCGGTTCCAGTTATTACACCATCCTTCACCTCCCAAGTAGCGTTACCACTAGTGTACCATCCTTTAAGATTTTTGCCATTAAAAAGTGGCTTCCATTTGGGTTTTGTATTAAATGATCCAAACCCGATAAGTATAAAAAAACACAGGAGTACATGAAGTGCCGTTTTCATTGGAAACAGGTTATGTGAGAAGTTTTGCTTTGGATTGTACATATAAATATTTATATAATCTACTTTCGTTATACGATACAAACTCTTGATAGGACTATTAAAAAGTATTTACGAATTCACCTCCAAACATCATTGGGCTGGTAACTATGGTAGTAGGCCTAAAATAACCAACCCGGTATTCAAAAATTAGCATAGTTTATTTTTTAGCTAATTCATTAGTTTCACTTCCTTCTAAAATCTCCTTTTAAGTTGCTTCTCCCCGCAGCTTTTCTATTCCAGTAATCCCATCCATACTTTACTTCGGAGTACCAATCCGGGTAAAAGAGATTCCCTTTATTCTTATAAAAGAAACTAACTCCATCTTTTATGAGAGCGCTCTTGCTGCCATTTCTAATATTAATGTTTCCATTTGGTTTCTGGTTTACGGATACGGTTCTCACGCCGTCTACTCCTAATTCTTATACAACTACCCAACTTAAAATAGTACAGAACAGCGAAGGTGATCGGATAGAGTTATTCAGAGATGGGGAAGCTAAACCTATTTTAGTTCAAATTGCTAAGAACGATTTCCGTCCCTATCTCCATCCCATGGTTGCACCCGACGGTAACGGTTTTCTGACAGAGTATAGTCCAGGGCATCACAAACATCAGACTGGTATCTATTGGGGTTTCACCAGAGTAAACGGTCGGGATTATTTTCACCATCCAGAAGGCGATTATTGGCGTAAAGTTTCAGCCAGTGTTATTGTGGACAAAGGCGAAAAAGTAAAATGGCAAACCGTCTATAATTTATTGGATTCAACTGGGGTAGCCGTATTAACAGAAACTCAAAATTGGACGATGTCCATCGAAGATGGTAAGTATATCCTGGATTTGGAATGGAATGGTGAAGCTCAAACGGATGTAATAATTGGTAAATATGACTATGGTGGACTTTTTGTCCGTATGCCATGGAAAGCTGGAATTAAAGGAGAAGTTATGAATGCCGCTAGGCAACGTAATGAAAAGGCGGAGGGGCAACGTGCCATGTGGGTAGATGCTGGAATGCAGGTCGAGGGCAGAAATGACCTAGCACATATTGCAATATTTGAGCATCCGACCAACCGAGGCTATCCGCAATACTGGCGGGTGGATAGCCAGCTGGGTATTGGACCAGCCACAGCCCGTTTAGCTGATTGGACGATTAAAAAAGGAAGCACAGAGACTATTAAATACCAATTATATATTTATACCGGTGAATTGGATGATGTAAAGCTCAATGAGGCATTTGGTAAATATTCAGGTAGAAATACTTACATCACTGCTGCTCTTTGGGATATAGCCCGGAAAGAAGGCCGTGATGCTAAGTTTTTGACCGCTGATGAAGCAGTGGCAGCAATGACCATTAAAGACGGTTTTAAAGTAAGTGCATGGGCAGCTGAGCCAATGGTAACACAGCCGATGGCCTTTTGTTGGGACGACCGTGGTAGACTTTGGGTGGCCGAAAACCGTGATTATGAAGACAGAGGGAAAGGGTTTTCCAATTCTGGTGATAGCCGAATCGTGATTTTAGAAGATACCGATCACGACGGAAAGGCTGATAGTAGAAAGGTTTTTATGGAAGGAATTGCCTTCCCCGCAGCTATTGCAGTTGGTTTTGATGGCGTTTTCGTGGGTGCACCGCCCAACTTATTATTCATTCCCGATAAAAATCACGACGACAAAGCAGATGTGGAGGATATTGAGGTTAGGCTAACGGGCTGGGGTATCCGTGACCGACATGAAACTTTAAATAGTTTTCACTGGGGACCTGATGGATGGCTCTATGGAACGCAGGGCTTTGCAACTCCTTCAAAAATCCGTAAGCCACAAGGGGAAGGTAAAATCTATGGGCATGGTGACGTTTTTCCAGAAAATATTTTGGAAGGTGAAGGCACCGATATAAATGGTGGGGTATGGCGTTATCATCCAACCAAAGAAAAGTTTGAAGTGGTAGCGCATGGATTTAGTAATCCTTGGGGTATAGATTTCAACTCCAAAGGACAACTTTTCATTACCGCGTGCGTCATTCCGCATTTATGGTATGTAATTCCAGGTGGAATTTATCACAGGCAGGGCGGACAACATTTCAATCCATACATTTATGACGATATTAAAACCATCGCCGATCATAGTCATCGCTCCGCACATGGAGGTGCAAGAATTTATCAATCCGATGCTTTTCCGGAATCGGAAAATGGTAAGATTTTTATGGCGAATATTCATGAACATGGCGTATTATCTGATGTACTTATTCCAAAAGGTTCGGGATATGTAGGCCAGCATGGTGATGATTTTATGATGGCGAATAATGCGCAATGGGTTGGGTTTAGTATGGAAATAGGGCCAGAAGGAAGCCTTTATGTCCTAGACTGGCATGATGCTGATATTTGTGGTGCAGATGTACTCCACAAAGAAACTGGACGAATATTTCGTATGGATCCCAAAGTTTCAAATGCGACCCATTGGGCTGGACGTTATGATGATTTGAACAAATTGTCCGATTTGGAACTGGCGAATTTGCAAACTAGTAAAAGTGACTGGCATGCGAGAAGAGCAAGAATAATTCTTCAAAACCATGCTACTAAACAAAAGCTTTCGCTTTCTGCGATAGCAGCCCTTCAACAGCAATACAAAAATAAAAATGCACCAGATTACCGTTTAAGAGCGATGTGGGCGCTGTTTATTACCAATAGCTTTTCCCAAAAGGATCAGTTATT
>CAXBLH010000329.1:0-6581 GCA_963976315.1 uncultured Dyadobacter sp.
TTTACAATAAAAAACACTCTTTTGCTTGCATTTTAACATAGAAACAGGCTCTTAATCTACATTATTTTTTTTCGGTGTAGAGTTCAGTTTCTTTACAAAAAAACAGAACAATTATGCTCATACTAATTGCAGGGCCCTATCGTAGTGGCACGAATGATGACTCCGAATTAATGCAACAGAACCTCCATAATTTGGAGGCTGTTGCGCTTCCACTTTTCAGAAAAGGACATATTCCCATGATTGGCGAGTGGGTAGCCTTACCGTTGATCCATCTTGCTGGTTCTACCAAACCGGGTGATACGGCTTGGGACGAAATTCAATATCCAGCAGCTCACCGACTACTCGAAAAATGTGATGCTGTTTTTCGTATTGCAGGTGCTTCCAAAGGTGCCGATGAAGATGTGCGGATTGCTCAGGAACGTGGTTTGAAAGTCTATTACCAGCTAAATGACGTTCCAGATGCAGAATAGCAAAGTGAAAATTATTAATACGGAAGTGCTGTCCGACAACTGGTATACGCTCCGAAAAATAACTTATGATTATTTAAATCCCAACGGGACTTGGCAAACGCAGAGTAGAGAGGCCTATGATCGTGGAAACGGCGCTACCATTTTACTATACAATACCGATTCCAAAACGGTTATTTTAACCAGACAGTTTCGGATGCCTTCTTATATAAACGGCAATGATTCGGGGATGCTCATTGAAACTTGTGCGGGGCTATTGGATAAAGACAATGCTGAAGACTGTATTCGAAAAGAGACCGAAGAAGAAACGGGCTACCAGATTAGCAAGGTTCAAAAAATATTTGAATCGTATATGTCGCCGGGTTCTGTGACGGAAATACTACACTTTTTTGTGGCAGCTTATACCAAGGAAATGAAAGTAGGAGAAGGCGGTGGGTTAGTTGCAGAACAAGAGAATATTGAGGTTTTGGAATTGCCATTTGAACAAGCATTTAATATGATTTATACCGGTGAGATTAAAGATGGGAAAACCATTATGTTGTTGCAATACGCTAAAATCCATCAACTAATAGGATAGGCTAGTAAGATCGTTTATTTTTAGTGCAACAGGATGTATTCCTGTTGATCTGAATTTGATTTCTATGTTCAAAACCTTGCAAATAGCACTTTTTATCATGTTTGTTGGTATTACACAAATTACATTGGCGGCAGATCGTGCTTTTTATTTGGATAGTGAAGCAGGCAATGATGCCAATAATGGAAGTATTACCAAACCGTTTAGAAGCATGAATCGGTTAAGTCAAATTGCGTTGCGGGCAGGTGATGCGGTATATTTAAGAGGTGGACAAACATTTGAAGGCACGATCACCATAAAAGGCTCCGGTACCCGTGAAAAAAACATTTTGGTTACATCTTACGGTGCAGGTACAGCAGAGATCTATTCAGGAAATGGTACTGCAGTTATTGTTCGAGCATCCAAATTTGTGGCCATTAAAAATATCGTTTTACTTGGAAACGGAATAAAAACATAAATCTAAGGCAACGGAATTTGGATTAGTGAAAGTACCAATGTGACCGTTGATAGTATTGCTGTTTCGGGGTTTCAAAAATCGGGTGTTTTTATTGACTCTGCTTCGCAAATTAGTATTATGAATGTCAATGCGTTCAACAACGGTTTTGCTGGTATTCATGTTTTGGGAAGGGGCTCCAAAACGGATTGTCGAGATATATACATAGCGCAATGCCGTGCCGAAAATAATCCTGGCGACCCCACGGTACTCAATAACCATAGCGGGAATGGGATTTTGGTTGGGAACTGCACCAATGTTTTGATAGAATATTGTACGGCTACTAATAACGGCTGGGATATGCCCCGAAAAGGAAACGGTCCCGTGGGGATTTGGGCGTACGAAGCGGACCAAGTTGTAATACAGCATTGTCTATCCTATAAAAACAAAACATCTGCTGGTAGTACCGATGGCGGCGGTTTTGATTTTGACGGTGGTGTTACCAACTCCACGATCCAATATTGTCTTTCCTATGGAAACCAAGGAGCGGGTTTTGGACTTTTCCAGTTTGTAGGTGCCAGTCCTTGGTATAACAATACGATTAGGTATAATATAAGCGAAAATGACGGTATGGTTTCGAGTGCCAAAGCAGGTGTTTATGTATGGAATGGTCTACGGGATACTACTCAGGTTAAGGATTGCTATTTTTATAACAATGTAATTTATAATGAAGACGGAGCAAGTATTAGCTATGCACCTGAGTTTGAACATACCCATTTTAATTTCTATAATAACATTTTTGTCGGCAGAAACCAGTTGATCATAGGCAGATATTCTGGAAGTGTTTTTAAAGGGAATAACTGGTGGAGTATTACCAAAGGATTTAATATAAAGGAATTGAAAAAACTGGAAGATTGGAGAACCAGAACCGGACAAGAACTACTGAATAACGAACCCGTTGGATCCAATATCAATCCAGAATTTCCATTTCCTGGCCAAGCTACCATTACCTCACATACCCAATTAAAAACCTTTTTTAACTATCAACTTCCAGCGGAATCGGTATTGTCAATAGGTGGAATTGATCTCCAAACTAATTTCGGTATTGACGCAGGTGGATTGGATTTTAATAACCAAGCGGCCAAGGCTAATGGCGTGGGGGCGGCGTTTGGAGAATAAAATCAACCAAGTAAAATGGGTCAAAATAGTAAAATACCCAGTAAACAGACTTTGCTCTGTAACGCAATTACTATTTGACTTATGAAATTTACTTTTGGGATTCTTTTTCTAGCATTATTACTGTCATTCCAATCTTCGGCGCAATCGGCCAAAACTGTTAGCATAAAAATCGATCTTAAACACAAAGCCCAGCGAATTGATAATTTCGGTGCTGCTGGCGCATGGTTTTCGGAAGGGGTTGCAAAATATTGGCCCACCGAAAATCGTGAAAAAATGGCTCAATGGCTTTTTAGTAAGGAATTGGATGCAGCTGGGAACCCCAAAGGAATCGGCTTGTCGGCGTGGCGCTTTAACATTGGTGGTGGAACAGCGGAGCAGGGCGACAGTAGCGGTATTGTGGATTTCAGACGTAGAGCGGAAGGATTTTTAAACAGTGATGGTAGTTATGACTGGACGAAACAGTCGGGCTACTTGTGGTTTACCAAAAAGGCCCAATATTATGGGGTCGAAAATCTGATTGCTTTTTCCAATACGCCACCGGTTCAGTTCACCGAAAACGGTTTGGGATACAAAACGGTAAAGGATTTTAAATCCAATTTACGTGCGGATCAATACGAAAATTACGCACGATTTTTAACCGATGTCCTGACCCATTTCAAAAAGGACAATCTGGCGTTTGATTATATCAGTCCCGTGAATGAGCCGCAGTGGGATTGGTACCATCCCTATGGAAAAGGAAACCAAGAAGGTACACCTTGGAAAAATGAAGAAATTGCCAAAGTGAACAAAGTATTGGATGCGGCGTTAACAAAAGCAGGTTTAGCCACAAAGATATTAACAACCGAAGCCGGACAGCTCGATTTTTTATATGGGAAAACAGGCCATGCGAATAGACAAACCCAAGCATTTTTTGATCAAAAAAGCGATTTAAGCTTGAATGGACTTTCTCACCTCCCCAAAATTATCGGTGGCCATAGTTATTTTACAGATAAAGGTGATAGCTCTCGGATTGCGATTCGGGAACATGTTGCAGATACTACTAAAAAATACGGGGTCGATTTTTGGCAAACGGAGTATTCCATGCTGGGAGCAGGTTATAAAGAAGGTAAAACCGGGCCAATTCCTGCGATAGATTGCGCTTTATTTTTATCAAAGGTCATACATGACGATCTGGTATATGGCAATGCCTGCGCTTGGCAACTTTGGAATAGCTGGGAACCAGGCAAAGCCGACTTCGACACGCGCTACTATGTGATTGCTTTGTCGCCTTCGAATAAGGAATTTACCGACGGCACAGTTACCGAAACCAAAAACTTGTGGGCACTGGGTCATTATAGCCGCTTCGTACGGCCAGGTATGAGTCGCATAGTAGTTGTACGAAACGACGGGTTGTCCAAAGTAGAGCGTGCGCAAGATTTAATGGTGTCCGCTTTTGCAAATGAAAAGCAGGTAGTTTTAGTAGCCGTGAATTATAGTTCTGAGCCACGAATCATGCAGCCGGAGGGTGATTTTGTCAAGAAAAAGGGATCGTTTTCAACCTACTTGACTTCCGCTGATACGGCTGTTAATATGCAACGCACCATTATTAAGCGGGGAAATAGTACGATTACCGTTCCAGCACGCTCTATGATGACCATTGTTTATGATTTGTAGGTATCTGCTAGCCTCTATTATGGGAAGGTTTAATTTAAAATGTAAAACTTTGTAATAGAAAAAGGAACAACTCAAAACTAGGATATTGAAGTTGCTCCTTTTATTGGTTTAGAACTCTAACGCATTTTTATTTATTACGGATTCACCATGCAGAAATTTACCTTCCAGTTCTGGTTAGTGTCATGTATCCAACCCTTTATAACCATCAACTTAATATTTACTAACACCAAATGGTCTCTCAAAGAGCGTCCTTTCTCATTTGAAGTAAGAAAAGGCCTATGAATGCTTGAAAAGTACTATGGTTTTAAGGGATAGTGTTATTTTGTAATGACCAATTATACTTATCCATAGCGGCAATTCGAGTCTTTTTTTGCTACTAGTTTTTAAACTTAAATAGCCCACCGAGCAGAAGAGATTTAGCCCAGAAACGACCCTTAAAATAGTTCTATATATTTTATAGAACTTACGGTAACATTTTTTATAAAAAGTTCAAATAAAACAATTAGATTGCAAAAGAAATTTAAATCTGTCTAGAAACCAGCTTCCTATCATCTAGGCAATTATTTTTTCAATCCATTTCTTATTTCTTATTTCTTTTATTTTAAGCACATTCCAAAATGCGTCTGTATTGTTTAGAATATGGCACAAAAAATCCGGTAACCCTATTGAGGTTATTGGAAAATATTCTAACCAGAACTACTTGTTTTCTGATAAAGTACCGACAAAAAGTAAACTAGATAATTGTCTGCCTGCTCCTTATTCCCACTTCGATTTCACTCGAGGTAATAATGACCCCTTTACCCTTTTATTGCCCTTAATCATTTTTTTACCAATTCAAAAAGCATGTAAGATGAAGAGAAAATTTCCTTTATTATTATTGTGTGCGTTGCTTCTTAATATAGGAGTTTATGCGCAAGTCGAGGTTTCTGGGAAAGTAACCGACGAGTCCGGAGGGGCATTGCCCGGCGTAAGTGTTGTTGTGAAAGAAACCACGATTGGGACTGTTACCAATTCGGATGGAACTTTCACCATTGCAGATGTTCCCAGTGCCAAATCCGTTTTGGTATTTTCTTTTATCGGTTACGCAAGCCAGGAAACGGTGGTAGGTAATAGAAGAATTATCAATATAAATTTGACTACAAGTGACAATCAACTTAACGAAGTGGTGATTATCGGGTACGGTACCGCTAAAAGAAGTACCCTCACAGGATCCATATCACAGGTCGATTCTAAAACCATTTCTGTACAAGCTAACTCAACCGTTACACGGGCCCTGGAAGGAGTCGTGCCGGGGATTCAAGTGTCCTCCATTGACGGACAACCCGGGCTGGACATGGGCATTCGTTTGCGCGGGGCGGGCTCTACAAGCCAGAACAGTTCCAATGCTTTGATCGTGATAGACGGGGTACCTACAGAGTATCCAAACGCTTTATCTTCGATCAATCCAAAAGATATCGAAAGTATCAGCGTTCTGAAGGATGCCGCTTCTACGGCTGTTTATGGTTCACGAGGGTCTAATGGCGTATTGCTGGTTACTACCAAAAAGGGAACAAAAGGAAAAACGAATATTTCTTTCGAAACCCGTGCTGGATTTAACTATCTAAGTGGGTTGCGCTTCGACCTGATAGACGATACTAAAGATATTTATGAACACTCCTGGCTGACGATCTATAACTCTGCCCGGTATGGTGTAAATGGGGGATCTTCTACGGACGGTAAATTTACGACCAACGTTGCCAAGCCAAATATGTCGCACGAGGATGCTGCACTTTTCGCTAGTTCGCATTTATTCGACTATACCGGTTCCATGACAAACTTTGCGATGAACCAACTGGGTAACTATATGGCATACAATGTACCTGGTGCCGTTTTTACTACTACTGGTGCTGGTGCTAGTGCTAGTGCAACCATGTCGGGGGCTTACCTGATCGACCCTAGTACCGGCAGGCTGAATCCTAACGCAAAACAGCTGTGGCAAGGTGGATCCTATAGCGACCAATTCTTTGAAAAAAGTTTTCGCCAGGAACATTCGGTATCCGCAAGTGGCGGTTCCGACAAAATGGATTACTTCGCTTCAGTAGGTATGCTGGAAGACCCTTCCTACATACGAGGTTCCAAATTTAAGCGCTATAATGCCCGAACTAATATCAATGCACAACTTACCAGTTGGCTTAAAATCGGGACAAATATGGGCTATACTTATAGAAGCACCCAATCTCCTGCAACACGTTTCGGCCGTAACCCTGGTACAGTTCAACAAAACGTTTTCAGATGG
>CAXBLH010000330.1:0-6550 GCA_963976315.1 uncultured Dyadobacter sp.
AATACCAGTCATGCCAACCATGATAACCACAAAATGCGATTCCACTTTTACCCGTAGCCGCCCTCGCAATTCGAACCGTCATGGCCATGGCATCTCCGCCACCACGAGCATATCTTACCTTGCCTGCCCAGGGGTGTAACTGTAACAATTTATCGGCTAATTCTACCTCTTGCGGGTTATTCAGGGAGCAGTAAGTTCCTAGCGACAAGCGTCTTTGTATGGCTGCGTTTACATCCGGATCCGCATATCCCAGCAAAACGGCGCCAATACCGCCTGCAAAATCAAGGTATCGATTGCCTTCCAAATCCCAGACATGGCAACCGGAGCATTTAGAGAAATAGGAGGGCCATTTTTCAGGATCAAACATTTCTGCCCGCTTGGAAAGTAATCCAGATCCGCCAGAGATGACTTCACGCGCATACTGCCAGGTTTCTGAGCCCAACTTTTCAGCGGGTATACTTTCTGTTGGCAACCAAGGTTTTAAAATACGCAGTGCATTATTTAGAAAGATATTTGATATATCCGTTTTGTTCAATCCTTTGTCCTCGCAGGCTTCTTGTAGACATAATATTGATTCTATCCCCACCAATGTCATTTTATGCCCTGTGCTAGACGGGAGCTGTATTTTTGATTCTTCGGGATGTACCCATAAAAATTCAGAACCCGTTGTGATACACCTTCCCCGCATTTCACTTACCGCAAAATCGGAGCCCCAAAGTATGCGTCGAGGGCCGAGTACATCTAGTGCAGCCTGAAAACTAGAAACCTCGCAAATAGCCGAAGTATCAACGACAACATTGTCCAAGTCGGCCAACGAATGTAGGCCATTCCGGGCATTTCTGTAATTAAAACTCCGGGCAACGTGTGCCAGGATTAGCTTCATTTTGGGATACGCACGACTTAATCGGTGAATTACTTTCTGATTGTCTCGATCTTCTATGGCATCATTTCGGACAATATGCAGGACCATTACTCCAGAAGTTTCGTTCAGTACTTCCCACATCCATTCCGGTGCATATTCCGTAATGGAGGCATTCATAGTATCCGTTCTTGGGGCATAGCAATGGTATACTTTAATTCCGCAGAATACCCCATTTCTTAATTGCTCGGCCACAAAAGCAGGATCGTCCTGAGGCGAAACTAACATTAAAGAGCGACTGAGTTTCGAGCCATTTTGTTTTACTTCTTCCGGAACCCATTGGTTTATACCAGCCCGATCAGCCGTTATTCGTGGTAAGCCAAAATACAATCCATGAATCGTTTTGGCTGGCATATAGCGTTGCAAAGCACTTCGATGTGCATCGCATCCAAGTATTTCCATACCATCCAAAAAGGGCCATTCTCCTTTTGGAAAATGAATAGGATTAAAAGGATGCGTGTGAATATCAAATATCTCATCGGGAACGAATTCGTTGATGAATGTATTTGAAATTTGAATATCTTGGTCACACAAGCTTTGGGCGTACTTCATAAAGCGAGCTAGGTATGTTTATGGCAAACTCTTATTTCACTTCCAGTTTTGAAAGGGGTACCTGAGCCAAATAAATGTTGGATTTTCCTTCATGGCTGGAATAATAGGCCACCCACAATTTATTCTTTTCGATCACCATACCTGGATAACTGGTATCGCCTCCACTTGGCAAAGTAATGGTTTTAAGTATTTTAGCATTCAAATCCATAACGAAAAGACGGGTAGAAGCTGTTTTGTTTTCCCGGAAACGGGAGCCAAGAACAATTTGAGATTTATTATTTAGGAACAGAAAATTAGGTCCCCCTAGCTGGAAGTTAATAGGCTTTTGCGACCATTGCGTATAGGGAAAGGAACTACGTGCTAACACTCCATTTTTATCTCCCGCCTCCCTGCGAACAACGATAAACATCTCATCGTTTTCTCCAAATCGAATCGTGGATTCATTTGGGTTTCCATCAATATCTAATTGTTTTACAAGTTCATAATTTTTACCATCCTTGGTTTTTAAGAGATGCGCTTCCCAAGCATCATTATAGCCTCGTAATCGATACATGACACCATAGCCAACACCTTTGTGCCAAGTAATACGCCATATCCAATCTAGGGCCGGTGTGGCTCCATCATTAATAGACACGGACTGTAATTCGCCAAATGTATTTCCTTTTTTATCTGAATAAGAAACATAGGGTGCTAATGTCAAATATTTACCATCTCTCCAAACACCAGCTGCCAGAATAGCCATCAGATTTCCATCCGGTGTTTCAGATAATCGGGCCTCTCTCACATCAATTCCATCCATACTAAACAAAGCAATAGTTTCCCACTGTACACCATCTTTGGAACGAATTACCCTTACTTTTCCGGTATTGTTATTATCAACATGACTTGCCCCTTCTCTAAAAACGCAGTACATTTTTCCTTTAAATTTATAAAGGTCCGGGAAGGCATTGTGCTTTTCTTGATCCCAAATTTTACTGACTATGATAGAATCTGATTTCACTTGGGCATTCACCATTTGGAATGAAACACAGAACAGGAATATTAGAAAAATATCTATTTTTTTTATTTGCATGACAAGTTGGTTTTAGCGTTTAGGTTATGGCTTAGTTAAATTTAAGAGCATATAAATCGGCATCCTTCATAACAATATGGAGTCGCACTTTCTTTGAAGATAGGGGAGCAACGTTTTCATTTCCAGACCAAGAAACAATCCTTTTGATTTCGTTTCCAATGATTTCTTCACAGTTTTCTAAGGAATAACCAGGTATAGGCTTCCCATTTTCATCTTGGATCTCAATTTTTAAGCTGCCAGCGGCCGAAGTAGCATAATTAATTTCAAGCTCTTTGCCAGTGAATGTAAACGGTTTGGTAACCACTTCACCGCCGTTCATTTTGGCTGAAAGGGAAGCAAAACCATCAATTCTTAAGGAATAGCGTTTGATATGGGCAGTAGGCTGCGCATAATCTTCATTAACATAAACCGACATCTCTTCGTCTGAGGTTTGCACCACATTGAGTGCTGGATAATTGGACCGTGATACCCAGTTTTGCAGACCAATGCCGGGACGGATAAAGGATTCCATAAAGGTACGAGTATAGCTATTGCCTCCTCTGGACGACATGATAACTGCATCCGAACAATCCTTAAAATAATTTGGATTAACATTCATTGCTTTCGCTTGTGCATCCGTGACCACCTGTCGATTCGGCATAAATCGCGCACCAATGGCTATATAGATTTGTGGAGCTCTGAAATAAGGGCTGGTTTGTTGCGTATACAAATGTTCGTATGGAGTGTCTCCAAAAGTCATAGGCTCTGGATCAGTCCAGTGAATGAAATCCTTAGAAGTCGATCTGCTTACGGAACGAAAACCTTTAAAGCCGCCTCCCGACCAAGTTCTAAAATAGCAGACGTATTGCTTCTCATATTCTGACCAGAAGGACACATTTTGGGAGTCAAAAATACCTTTCGTAAATACTGCGGTTTCCTGCATTTTGGTCCAATGAATTCCATCTGGCGAAGCGTAATATACAAGACCGCTTTCTTTGGTTCCACCGAGTGCTTTGAATTTTTGTGATTTTAAGGCATTGGGGTTTTGATCCAAAAATGGGCTGAAATTATGAGTAACCGGAGCCGCATTGGCCAGAATCACATTGTTGTTTTTGGTTATTTCATAAATCCCCAAATTAGGCTTTACCCAATTGATGCCATCGCTGGATTCCGCATAACAAGTAACCTCAGCCGCATTCCCGTCCTTACCAGCACTGGGTACTCCACGATAGTACGCCCGATATACCTTCTCATCTTTGATAATGGTACAATAGGCACTGAAATTCCCTTCCCAGGGATGGTCAAACTTCAAAACTATGCCTTCATTTCTGGGGTGATGCATCATTTGCTCAACGCCATTGAGTCTATCTAGGAGGTAACTGTCAACAAATATTTCCCGGTTACTACCAATATCGATCACGTTTTGACCGAAAGTGTGAGACGAAATCAATATTAGGAATAAGAAATACTTTAAAGGGCTCATTTGCATAGTACATTAATTAATTTCAATGATGAAATACCAACCTGGAACATAGATATCATATGTAATACTATTCGCATGATGATTTAGACTAGGTACCTGCCTTCTACGGTGCGGATAGTGAATTTAGTCCATATACCCATTTCATACCCTGTTAAAAATGACTCGAAATATAAAAGACTAAATGGCTATCCTCACAAACTCAATATTGGTTGAATGGGGGTTCCACATTTGTTTAAACAACCGCCTGAAAACCGTAAATATCTCCGCTGCTTTTGATGAAAAATTGGAGTCTTATTTCTTTGTCTTTTAAGAGGTTAATATCTCCGTTTTTCCAATTTACTTCATGACGGACCTTGTCGCCCTTTAAGGCAATACTAGGTTCTGGGTCAAAACCTGCAATGGGTTGAAGGTCATATCCAGTCACTTTAACGGTGATTTCACCCTGCCCGGCATCCGCATTGATCATTAACTTTCCGCCAGGCCATCGCAAAAGGCGTGTAACGATACTGCCACCGCCCTCAGGTATTCGCATAGATACAAAGCCTTCTTTACGGATGCGGGTCAAACCGATACCCGGGATGTTCTTTTTCGATGAGTGATCCGAATCTGTTGCACTGTAATAGAGCCACCAGTCGTCGCCTACTTCCAGCCAGTTGGGTGTTCCCAGTATCATCCCGTGATCCCAGGTGTTTTCTTTACCCCGATCAATCAACTGTTGTCGGTCAGGAAAACGGCTAAAATGCCAACCATCCCGGCTAATGGCCAGCTCGGTAGTAATGGTTTGTTTTATCGGGCTGTAAGGCCATAACATACCCCAGTAGATGCCTGCAAAATATTTAGTGGGCATTCCATAGAATTTCCATGAACCTTTTCGAGCATCCACTTCGTCGGGTAGCATTATATTTTCGGGATATATGGGCCATTCGCTCCATAACTCATCGTGTTCCATGGCCGAAACCTTCCTACGCATACCGATCTCGCCGGCATAGATATTGGTTGCACGTGCAAAGAAGTTGAACTTTTTGGTGCGAGGATTGTAAACGATACTTCCTTGAGTGTCAGGACCGAAGTCGGCCATGATGCGCATTCTGTTTTCTGTATCCCAGTTAATACCGTCGTTCGAACCGATCAGGTATACGCCATGGGGTGCGCTGTTATATTGCATTACAAACTTATACCCTCTTTTCTTTTCTTTGGGTAAATCCAAAACGAAAGGGCAAGCGGCAGTGGTGTCATTCGGGCCACGAAGGACTATGTTGTTGTCTTTTGAACCCTTATAGTCATATTTTCCGATGTTAGGCAAAGTCCAGTTTATACCATCTTTTGATTCGGCATAGGCGATTCCATAGGTATATTTGAAAGGCTCTATAGACAGAATCCAGAAGTCTTGATACCACATCCGGAAGATTTTGTCTTCTTGATCATAAACAACATTGACATACCCTCCCTTACCTTTCAACACTGGATTTGCCTCATGTTTGACAGGTGTATGAATAAACCGGGTGACGGTCTCCTCTTTAAATTTGACACCCCAGTAATTGTCGAGCAAATAGTCATCCACAAAAAGTTGAGGATCATGGCTGATTTCTAGGACTCGTGGCTTTCCGGTAGTTGGGGCAGACGAATTAGGTTCGGGTGCATCCGTTTGGGGATGCGTTTTTGAACCAGAAACCACAAGTGGAACGGCAGCACCCAGTCCAAGCATTCCTGTGGCTTTCATCCAATTACGTCTGGATTGTAATGGGTTATTTTTCTTCATGTTAAAGAAAAAAGTTTAGTTTTTTATAAGGTAATTAGACAATACTTGAAACTTGCCGATGCACACTAAAATAGGAAGTCATCTAAACCCTGTTTTTGCACATACCAGATAGCTATTAAGACCCAAATTACTATTTTCCTTTTTTACCAATATTTTACAATCAGGAATCCGACGTATAGCTCCTATAATATCCACGTTATTCTTCTTATTGACAGATCTAAATACCGAATAAAAGTGGGGATTCTGGTAAATAATCATATCCTGTATTTTCCGAACACCTGGCCGACTGTCAATAGGGTATCACAAAGCATTTACGCAACTAGCTTCCAACAAAACAATGCAACATAAAAAAGTAATAACTAGTACGATTTTTATCTTCATACCCAATTGTTATTAAGGATTTTCCTGGAACAATATCGTTACCTCAACTGTACCTTACAAAAGTAAATTTCAAGCATCTAAACCTCCTCTACTTTCTTTTGAATAAGTAATACAATCATTCACTAAGCCGGGTCTACTTCCAAATGGACTTATTGTTTGTTTGGCAATCTTTGCTATTTTATCGACTAATACCCCACATTAAATTTGGTATCTAGTCAAATTTATTTAATTGACTTTATCATGAGTTGGTTAATATTGCTATCAGCTTTCAGCCGTCAAATCCTTCCTAAAAGCAATTTTTGAGCCGATTATGGGTATTCGTTTTATGAATACAAAAGTTTACCTACCAACCCATTCGTGACCAGGCTAATGGAATGGTTTCATTTTCAATTTTTTGAAAAAAAA
>CAXBLH010000331.1:0-6509 GCA_963976315.1 uncultured Dyadobacter sp.
CGGTAAAAGAAAAATCAAAAATATCTTCAAAATGGTTCACCAAATAATCATTGACCACCATACCTGTACTGGTAGGGAAAAGCTTGGATTTTTCCGTGCCAAACACTTCTTTTTTGACTTCTGTTTTTACCTTATTAGCTACGATTGAAAGTTCTTTGAAATTTCGGTCATGGCCATCACGATCTTCCTTAATCACATAAGCACGACGAATAATGGTCGAAATCGTAGGAGCATAGGTAGACGGTCTGCCTATTCCCATTTCTTCCAACTTTTTAACCAAGCTAGCTTCTGTATATCTAGGTGGGTTTCTAGTAAAACGCTCCGTGGCGCGTAGCTCACCCAAGCTTAGGATCTGGCCTATATTCAGGGCCGGAAGCATGCCTTTCTGCTCTTCGTCTTCTTCGTCGCTTGATTCTAAATAAACTTTTAAGAACCCTTCGAATTTGATAACTTCTCCATGGGCAACTAAGGACTCCTTCGTGGTGGAAATAGAAATTGTAGCCGTAGTTCTTTCTAGCTGAGCATCCGACATTTGCGATGCAATAGCTCTTTTCCAAATTAATTCATATAAACGTTGTTCACTACGATCTCCACTTCCTTTTTGGCTTGAAAAGTCAGTGGGTCGAATAGCTTCGTGGGCCTCTTGTGCAGAGTCTGATTTAGTTTTAAAAACTCGTTTATTGTAAAATTCTGTTCCGTATTCTGTTACAATCTGCTGTTGGGCTTTGGTCATCGCCTCTTCCGACAAGTTGGTAGAATCGGTACGCATATAAGTAATCTTCCCTGCTTCATATAGCCTTTGTGCCAAGGTCATAGTTTGAGAAACAGAAAAGCCTAGTTTTCTCGAGGCTTCTTGTTGTAATGTGGACGTAGTGAATGGTGCAGCAGGTGTTTTTTTAGCCGGTTTTGTTTCCAAATTGTTGATGGAAAACTCGGCGCCTATACACTTTTCAAGAAACTCATAGGCTTCTTTTTCCGTGGCAAAGTTTTTCGATAGTTCTGCATTTAAAACCTTGCCTTGATCTAGATCAAAACGAGCATTCACTTTAAAACTAGCTTTGCTATTAAATGCTTCGATTTCTCTTTCCCGATCAACAACGATTCTTACCGCCACGGACTGTACTCTGCCAGCCGATAAGTTACCAAGCCTTATTTTTTTCCAAAGTATAGGTGAAAGTTCATATCCTACCAATCGATCCAGAATTCTTCGTGCTTGCTGGGCATCTACCAAATCAACATCGATCGTCCGTGGTTTACTGATCGCGTTTTGAAGTGCCGTTTTTGTGATTTCTCTAAAAACAATTCGTTTGGTAGAATCTGCTAGTCCTAGGGCTTCTTTTAAATGCCATGAAATAGCTTCTCCTTCACGGTCATCATCCGTTGCTAGCCACACTTCAGCATTTTTGGCTAGCTTCTTTAATTCACTTATAACTTTGACCTTGTCAGATGAAATTTCGTACGAAGGTTGAAAATTATTGTCAACATCAATTCCCATGTCATGCTCAGGCAGGTCACGAACGTGCCCAAAGCTTGACTTGACAATGAAGTCTGCTCCTAAATAACTTTCAATAGTTTTGGCCTTCGCCGGTGATTCCACGATCACCAAATTTTTTGACATAACAGATGGAATTAAAAAACAAATTGGCTTATTAGTGGCTCAAATATAGGTTACAATTGTGCAGAAAATCAAAGTATCCTGCAATTCATATCTTAAAATACTAAAAATTTTAACCTATTACGTAGTAAAGAAATATAAAGTTTACGATCAAATTTGTCCACTTCGAATTAAATTTTGGAAATTATTTTTACAAAAAAACGATTATATTAGAATATAATCATGCTAAATAAAATGAATTATTGATATTAGACCAGTAGATATTCTGGAATTTTGTAGTTTCGCATGATTAAAAAACCAATAGATTATTCCAATACAGATTTCATTACTATGGCTTATAAGGATTACATCAAAGAGATAGAAGAAAGAAAAACCCAAGGGCTTAATCCGAAGCCGATTGATGGTGCAGAATTGCTAAGCGAAATTATTGCCCAAATAAAAGATTCAGATAACCCACATCGAGAAGACTCTCTTAAATTCTTTATTTACAATACTTTACCAGGGACTACAAGCGCTGCAACTGTAAAGGCTCAGTTTCTAAAGGACATTATTCTCGGTGTATCCGTAGTAAAAGAAATTTCACCTGCATTTGCCTTTGAGTTATTATCTCACATGAAAGGGGGCCCTTCTATTGAAGTGTTACTAGATATGGCGCTTGGTGACGACTCGACCGTTTCAAAGGAAGCTGCTGCTGTTTTAAAGACACAAGTTTTTCTTTATGACGCTGATATAGACCGTTTAAAGGAGGCCTTTAAAAGTGATAACCTTATCGCTAAAGAAATTATTGAAAGTTATGCTCAGGCCGAGTTCTTCACCAAACTTCCTGACGTACCAGAAGAGATTAAAATAGTTACTTATATAGCTGGTGAAGGGGATATTTCTACGGATTTACTCTCTCCTGGAAATCAGGCACATTCAAGATCAGACCGTGAACTTCATGGTAAATGTATGATTTCTCCTAAAGGACAGGAAGAAATAAAAGCACTTCAAGCTTTGCATCCCGATAAAAGCGTGATGCTTATTGCAGAAAAAGGTACCATGGGCGTAGGTTCCTCCAGAATGTCGGGCGTAAACAACGTGGCACTCTGGACAGGTAAACAAGCGAGTCCCTATATTCCTTTTGTAAATATTGCTCCGATTGTGGGCGGTACAAATGGAATTTCTCCGATTTTCCTCACCACCGTTGACGTAACTGGCGGTATTGGGATTGACCTGAAAAACTGGGTTAAAAAGGTAGATGCGGATGGTAATATTATCCGAAATGAAAATGGGGATCCTGTTCTC
Source organism: uncultured Dyadobacter sp. (assembly GCA_963976315.1). Lineage (GTDB taxonomy): Bacteria > Bacteroidota > Bacteroidia > Cytophagales > Spirosomataceae > Dyadobacter. The sequence continues at coordinate 2,900 of CAXBLH010000331.1, forward strand.
GAAGAGGTGTATTCTGTGGCTACAGGTACTGTACTTACCATTAACACGAAGCAGAAAAAGCTTTATAATGGTGATCAGGAACTGATTGATATGTCTAAGGCGCTGACACCTCAGAAAATGGAATTTATCAAGGCTGGTGGATCATACGCTATTGTATTCGGTAAAAAGATTCAAACCATTGCTTCAAAGATTTTAGATATCGAAATCCCGCTCGTATTTGCTCCTTCTAAAGAAATTTCTAACGAAGGACAAGGCCTTACTGCGGTAGAAAAAATATTTAACCGAAATGCGGTTGGAACTACACCAGGCAAGGTATTACACGCTGGTTCGGATGTTCGTGTTGAAGTGAACATCGTAGGATCTCAGGATACAACTGGTCTGATGACTTCTCAGGAACTGGAATCAATGGCCGCCACGGTTATTTCACCCATCGTTGATGGTGCTTACCAGTCGGGCTGTCATACGGCTTCTGTATGGGATAAAAAAGCGCAGGCAAACATTCCTAAGTTGATGCAGTTTATGAACGATTTCGGCCTGATCACCGCACGTGATCCAAAAGGAGAATATCTTTCCATGACTGACGTAATTCATAAGGTGCTTAACGACATTACGGTAGACGAGTGGGCGATCATTATCGGTGGCGATTCTCATACCAGAATGTCAAAAGGGGTTGCTTTTGGTGCTGACTCAGGTACTGTGGCTCTTGCCCTCGCTACCGGAGAAGCTTCCATGCCCATTCCGGAATCGGTGAAGGTAACCTTCAAAGGGGACATGAAGGATCACATGGATTTTCGGGATGTAGTTCATGCTACCCAAGCGCAAATGTTGCAGAAGTTTGGTGGCGAAAACGTATTCCAGGGTAGAATCATTGAGGTTCACTTGGGAACGCTTCCAGCGGATCAGGCGTTTACTTTTACTGACTGGACAGCGGAGATGAAGGCAAAGGCTTCTATCTGTATTTCTGAAGACGATACGCTAATTGAATCACTGGAAATAGCGAAAGGTAGAATCCAGATCATGATTGATAAGGGAATGGATAACCAAAAGCAGGTTCTTCAAGGCTTGATTAATAAGGCTGATAAGAGGATTGCTGAGATTAAATCAGGGGAGAAGCCAGCACTTATTCCAGATGCCAATGCGAAATATTACGCCGAGGTAGTGATTGATCTGGATGTAATTGTTGAACCAATGATTGCCGATCCCGATGTGAATAATAAGGATGTATCAAAGCGATATACGCATGATACCATTCGCACGCTTTCCTATTATGGCGGAGATAAAAAGGTAGACCTTGGTTTTGTAGGTTCCTGCATGGTACATAAGGGAGATTTGAAAATTGTTTCTCAAATGCTTAAAAATCTAGAGGAGCAACAAGGTAAGGTGGAGTTTCATGCACCACTCGTGGTAGCAGCACCTACCTATAACATTATTGATGAACTTAAAAATGAAGGAGACTGGGATGTATTGCAAAAGTACTCTGGTTTCGAATTCAACGACAATGCTCCAAAAGGCGCAGCGCGTGTCGAATACGAAAATATGATGTACCTTGAACGACCAGGTTGTAACCTTTGTATGGGAAATCAAGAAAAGGCGGCCAAAGGGGATACCGTTATGGCTACTTCTACACGACTTTTCCAAGGTAGAGTGGTGGAGGATTCAGAGCGTAAAAAAGGAGAATCCCTGCTTGCTTCTACGCCTGTGGTAGTACTGTCTGCAATTCTTGGAAGGATTCCAAATATGGAGGAATACAAAGCTGCAGTGGTTGGTATTGACCTGACCAAGTTCGCGCCTTCTACTAAGCAGTTAAGTAGATAATACTTGGTGTTGCAGTTTTTTACAAATGTAAATGTTTAAACATTAATTTTGAAGAAATGGCTTTTGACTTAGAGATGATTAAGGGTGTCTATGCCCGAATGCAAGAAAAGGTGGAAGTGGCCCGTAGTTTAACGGGTCGCCCCTTTACCTTAGCAGAAAAAATATTATATTCTCACCTGTGGGAAGGAACGGCTACTCAAGTATATGAAAGAGGAAAGTCCTATGTAGATTTTGCTCCAGATAGAGTTGCAATGCAGGACGCAACAGCCCAAATGGCTCTTTTGCAGTTCATGCAGGCAGGCCGGCCCCAGGTGGCTGTACCATCCACGGTTCACTGTGATCACTTGATTCAAGCGGAAGTAGGGGCAGTACAAGATTTAAAAAATGCTGTCAATAAAAATAAGGAAGTATATGATTTCCTTTCTTCGGTCTCTGATAAATACGGATTAGGTTTTTGGAAGGCTGGTGCTGGTATTATACACCAAGTAGTACTTGAAAATTACGCCTTTCCTGGTGGTATGATGATCGGAACCGATTCGCATACTCCGAATGCAGGTGGATTGGGAATGATTGCGATTGGGGTTGGTGGTGCAGATGCCAGCGATGTGATGTCTGGCTTGGCATGGGAACTTAAAATGCCAAAATTAATTGGTGTAAAACTTACCGGAAAATTAAGTGGCTGGACTGCCGCCAAAGATGTTATTCTTTGGGTTGCGGGTCAGTTGACCGTAAAAGGTGGTACTGGAGCAATTGTGGAATACTTCGGGGAAGGTGCTGAAAGCCTGTCCGCTACTGGTAAAGGCACCATTTGTAACATGGGTGCTGAAATTGGAGCGACGACATCCATTTTTGCTTATGATGCAAAAAGTGCAGCTTATTTGCGTTCAACAGATAGATCAGATATTGCGGATGCTGCTGATTCGATTGCACATTTATTAAGAGCAGATGACGAAGTTTTGGCTAATCCAGAAGCCTATTACGACCAGTTACTGGAATTGGATCTTTCCACTTTGGAACCTCATGTAAACGGACCATTTACTCCTGATTTAGCATGGCCAATTTCGAAATTTGCTGCTGCCGTTATAGAGAATGAATGGCCGGAAGAGCTTTCCGTAGGTTTGATTGGTTCCTGTACTAACTCCTCTTATGAAGATATTAGTCGGGCCGCTTCACTTGCAGAACAAGCAGTTGCCAAAAAATTAAAAGTTACTTCGGAATATACCATTACTCCCGGTTCGGAACAAGTTCGATTCACTGTTGCCAGAGATGGTTTCTTAGATACCTTTGCGAAAATTGGTGGTGTTGTACTAGCCAACGCATGTGGGCCATGTATTGGCCAATGGGCACGTCATGGTGCAGAAAAAGCGGAGAAAAACTCGATTATTACCTCATTTAACCGAAATTTTTCTAAACGTGCGGATGGAAACCCCAATACGCACTCCTTTGTAGCGTCGCCTGAAATTGTTACTGCCCTTGCAATCGCTGGTAAGCTTACTTTTAACCCTCTTACCGATAAATTGGTGAATACCGAGGGAGTGGAAGTAATGTTGGACGAACCAAGTGGTTTGGAGCTTCCTACCAAAGGTTTTGCAGTGGAAGATGCTGGGTATCAAGCACCTGCTGAAGATGGTTCGACAGTACAGGTATTGGTAAGCCCAACTTCTGACCGTTTGCAATTATTAGAGCCTTTTAAAGAATGGGAAGGTACTGATTTGAAAGGTCTTAAATTATTAATTAAGGCAAAGGGAAAATGTACTACTGACCATATTTCCATGGCGGGTCCTTGGTTGAAATT
>CAXBLH010000332.1:0-6509 GCA_963976315.1 uncultured Dyadobacter sp.
AAGCGGGCTGACCAAGCAAATAATCGGTATCCATTATATCCAAAAATTGCTCACCAGGAAGTCTGGTGAGCAACAAAGATTTATTTCTACTACTTAGATTGGTAAGCCTATTCAAATAGACTCTAAGAATTTGATGCATATTATTTTACGAGAAATTATGCCGCTGAACTTTCTTTTTTCTTTTCTGGAATTAAAACAGACGCTAAAATACTAACGACTAGAATTGCCAATATAATGTACAAAGAGTAAACAGTTTTGAATCCAAGCGCATCCAGCTGATGATGAGCAATCATCTTGCCGCCAATAAACATCAATAGAATGCCAAGCCCGTACTTTAAGAAACGGAAAAGCCCTACTATATTACTCAAAAAGAAGAACATGGAGCGTAGACCCATGATAGCAAAAATATTGGAGAAAAAGACCACATACGGATCCTTTGTTACGGAAAACACCGCGGGTACCGAATCTACTGCAAATATCAAATCCGTGAATTCAACAATTAAAACTACTACAAATAAAGGTGTAACCAGCCATTTCCCTCGTTGTAATATAAAAAAATGTTCGTTTACATATTTTGGGAAAACAGGCAAATATTTTGCAGCAAATTTAACCACGGGATGCTTGGCAGGATCTGTTTTTTCATCCGCATCCCCTTCAAAGAAAATCTTACCTCCCTGATACAGTAGCAAGGCACCAAATAAATAGATAATCCATTCAAATTCCTGCATTAACGCGGAACCGACGAAAATAAATAAAAAGCGCATCACAATGGCACCTAATACACCCCAAAATAATACTTTCTTAAAATACATCGGCTTTACTCCGAAAGAAGAGAAGATGAGTATTATTACAAAAATATTGTCGATCGACAGCGCGTATTCTAGCAAATAACCAGTTATAAATTCTAAGGACATATTCTGCCTATAGATTGCTACACTGGCTTCATAATCCCCTGGTATAAGGTTGAGATGGGGTGCATACTTATTTTTGACCAGTTCTAGTTCCGAAAAATTGGACATACCATGAATCAAGTCACCGTGGGTTCTTATTACAGTATAAAAAACCATCGACAAAGCAATCCAAGCGACGGTCCAAGCTGCCGCTTCTTTGAATTTAACAATATGATCCTTTTTGCTGAAAACCCCTAGGTCTAACAGCAACATCACACTGATCACTACAATAAAACCTCCGAAAAAAAGCACTTCGTTGGAAATCATGGAATATTAATACTTTAAGTTTTTACGCATACTCATTTACCACCTAGCCAATCGTATCAAACGAATTACTTTCTGGCATTTACGGCAAAGGTAAGGAAATTTTAACCTTACCAGTAAGTTAAGGATGAACGGCAAGCTTAAAATTATGCTATTTCAAAAATTACACGTCTGTATACAGTTATAGGTATATAACAAAGCCAGGCTAAACCCTACTTCATCGTTTTACTTGCTAAAAGCCGATACCCAGTAAAAGACTATGCCTCAAAGCAACCCAAATGAAGTAGCCGAAAAAGATTTAAAAAAAAGTTTTGTAACAATCTCTTTGATTTACAATTTGTTAATCAATTTTTTGAAAAATTTTGAAAAATATTTTTATCAATTACTTGCGTCAAATACTTAGACTACCTACATTTGCACCACCATAAGCGATATGGAAATGCGAAAGTAGCTCAGCTGGTAGAGCGCGACCTTGCCAAGGTCGAGGTCGCGGGTTCGAACCCCGTCTTTCGCTCAGAGACAAAGCACCGGTAACGGTGCTTTTTTTCTCTAATTTGTCCGAACATCTAATGTAGGCAAATGCCGGGGTGGTGGAATTGGTAGACACGCAGGACTTAAAATCCTGTGAGCCGAAACGCTCGTACGGGTTCGATTCCCGTCCCCGGTACTAAAAAAAAGAGTTACAATGAAAATTGTAGCTCTTTTTTTTGTGCTTATTCCAAGTTACTCCACAACATTTGGTCTTGATCCCCGGTAAATTTTCTAATTTTAGACTCACCAACCCTTAATTTATACAAATCATGCTCTTTTTCTTGCAACCCGCTTGGGTATTAATCGCATTCCTGACCTTTCCCAATCAAAATCAAATACCAGAAATTTACTTGAAACCTATACTTCATGTGAATTTCGGAGACCCCACTGCCGACAAGCCACAATCTAAATCATGGGTACATGATGACTACACTTGGCTAGTGGTAGCTGGTGAAAAGGGCCCGGAGCTATGGAAACGGGATAAAACTTGGCAAAGTCAAACTTTGGTAAATACCACCTGGAAAGGACAACCCAATAAAGCAGATGTATATTCCAGCCAGAATGACGCTTACGTTTTATTGGTGGAAGAGTGCCTACTAAAAGTTGCCCATCTAGAATATTCCAAAAAAAGTAAACAATACAATTACAAAGCCATTTCTAACCTTCCAATTCCTAAGGAATGTCACTCCATTGAAACCGCTACCATTACGCGTGATTCGCAAAATAGATTTTGGGTGGCTTCAGACTGGAACGAAAAAATAGTAGTTTGGCATTCGACGGATGGTATATCTTGGTCAGAACCTATTACTTTGGCAGAGGATATAGACGCCGACGACATATCCTTAGTGGTAAGCTTAAAAAACAAGACCTCTGTAATCTGGTCTAACCAAAAGACCGAATCCATCATGGAAAGGACTCATGATGACCGTCAAAGTCCTGAACTTTGGTCTAAGCCCATCATTGTTCAACAAGGCGATAGTAATGCCGACGATCATCTTAATGCGACTGTATTTGACGACAACAGCATGGCTCTGGTTACAAAAAACAGTCTAGATAAAATCAACGAACCACAATTTGTGTTTAGATACAGAACTCCATCTGGACAATGGACAAACATACCTTATGAAAATCTTCCTGAAAAACAGCAGCCTTCTAGACCTATAATCAACCACGTTAAAGGTGGCAAGATATATACCATACACGCCGTTAAAGATCGAACTAACAGTGAATATTTTATTTCAGTCAAGGAAGTGATCCATCAGAAGGAAGCATGGGAATTCAAAGAATTGATTCGTTTAAGGACGCATTCAAAAGGCAAAAATGGAGATGTTACGTCTAGCAAAGCACCGTTCACAAAATCGAGTCCCCAACTTATTTTCTTTTCCGACGACTTGGGGAATGTATTTGAGTTTGATCTAAAAACATTAGAAGGTTAAAAACGCAAGCTCCATTATACTGATAACGGATACTATAGGAGCCCTTATCACGAAGGGTCTGGTAAGAAGACTTTTGTAGCAATTCACCAGTAAAAAGCTCGAAAACGATTTTCGAGCTTTTTACAACCATTACTAAAAAAACGAAATCACCTTCTAAGACAAAGCAACGCGGCACCACCTTAGTGGCACCGACCAAATTAAATCTATTTTCTTTTTGCAGTATCCAACGGCGTAGGCAAAGGACCTATCAACAAATCATCATCGGCCTTAATTCTTGCCGGCAAAGGATCCGTTTCCTCATATAGCGTATCAGGCTCTGGCTCGTAGTAGGTGGGACAATTAAACGTTTTAACCACCTTGAAAGTCGGTTTTGGGAAGGGGCCAGGAATGATCCCAATAGATTTGTCTTTATATATTTTTTCTAAGAAACTACCCACGATTGGCAAAGCTGTTTTAGAGCCTTCTCCTAGACTTGTGGACCGAAAATGGATACTGCGGTCGTCCCCGCCTACCCAAGCACCCACCACCAAGTCACGTGTAATACACATAAACCAACCATCCGAATTATTGGAGGTAGTACCCGTTTTACCGCCAATCTCATTCCCATTCATTGAAACATTAAAACGCCAACGAATACTTCCTGAGGTTCCACCGGGTTCTTCTACCCCACCTTTAAGCATATGTACCATCAAAAAAGCCGATTCCTGACTAATAGCTCGTCGGGTTTCAGTTTCAAACTCATCGATCACATTCCCATTTCTGTCTTCAATTTTGGTAACCAATATGGGTGTATTGTAATTACCATTATTCACATATACACAATATGCCGACACCATATCGTACAACGACACATCGAAAGGCCCTAGCCCAATGGATGGTACTGCTTGCAGAGGGGTACTAATACCCATTTTCTTGGCATATTTCACCACATTTGCAGCGCCCACCCGATCGGTTAACTCGGCGGTTACGGAGTTTACGGATTGTGCCAAAGCCCTGCGCAGCGTCATATTGGAATAAGTCCAATAACCATTTGCATTTCTGGGCCGCCATTCCTTATCCTCCCCATTTTCCTTGAATTTCTTTATAAAAGGCTTATCCTCAATTTGATCACATGGCGACATATTAAAGGTAGTATCATCAATGGCGGCAGTATACACAAATGGCTTAAAAGTGGATCCGGGCTGCCGTTTCCCTTGCTTCACGGCATCATATTTGAAATAGTTATAATCAAGACCCCCTACCCAAGCTTTCACATGACCATTATGAGGATTCATGGCCATCATACCTGCTCTTAATATTCGTTTATAATAATTCAGCGAGTCCATGGAACTCCAATATTTTTGAATAGTGCCATTAGTTTTCCAGTCGAACACATTCATGGTGTCCTTTTTATTCAGATAATGGAAAATACTATCCTGGTTATTGTCAAACTTGGCAGCAAGTGTTTTATAACTTCGGGTACGCTTGATAACGGTTTCCAAAAAATCAGGAATCTCCTTACCTTTTTCATCTATCCAAGGATTGGTATTACTCCAGTGGTCTTCAAAAACGCGCTGCAACTGGGTCATTTTTTCGTCCATCGCTGCTTCTGCACTGGACTGCATCCGTGAATCAATGGTAGTATAAATTTTTAGTCCATCGGTATACAAGTTGTAATTATTTTCTTCCCCCCACTTTTTGACAAAATCCACTACTGCATTCTTAAAATAATTGGCATTCCCGTCGTACGGCGTTTCGAAGTTCTTTTTAAGAATGATAGGTAGCAGGCTAATAGAATCTGCTTGCTGTTTGGACAAATAACCATACTTATACATTTGGCTTATAACCACATTTCTTCTTTCCGTAGACCGCTTTATATTACGAATAGGATTATAAGTAGTAGTGGCCTTTTGTAAACCTACCAGAACTGCCGCTTCTTGAATATTTAAGCTATCCGGAGATTTGCTAAAATAAGACTGCGCTGCCGTATTAATTCCATAGGTATTGTTACCATAATCTACGGTATTGAAATACATTGTTAAAATCTCCTCCTTGGTAAAATTGCGTTCCAGCTTGATAGCCGTTAACCATTCTTTGGTTTTATAAATTAAAATATTCAACCCAGGAAGATTTCCTAACAACCCTTTCGCTCCGTTTTTACGGGTTTTAAAAAGCTTTTTTGCCAATTGTTGCGTAACAGTACTACCACCTCCGCGATCAGTGGCACCGGTGGCTATACCTACTGCTACGCTGAGCATAGCTTTATAGTCTATACCAGAATGATCGTAAAAACGGGCATCTTCGGTGGCAATCAGGGCATTTTTGAGGTGGGGAGTAATTTTATCTGCTGTAACAGGTGTACGGTTTTCGGTAAAAAATTTCCCAATCAGCACGCTATCAGCGGTGTAAATTTCTGAGGATTGTGCAGATTTTGGATTCTGAAGATCATCTACACTAGGCATACTACCCATGAGCCAAAGAAAATTCGTTTCTACACAAAAAATATAAAAGAAGAACCCTAAAAACCCGTATAAAAAAAACTTCCAAGCCAAGAGAACAGGTACATAGAATTTAGAATCCTTGTCCACTCTTTCATTCCACCAAACGTTTAAATTAAGTTTTCTTTGTTTATAGTTAGTAAATAGAATTTCCGTTTTTGTTTTTCCAATCACTAATTTTAAGAACCAATATACCAGTCGGTTTGTAAATGCACGAAGTTGATTTACAGTTCTTTGAAAAAAGGAATAAATTTTGCTAAATACTTCCATCAAACGTTTATATTCATAAGGTCGTCAAAGATATAAAAAGGACTATGATTTTAGCATCGCTATACTAAATTTGGCTCCACTTTAAATCTCAAATACTTATTGTTTTGAAAAAATTCGTTTAAAAAATGATTGGCGTGGAGGCCAACATTTATTGATTTCATCTGGTGGTTGACGAAATAGTCCAGCAGAAAATCCAAAATATAAGTTAAAGGCACGTGGATTACCCATGTTCACCAAACCTGTCAGGTGATCGGTTCCTACCCAAAGTGGCCCTACCCTTCCGGCCAAACCAATCGTTGGAGAGCGATATCTATTCATCAATGTTACTGGCACTGATAGCTGAAACCATTTATGTTCGTAACGTGGAGTCACCGCAATGACAGATTCCGCTTTCATCCCAAATGCATTTTGAGTAATTAAATTTTGAACCCACAGGCCATTGACGTAAACGTTGGGTTTCAAGTTATAATCAATACTTGCCTGAAAGGCTGTTGGTAAAACGGACTTAAAATTTGGTGCCAAAGGTGTACCACCATTTAAGGAATTGTTTATAGAATTAAAAATATCTTCTGATCCTCCTG
>CAXBLH010000333.1:0-6506 GCA_963976315.1 uncultured Dyadobacter sp.
CCATAGCCGGAGGGAGCAGCCAGTATTATTCGGCAGATGATGTGCCGGTGCTTTCTGATTCCGAAGCCCGTTTGGTACGAATTTCCCGGACCTTAGAAGATGGTCTGCAAAAATTTGCAAGAAAAAAAGGTTGGTCCTACAATGCTTACCTCAACTACAACGATGTAACGCCGTTACAAAATACCGATGCCCGTAACTATACGGGTCGCCAGATTCAGAAGATATTCCACGACCTTGGTGAACAAAAGATATTTGTCACCGAAAATGATGCGGTAACCAATAACAATCAACTTGAACCAGTCACGCTGCTTCGGAAGCCTGTTAAGGTTTTCTTTTCACTCACGGAGGATAAGGAATTTATAACACTTCGTCCATATGTCGAAATTTTCCCTGGCAAACCTGTTGATTTGCAAGAGGTACTCGCTTTTGATAGTTTCTGGGTGGGGCTTTATAATGAACAACATTTGTTCCGTTGGGCAAGCCTAAGTGATGCTGAAATTGTACTTTATCTTAAAGATAACGGATTTATCACAAGGGTACGAAAGGAACATGCAGACAGCTTCATGACGGAATGGGTAATACCGATCACCAAGGAGTTCGAGGTGATGTTTCAAACACGGCATGACATTAAGACGACTCCTTTAAAATTTGAAAATGTAAAAATATACCTCAAAGAGGATGAGTCTAACTTACTCATTGTCCCAGCCTTTGTTTATAAGGATGAAAACGGCGAAGAGGATATTGAGTTCAGTTATAACCAGCGAAAAACACAAGTTGGTTATGAAGACGGCAATATTACAATACTAGAAAGGGAGCATTCTCGCGAGACAGAAATTTGGGAATGGCTGAAAAGCTTAAATCCAGACTTTGGAACGGAAACCGAAAACGCCTTTATGTACATTCCCTTTGATCAGGTAATGAAAAACGGATGGCTGTATAAGTTTGTAGAAGGAGTTCAAGAAAAAAATTATGAATTGTTAGGTTTCCGTGATCTTAAAAAGATGCGGTATAACCCCAATCGTGGTAAAGTAGAAGTAAGTGCTTCTTCCGGAATCGATTGGTTCGATATGGAAGTTCTTATTTCTTTCGGTGATCAAACGGTTTCTGTGGGAGATGCGAAAAAAGCATTGCTTAAAAAGCAAAATTTTGTGCAGCTGAAAGACGGAACTTTGGGGGTATTACCAGAGGAATGGATCAAAAAGCTTGAGCCGATGCTAAAATTCGGACGGGTTAATGGAAATGAAATACATCTTTCAAAAATACATTTCTCCCTCATTGAAGAATTAATTTCAGAAATTAATGATGAAGACATTGCAAGAGAGTTGCAGGAAAAAAAGCAAAAACTCCTGAATTTTAAGGAAATCCCGAATGTCACTCTTCCTACGAACGTAAAGGCTACTTTGCGTCAGTATCAAGAAGAAGGTTATAAGTGGATCAATTTCCTAGATGAATTCCGTTGGGGCGGCTGTTTGGCTGATGATATGGGGCTGGGTAAAACACTCCAAATTTTAACATTCCTGCTGCAACAAAAGAATTTAAAGCCCGATGCTACCAACTTAGTAGTGGTTCCTACCACACTTATATTTAACTGGCAGGCAGAAGCAGAGAAATTCACGCCCGATCTGAAGCTCTTTGTACACCGTGGCATGACGCGCAGAAAGGACATTGAATTCTTCGTGGAGTATGACATTATATTAACCACCTACGGAACCATGCGCAGCGATGTGGAACTGTTACGTAAGATGGAATTTAATTATATCGTTCTGGATGAAGCCCAAGCGATCAAAAATCCGGACTCGCTTACTTCAAAAGCATCCAGACTTTTAATTGCTACCAATAGGCTCACCATGACTGGTACACCAGTTGAAAACAATACCTTCGACTTATATTCTCAATTCGAGTTTTTGAACCCAGGAATGTTAGGGAATGCCGATTTTTTCCGAACAGAATACGCAACTCCTATTGACAAATACCAGGATAAAGAAAAAGCCGATGAATTGAGACGGCTGGTCTATCCTTTTATGTTAAAAAGGACAAAAGAAGAGGTAGCAACCGATTTACCTGACAAAACAGAAACGATTCTGTTCTGTGAAATGGGTAAAAAACAAAGAAAAGTTTATGACTTTTTCCGCGAGAAATACCGGGCCGAAATTGCAGAAAAACTCGCTACGGAAGGGCTCAATAAAAGTAGCTTCTTAATACTTGAGGCGCTGTTAAAGCTTCGGCAAATATGCGATTCTCCTGCGATTTTATCAGGTGACGAAGACCATGGAAGCGAATCAGCCAAATTGGACGAGATCGTTCGCGAAATTGGAGAGAATGCATCCAATCATAAGATTTTGATATTTAGCCAGTTTTTAGGAATGTTGGATTTGATTCGGACAAACCTCGAAAAAATGAATATCACGTACGAATACCTTGACGGACAAACTGTCGATAGGGCAAGCCGGGTAAAACGCTTCCAAAGCGATAAGACCTGCCGTGTATTCTTGATGAGCTTAAAAGCAGGTGGAGTAGGTTTGAACCTAACGGAAGCAGACTATGTGTATTTGGTTGACCCTTGGTGGAACCCAGCAGTAGAACGCCAAGCAATTGACCGTACCCACCGGATTGGTCAAGACAAAAAGGTATTTGCTTATAAAATGATTTGTAAAGATACCATTGAGGAGAAAATCTTGCTACTACAGCAGCGCAAACAAGATTTAGCTGAAGATCTAGTGGGAGGCGAGTCTGGTTTTATCAAAAAACTAACTCAAGACGATATTATGTCTTTATTCAATTAATAGTATAAGCTTGCACCTATAATAGCTAAGTGGATTATTGAGAACTATTAAAGTTCTCAATAATCCACTTTTTTTAAATTGTTATCAGCGCGTTACCGAAATAAAATTGAATACATAAGATGTCTCCAAATCCAAAGTGCTGGATTTAAGGGAATCCTGCTCCGTAACACTCCTACTAGATGGATCTAAAACGGAAAGGTTCGATTGAATATCTGTTGACTTAAGAGCAACTTCTTTGGATTTTTTCTCTAAAACACAAAGGCCAAAGAGTAAAATTGCAATTATAAAGGTTGGTAAAGATTTCATGGCTATATCTATTTTATTAGTGTGCAAGGTTATGCAAAATTAAAACAATGACTCGGAACTAAGCTAAAAAGTTGTAATAAGAAATCGTAAATTTTTAAATTTATCTAAGAATCTGCTAGTTATACTTTCAAAAAAAAGTAGGACATTTGGACTAAATTAGATTTATTATATAATTTCATTAGGGAGTATACAAATATTAAAAAAACAACTATTGCATTATACTTCGTATAAAAGTCCGTAATGAGTCAAAAAATATAATCTATTAAATATTATACACTTTTCAATTTTCCAAAAATAACTAATGATGCACAAGCTACTTATTGGACTAATTATAATTTATACGTCTTTATTCTCTCAGGTCACTAATGCACAGGAAATTTCTATTATTCCTAAGCCAAATACACTTACAATAGGTAAAGGAAACTTTAACCTTGACTCAGCAAAGTGATAGTAACGATATTAATGATATCGCCCAAATGCTACAAAGCAAATTAAATGAAGCCTACGGAATTTGGTTGCCTATTGTCACTTTTCCTCACAAACAAAAGAAATTTATTGCTTTCGTTAAAAAACCAAGCGCTGCGACAGAAGAAGCCTATGCCATTGAAGTGGCTGAGAAATCCATCTATCTATCCGCCAATGCAAGTAATGGGCTATTTTATGGGCTACAATCATTATTGCAGTTGATGCCTGCCGAAGTTTACGGCAAAAGTGCTAGGAATATAAAGTCGATCAGTATCCATCGGATATAGTAAGTTGGGGGATACTGATCGACTTTATATTCCTAGCACCTCGTTTTGCTTACCGTGGAATGCACTTGGACGTGGGTCGTCATTTTTACCCTAAGGAAGACATAAAAAAATTTATAGATTATTTGGCACTACATAAATTCAATCGCTTTCACTGGCATTTAACCGAAGACCAAGGATGGAGAATTGAAATAAAAAAGTATCCTAAATTAACTGAAGTGGGTGCTTGGAGAAAAGAAACCGTGGTAGGAACTGCCCGAAAAGAACAGTCCTTAATCAGTTATGATGGTAAAAAATACGGAGGATACTATACTCAAGAAGAGATAAAGGAAGTAGTTGCTTATGCACAAAAGAAAAAAATAACGATCATTCCTGAAATAGAATTCCCAGGGCACATGGTGGCTGCACTTACTTCTTATCCTCACCTTGCGTGCACGTCTGGTCCATTTGACGTACGTACCACTTGGGGTGTTTCCAAAGACGTACTCTGCCCCAATGATTCTTCCTTAGCTTTTGCCCAAAACGTTCTTAAAGAAGTGATGGAATTATTTCCTTCGGAATATATTCATATTGGTGGTGATGAATGTCCGAAAGATCGTTGGAAAGAATGCGCTGAATGCCAAAAAATGATAAAAGACAAAAAGCTGAAGGATGAAAATGGACTACAAGCCTATTTCATTCATCAGTTAGAAGCCTACTTAAACGCCAATGGTAGAAAACTTATTGGCTGGGATGAAATCACAGAAGGCGGGCTAAGTAAAACATCCACTGTAATGTACTGGAGAAGCTGGGGAGCAATGAAAGAACTCCCTCTGGAAATTGCCAAGCACGGCAATAATATAATCATGACACCGGTTTCCAATTGCTATTTTGATTATTACCAATCGCAAAAGCCAGGCGAACCACTAGCCTGGGGCGGCGACTTACCCGTAGAAAAAGTGTACAACTTTGAGCCAGTTCCCCAAGGCTTTACGCCTGAACTTGTACCCAAAATAATTGGTACACAAGCAAACATCTGGACAGAGTATATGCCTACCTTCGAGCAAGTAGAGTATATGTCTCTCCCTCGAATGAGTGCGCTTTCCGAAGTAGCATGGTCCGAAAAAAGAAATAAAAATTATTCTGATTTTGTCTCCCGGATGAAGCTTCATTTCCAAAGACTTGATTTTATGGGTGCAAACTATGCTCGCCATTTACTGACTGAAAAGTAAGCACTCTCTATTTCTGATAATATTGGCATCACCAAAGAGGATCTCGTTAGGGGATCCTCTTTGGTGATACTCAAAACTTTAAATGGGCCTATTCTGATAGGTTATCTCTGACAATAGGCCGATCGCATTGAATTTAAGAATTACTTTACTAGCCGTCGATTGCTCCGTCATGTTGTCGCACTGTGAGCCCTTTTCCAAATAATACAAGTAAAACTTAGTATTACGCCCTCCTAGCTGATGAATATCGGGTCGTCCAAGCAATGCACCCACCTCGTCGATTTGCTTGCCCTTGAGTAGGTTTTCGGCTTCTTTGAACTGATGGATTAATTTGGTCCTTTCTCCATTACATGCTCCACGATCGGTGCGCCACTTTTTCAAATCCAAATCTCCAATTTTATCAGCAGGCTTACCACAACCCAAAACAACTAAACTAAGTAATAATAAAATAGGGTTAAATTTAAGGTATGTCATCACTAATCAATTTTTTCACAAAACTAACTATACAATTCTTTCATGCACTGAAATCAAATGCATTTTTTGATTAACCACTTAAAACAAGCTACTGACGCTTAGCCTCACCATGAAAAAATATCTTCCCACTAAAACGAAAAAGCTTACTGGTATTTTAAAGCTACTATGTTGCCTTTGTTTTTTATTGCTACCAAGATATAGTCTAGCGCAAGCATTGGATGTTGAAGACTGTACCCATAAATTCTTTGAAACGGTGACGGATAAAAACCTAGATAAACTTTCGACCCTATTAGCACCTGATTTTATGCTAACTGGTATGGATGGCCGTACGATGGACGGCGAATCTTTTGTAAGAAATATTAAAGAAGGGTATATCTCGGTGGAATCGGGGATCATTGATGGAATTCGAACCAAAAACTATTCTGACGTAAGTATTGTGATGGGAAGGTGGAACGTAAGAGCTACCGTGGCTAACAGCCGTTATTTTGGTGAGGTAACTTTCCTGGCCGTCTGCGTAAAAATGGGCGGGCAATGGAAAATCTCCACGATACAATTTACTCCCATTTTGTAACAGCAAACCAAACCTTAGGTATTATGCCTGTAAGAACTTTGAAACTAAAAAGTGCCAAGAGAAAACTTATTAAGCTTTCTCTTGGCACTTTCTATATTTCTCAAATTTGTTCTAAACGTTCATCAACGATTCACGGCGACGCATTTTACCAGCTGGTATACCGAACATCATTTTGAAACGACGACAGAAATAAGCCGTGTCTTTGTAGCCCACATCAGAACCAATGGCGCGGATGCTCTTTTTAGAAGTCCTAAGCAAGTCAACTGCTTTTTCCATGCGTTGGTATTCGATATAGTCTTGTGGGTTAATACCCGTCAACATTTTAAAATATTGTCCCACATAATCTTCCGATACATTGGCGACGTTAGCCAAAACTTTATTCGACAAATCACCACCCAAATTATCCTTGATGTAA
>CAXBLH010000334.1:0-6499 GCA_963976315.1 uncultured Dyadobacter sp.
TTTACCTAGCAGGTCCAATTGAATTTCATTTTGAACAATGGTGTCACTATTGCTGAAATTACGGCGGCGTATTATGGAATAAATACGAGCTGCTAGTTCGGATAGATGGAAAGGTTTTGCTAAATAATCATCGGCACCAGTATGCAGTCCCCTGATTTTATCGTCAATCGACCCTTTGGCTGATATGATAATAACACCATCCTCTTTATTTTGTTTTTTGATCTCTTGAAGTAGGTTCATTCCGCTGCCATCTGGAAGCATGATGTCCAAGATAATACAGTCGTATTGGTACAGACTTATTTTGGAAAGCGCTATATCATAGGTGGGCGCTAGTTCACAATTATATTGTGCATCGGTAAGGTATTCAGCTATGCTAGAAGCAAGTTCGTGCTCGTCTTCAATTATTAAAATTTTCATAAGTTCTATTACATAAAACTGTAAAGGATTGGATCAATTACTATAAATTATCAACCACTTTGGAAGTTTATCTTCATTCAGGGGCATTATAGTCAAATTGCGTTATAACTTTACCAGTGAATTACTTAATTTTAGCCATATTTTACCTAAATCTATTCCAATTCTTCTTTTGATTTTTACTATGTTCGACTTTATCCGGAACAAAAACAAAAACTTCTTTAAATCTATCTTAATTTTATTAGTCCTTACCGCGTTGAGTATTTCCGCATATCGAGGACGGCTCCATACTACCTTATTTGAAGCAGATTCGCTAAAAATTGGTTCTTTTGTTGAAAGTGACTTTCCATTTATTAGTACTTCAATAAATGCTGGAAAACTGGGTTCGGGTTATCCAAAAGTAAATTTTGCTCCTAGAACCTTAGCTATTAAACTTGGCGATAGTGCCTATTTTTGTTTCGATACCAATCTTTTGAGATGGTCGGTGGCTTGGACACAAAGTTTTATGCCAATGGCTTTAATGCCGCAAGTTTCCTATTCCGATTTTTTCAATAAATCTAATAAATTGGCCACCATAGGCGGCGAACCGCAGCTTGCTACTTCCAATCGTGCTGGTTGGAGTTTAGTAGGAAATATGCAAAGTGGAAGTGCTGACTTTGACCAGTGGGCACCACTCCCCGTGGCTGAAGGCCGCTGGAACGGGCTTTATTTGGTAGGGAATCACACTGTTTTGAATTATTCGGTTGGAAAATCAAATATTCATGAAGCACCAAGTAGCATCCAATTTTCCGGTCAAACTGCTTTTACTAGAACTTTTAAGATCGATAAAATTACGGAGGCACTACGTCTTGTTCCTGCGGAAGTAGCCAACGGGTCAAGTACCGAACTAAAAGGGGCAGTTGCCTATATTTATCAAGGAAGCGGAAAGGACACCGTTACAGCCGTAGCGATTTTGGGTAAACCAGGGAAGAAGCTAAAAATTGATATTGAGAAAAATTCAACATTCGTAGTCGATCTGCCAACTAATGGTCAAGCATCAGAGGTTTCAGTTTTAATATGGAAAGGCCCTTCGGCCTTAAAAAAGCAGTTTGAAAAAATAATTAAAAAGACAAAGCCCAGCTTTCCAGAATATGAAAAAGGGGGATCCAGCTACTGGCCGGAGGTAATCACGACTCAAGGCATGATGGCTCCGGATACCGCTGCCTATGTAACTGACAAGCTTACCTTACCTATACCCAATAAATGGGAAAGAAATGTTCGTGTTGCTGATATCGCGTTTTTTAAAGATGGAAGGGCAGCTGTGATCACCTTTGAAGGGGACGTTTGGACCATTGGAGGGATAAGCCAGAATTTGCAAAATCTCAAATGGCAGCGATTTGCTTCTGGATTCAATGAATCCATGAGTATCGAAATTGTGAATGACCAAGTGTTTGTATTTGATAGAAATGGAATAACCAAGTTACATGACCTCAATAAGGACGGGATGGCTGATTATTACGAAAATTTCTCAAATATCATGGAGCAATCGTCCGAAGGAAGAGAATGGGCAGCGGATATGGTACATGCTCGTGATGGTGGTTTTTACATTGCTCTTGGAGGGAGCCTCAGTAACGGCCCGGGGGTTACTCCTGTGGTAGCCAAAGGATTCCGAAAAGGCTCCAAACATAACGGTTCTATTCTAAAAATTAGTGACGACGGCAGGGAGATTGAGGTAATTGCGACGGGACTTCGTGGACCTTATTTAGGGTATAATCCCGAAAAAGATATACTCACCGCATCTGATCAGCAAGGTAATTTTGTACCCTCTACGCCTTTATTTGTGGTTAAGAAAGGGGACTTTTTTGGGGTGCCTCCTACGGCTCACCGTAACGATAATCCAAAAGTTACCCCCACTTTAACTTGGATTCCTCATAATGTCGACCAGTCGGCGATTGGTCAAGCATGGATCACTGGGAATAAAATGGGGCCAATGAATGGCGATTTGATACATTTTTCTTTTGGTCGTCCAGGGTTGTTTAGAGTGTTAATTGATAGTACTTCAAAAATATTACAAGGGGGTTTGACTGCCATCAATGCTGATTACCCTGCGCCTACCTCCAAGGGGGCTCTAAGTCCGGTCGATGAGCAGCTGTATGTAGCTGGTTTTAATTTATGGGGCTCTAATTCGCGTGGATTGAGTGCCTTGTTACGTTTGCGTTATACGGGCAAGCCCAGTTATATGGTGAACGAATACCATGGTGGTAAAGAAGGGATTGTTCTTGGATTTGATAGTGAACTGGACGAGGCGGCTGTAAAAGAACTTTCGAACTTTGAAGTAAAACGCTATAATTATTTACGTACAGAAGAATATGGTTCAGGTCATTATAAATTAGATGGGAGTAAAGGGGAAGAAAAGCTGCCCGTTGTGGCGAGTTATTTATCCGCCGACAAAAAACAAATTTTATTAATGATTCCAGATATGAAGGAAGTCATGCAAATGGAGATTGCTTATACGCTAAAAGCCAAAGATGGGCACGTAATTAATGACCAGTTTTGGTACACCATCAATAGTGTAAATAGTATGGACTTAGCAAAATATGGCTTTGGGAAGGTCGACTTAGCCATCCTGTCGAAACCAATACAGGTGAATGATTCTAAAAAAGCAGACGTGGCATCAGCGGAGCAAGGTTTAAAGATTTTCCGTAGAACTGCTTGTGCGGGTTGTCATTCAGAGGGAACTAGAACAAAAGGAATGTATGGGCCTCCATTTCAAGGGCTCTATGGTGCTAAGCGTGAATTTGAAGATGGAACCAGTGCCATCGCCGATGATACATACATTAGGGAATCGATTTTTAATCCTGCCAAGAAGGTGGTAAAAGGGTATAATCCGGAGATGCCTTCTTTTGAGGGAATACTAACAGAAACCGATATTCAGTCTGTAACTCTTTACATTAAATCCTTAAATGGAAAATAATAGGGAAGTTTAATTAATCCTATCACAACTGGTTTTTTAGGTGGGCTTTTCTAAAAAAAACAGAAATAAGTTATCTGCTTGAAAATCGTGTGCATATAGCATTTTACGGTGGAAAGCCGAAATCAATACTAAAAGAGTCGTGATAAAGTCCAATATAAAAAAACCAGTCGTGATATTAATCGTATCACGACTGGTTTTTTTGTGGGCTTTTCTAAAAAACAGGTATTGGTTTTCTACTCGAAAATCGAGTTCATGTAGCATTTGACTGCCGAAAGCCGAAAGCAATCCTAACAGCCTGCTAAAAAATTAACCAATAGTTTGTTGATGCTATTTTTTGCTGTGCCTACAAAATTTGCCTTGGTTCGCACAAAAAATAAACTATAAACAATTCTATCATTAAAATTTATACAGGCTCTCCATAAGTCGTGATAAACCCAAATACGGCCGGGATTTTTGATTTTGGAATACTTAATTTTCCTTTGATATCCTTCTCATCATTTCCGCACATGCTCTAGCATTGTGGTAGGGGCCTTTCCAAAAGTTAATCTTACTGGCTAATTTTGGTTTTCCCTCTGGTGTAACATAACCATGCCATTCCCCGTGCGTGTTATCCATGAATTTGGAATTGATATAGTCCCAACTTTTTTCGGATTTTCTTTTAAAATGTTCTTCTCCGGTTATCTGGTAAGCATTATAAAAACCCACCATTTGCTCCGCTAATACCCACCAACTTCGTTCGGTATTGAGGTGATTAGTAACGGGATCAAGCTCATAGTTCAAGGCACCATCAGCGGCTAGGCCTGGCTCAACGGCATGTGCCATTTTTATAGCTATTGCTTTGGTGGTTTCTATTAAGTCGGGGTCATGTAAAATTTCAGCGGTTTCCATTAGTAGCCAAGAGGCCTCTATATCATGACCGTAAGAAATTTTTGTATCCTTTGGTTTCCAATTTTTGTCAAAAAACAGTTGCATACTGTTGGTCTTACTATTGATAATATGTTTCTGAATCATCAATAGCATATTTTTGGTTTGTTGTTTAAGCTGGTCATCGGGCCACACAGAATATAGATTGGTATAGGCCTCTACTAAATGTAAGTGGGTATTCATACTCTTTATCCAAGGTGCTGAGCTCAGAATATATTCTTCGGTAGGGGTCCAATCTTGTGAAAATGCCTCTAAATATCCGCCCTTTTCAGTGTCAAAGGCGTGCTTTTCGATTAATTGATAAATATTTTGAGCCGCTTCTAATGCTGGTTTATGGTTTGTAATGCGATAATATTCACTCAGCCCATAAATAGCAAATGCGTTGCCATAGACTTGTTTTTTGGTTTCTAGGGGGCTTCCGTTTGGAGATACCGACCAGAATGCGCCCCCATGTTCTTGATCAATAAAGTTTTTAACAATGGATTGAAAGGCGCGATCTGCAAGGGTAAGGTAATTGACTTCCTTGAAAATGCGATGTGCCATGGAAAATGTCCAAAGTATTCGGGCGTTCAGTACAATGGACCGAGCCGCATTGGGGTCGGGCTGGTTGTCATAACCTACCTGACCATAATAACCGCCGTGTTCGTTATCCTTACTATATTTTTCCCAATAGTCTAAGATACGAATGAGTTCGTTTTTGAATGCTTCAGTATTGAAATTGGCCATACCTGCTTGCTGTTTATTATTATAAGCAATAATGGTATCAAACATACTTTGGATAAAAATTGCAAATCATCTGTTTATTTCGCGAGTAGCAATATAACTTAGCGATCTTTTCTGAGTATAACGATGAACTTATCATAGATTAAATTAATGCAAAAATTTTCAAAAAAATCGGCACTTGCGCTTTTATTAGCTAGTGGAACTATTGGCCTTTCTTCGTATCAAGTTTTGACGCAAACATTTGATAGTAAGTATGATAGTCAAATCAAACTCCCTTCGGGCTTTTCTTCGCAAATATTAGCCACCGACTTAGGTAATGCGCGTCACATTGCTGTAAATAAGCAAGGGGATATTTTCGTAAAGTTATCCAAACTGAAAGATGGTCATGGGATGTACGTGTTGCAAGATCGTGATCAGGATGGGAAAATTGAGAAACAAAGTCTAATCACGGATTATCCAGGAACTGGTGTTGCCATTCATGGTGGTTATTTATACACTTCGTCCAATACGGAAGTTTTTCGGTACAAGTTGAACAAAGCAGAGGAGGTTCAGGATTTTGAGAAGCCTGAAAAACTCGTAACTGGGTTGGTGGATAAGGGCAGGGACAGTGCCAAGCCATTTACACTGGATGGTAAGGGAAATATTTATGTAACCGTAGGATCTTATAACGACAACTGCCGAGAGGTGGGCTCGGCAAAAGGAATGTCTCCATGTACCGTACTGGATTCGGCAGGGGGAATTTGGAAGTTTAGCGCCAACAAAAAGAATCAGCAATATTCCGACGGTGTTCGTTTTGTGACTGGTATCAAAAACGCGGTTGGGATTGATTGGAACTTTAAAGAGAATGCGCTATTTGCAACTAGCCATGGGAGAGGAAAGTTTGACGATAAATATCCTCAGTACTACACCGCCAAGCAGAGTGCTGAATTACCTGCTGAAACATTGTATCAGTTGAAGAATGGGGATGATGCTGGCTGGCCTAATACGTATTATGACCATTTTCAAAATAAGATAATGTTGGCACCTGAATATGGAGGTGATGGTAAAATGACAGGAAGTAAAACGATTTTAGAACCTATTCAGGCATTTCCAGCACATTTGGCACCGAATGACCTCTTGTTTTATACTGGCAAAATGTTTCCTGCCAAATATAGAAACGGTGCTTTTATCGCATTTCATAATATGGCACCCGAATTAAAAAATGGATACTTAGTGGCTTTTGTACCTTTTGTGAATGGCAAAGCGGGCAAATGGGAAATATTCGCAGAAAATTTTGCAGGTGTTAACCTGGTGAGTCCCGAAGGGCCAATTCAGCATCGCCCATGTGGCTTGGCACAAGGACCTGACGGGTCGCTTTATGTTTCGGATGATTTGAATGGTACTATTTTTAAAATTAGCTACAAATAATTAATTTTAAAGTAAAAAAAGAGGAGGCCGTCTCAAAAATCATCGAGGCGGTCTTTTTTGTTTCTGATCGAATTTGGA
>CAXBLH010000335.1:0-6476 GCA_963976315.1 uncultured Dyadobacter sp.
TTCTTAGTATAATGTTCCATCTTATGTTCAAAAAAATAGGCTTATTAATGTTGGTACTCCTGTGTATCCTAAACCTTCAAGCTTGTATTAGTCAATATGGTATCCAAGGACCGCCTCTCAACAGCCGTAAACTAAAAAAGAAAATCGCCCCACCATGGGACTTCAGTCAGGCGCTGATGGCCTACAGAAAACAATATGGTTATTGGCCAAAATCGGAACTCGATTTTCAAGCCTATAATAGCCCAGTCGTTCAAAAGTTATATTTGGCGGACTTCACAGACTGGTATTTGGGCTCCGATAATAGTGATAGTCTTTATGTTCATCTGGAACATATACCTGTGAGTGAAGGAGCCCATATAGGAGGAGTTCCACTTCCAACCAATACTGTTAAGACCAAAACCTTATACATTTACTCAAAAGGCATTATCAAAACTAAATTGAAAAAGAAAAGCGAATAAACCCAAAACAAACAGGCCCGAAGATTGCTCTACGGGCCTGTTTGTTTTATCCCAAATAAAATTCAGGAAACGCTTCTTAAGAATACTACAATCTAAATCCGAAGGAATAGATATCATAGGGAGCATCAGGATATAAACCTTCAAACTGCACCATAGAATCCTCTTTTCCAGCAATGGCATCTTTCAACTCTTTTACGTTTTTAACAGATTTGCCATTCACTTTTGTAATTATGAAACCTGCTTCAACCCCAGCACGGGCCAGTTTACTTTGTCCGGCAGACATAACTTTCACGCCACCATTCAATTTGTAACGAGCTAGGCGGTCAGTCTCTGTTTTGGAAAGATCTCCAAATTCAGCACCTAGGGCAGTCATAGCCTCGGCAGTTTCATCTCGTTTGATAATATCCGAACCGCCCGTACGATTACGCAAGGTGATGTTAATGTCCTTCTCTTTTCCATCACGATTTACTGTCAAGGTAACTTTATCGCCAGGTTTATGAAGTCCAATCGATTGTTGTAATTCAGGAATAGAATTAATGTTACGACCATCCACCTTCACAATCACATCACCTTTGTTAACACCACCCTCTTTGGCAGCACTATTGTCGGTAAAATCACGTACATAAGCCCCTTCTTTTACTTTAACACCATACTCTTGAGCCTTTTCGCTATCTAATTCTCCTAGTGAAATACCCAAATATCCTCTTTGTACATTACCATACTTGATCAAATCGCCAGACACTTTCTTCACAATACTAGTAGGTACTGCAAACGCATATCCTGCAAAACTACCCGTAGGGCTAGCGATAGCAGTATTGATTCCGATCAATTCTCCTTTCAAGTTCACCAAAGCACCACCACTATTTCCAGGGTTCACCACAGCATCGGTTTGGATAAAAGATTCTAATGGGGAGTCATCGTCTTTAAGAGAGGCGGTCGCATTTTGATACCTTTTACTTTGGCCAATAATACCAAGTCCACGCCCTTTTGCGCTTACAATTCCTGCCGTTACCGTCGACTCCAGGTTAAAGGGGTTACCTACTGCAACCACCCACTCTCCAACTTTAATTGCATCGGAGTTGCCCAAAGTAATTGCGGGAAGGTCCTTAGCGTCCACCTTAATTACGGCAATATCAGTTGAAGGGTCAGTACCTATCACTTTTGCCAATAATTTACCTTTGTTATGAAGGGTAACTTCCAGTTCCGATGCTCCTTCAACTACGTGGTTATTAGTAACTATATACCCATCTGAGGAAATAATTACACCAGAACCAGTTGCAACGGAAGGTTGAGCACTTCGACCTCCGCCTCCACCACCGAATCCATCACCAAAAAAGTCGCGGAAAAATTCAGGTATTTCCTGCTGCTGACCTCTCGAAGAAGACTGTCGTGACATGGTTGATTTTATATGTACCACCGTGGGTGTAGCTTCTTCTGCTGCATATACAAAATCGCCGGGTGCACCAGCTGGTGCGCCTGCGGAGGTAAATTTTGCGAGGGTCTCAGACGGGCTTTCTTTAAAAATAACGTCTGTATCGCTATTACTCAGTAATTTAAAGCCTGCAAGTGTGGAAGCACTAGAAATAAGCCCAACCAACACCAAAGCTTTCCAATTTGTTTTCATATCTTTTCTATTGGGGTTTTAGATTTATATAATTAGCTAACGCCAAAAAGAACGTAATTTGATCCATTACTTATTACGTTTAACATAATTTAACAAAGAAATCATTCCAACAAACCTACTATTAAGATTGTATATTCTAAAATTTGTAACAATGTAATATGCATTGGCTAAATCACAAAAAAAGGTGCCAAAAAATAAGCACCTTCTTTAAAGTTTAATTAATGGTTAAACCACGGCTATTTCGCGGGCCGGTTTTTCAATCGCTTCTTCCCTTTTTGGAAGGGCAATGCTTAATATCCCAGCTTCATAATTTGCAACTATTTTTTCGGTATCTATTGTATTGGGGATGGTAAAGGTGCGCTGAAACGAGCTATATTTAAACTCTTTGCGTGTATACTTTTCAGTATCTTCTTCATTCTTTTCCTCCATATGAGCCGAAATCGTCAACTGGTTTTTCTCCAGGTTTAATTTGAAATCTGACTTTTGCAACCCAGGCGCAGCTAACTCAATTTTAAAACCTTCTTTGCCTTCCAGTACATTGACTGCTGGGGTAGTTCCTGAAAATGTCGGAACATTCATTTCGCCAAAAAGCTCCCTGTTAAAAAGATTGTTTAAATAAGTCGGATTCGAGAAATGTGTTTTTACTAAAGTACTCATCGTTATATTTTTTAAAGTTTATATTTTAAGTTTCTCTACCCTTGCAGGTATGTATCCTCCATAACAACTTCTGTACCCAGCTAAAAAAAGAAACATTTATAGTGACAAAATGTCCGTATTTAATAGATTTCATAAATTTTAATGCCATAATGTCATTATTTGGCCGCTGAGAATTACAAATTGACAGCAAGGAGCCTTTTTCAAATTCATACCATATATTTGAACATTCATACCATTTCCTAAATTGACAATCAGCAGCCTACTAGCTTTGTTCAAAAAAATCATGAAAATCAGAACTCAAGTTTACCAGCTAGAACCCTTGATTATTTTCTTGGCGATCAGTGCATATATAACACGTAGCCTCTTTATGGATGCATCGAAGGTTGATGTCATGATCAGAACGGTACAAAATAATGGAGTATCTGTAAATGGTATCTTAGCAGATTTGGCACATTATGACCATACCTATAACCACAACTTGCCGATTATTGCGAGTGCTATTTTCTTTTTTGCAGGCTGGTACATTTTTCACCAAGTTTTGGCCCCTGATTTTAAGATGGAACGAATCAAACTGATCGATCTAGCATTCCTCGCAATTGTATTTATTCTCCTGGGAATAAGTGTTTTTGTTTTTTTGAATGCGACCGAACTCGTATTTCGACATAACTCCCAAGGAAGCATTATTGGACTGCATGATATATCAAATTTCCGAAAACGCTATGTAGTGGCTGACACCGCCCTTCTTTTTACGGTGATTCTTTGCTATGAATTTATATTTCAAACTTGGCAGTGGATAAACACCAAATTATTTATTGACAAACGAAGTATCATTTTAAAGCAAGTGCTTTTATCTTTTGCTTTCTCTTTGGGAATCGTAGGGATTATGAGCTCCAAGGTAATACACTACCTATTGTTTGATCAAAATGTACGTATTACTTGGTCCCTTATTTTGCTTTTCTTACTAATAATATTTTTACAGAAATTCTACTATCAATCACTCCTCCTTAAAACCAAAAACTTTCAACACCAAGTATTTTTCACTTACTTTATAGTAGCCAACCTTGGAGCAGGCTTGGTGATCATAAGCCTACTACGCTTCGACTTCAATAAAATTCCACTGGCAATATTTTCTTGGACTATTATTATTGCGGTTCCTATGATTATAGCACACTATCGCCACGCAATTTACAGTAAGGAATCGGAGCTTGAAACTGAAATCTCTACGCAATCAGCGGCCATTTCCAATTTAAGGGCACAAATCAATCCACACTTTTTGTTCAATGCCCTGAATAGTATTTATGCTATTGCACTAAAAGAAAATAGTGAACAAACAGCTGATGGCATACAAAAACTAGGCGATATGATGCGTTTTATGTTACATGAAAACAACCGTGACAGCATTGCATTATCCAGCGAAATTGAATACTTACATAGTTATATCGCCATTCAAAAAATGCGAATTGACCCAAACCAAAATATCGAAATCCGAGTAAATTTACAGGAAATGGATCGAGAGCTTCAAATTGCTCCTATGCTGCTTAACCCATTTGTGGAAAATGCTTTCAAACATGGTATTAGCTTTCAGAATCCATCGTGGATTTACATTACTTTGACAGGAGATGCTAAGAATCTCTATTTCAAGGTTCACAATTCAATACATAAAACAAAAGGAATCGACACAGAAGTGAACCAAGGGGGTATCGGTCAGAAAAACGTCAAACAACGTCTTCAACTACTTTATCCATTGAAACATACTTTGGAAATACAACAATCTGAAAAGGACTATTTTGTATCATTAATCATAAATTACCAAGTATGACAATCAATGCAATTGCAATCGACGATGAACCCAATGCATTGGAGGTAATAAAAGTACTTTCAGGAAAGGTGCCGTTTATTAATCTTATGGCCTGCTTTACAAATGCATTTGATGCCATTCCTTTTTTACAACAAAACAAAGTGGATGTTCTCTTTTTGGATATAAAAATGCCCGATATTTCTGGCATTGAATTTATACAATGCCTACCACGAAAACCGGAAATAATATTTACTACCGCCTATTCCGACTATGCGGTCCAGGGATTTGAACTTGATGCTGTGGATTATTTGCTCAAACCATTCTCCTTATCGCGGTTTACAAAAGCCTGCAATAAGGTACTTGAGTTACAGGTTTTAAGACAGGAAACTACGGTGGACTTTATTTTTGTAAAAACAGGATTTGAGGAAGTCAAAATTGCGCTTGATGACATAAACTATATTGAAGCAGAAGGAAATTATGTCGCTATTGTATTGAAAAATAAAAAAATACTTTGTCGACAAACGATGCAGGAAATTAGTCAGTTACTACCTGAAAAACTATTTACCAGAATACATCGCTCCTATATTGTGGCGATTGGAAAAATTGAGAAAATAACGCGACAGGATATTTTTGTGTTAGGCAAAGAAATCCCCATTGGTGTTTCTTACGAAGCAACTGTGGAAATGATACGGGAAAAGTTACGTAATTAAAGGTGCTATTTTAATTCAAGCAATATACAGGCTTGCTCAGAGGCAGATTGCTCCGCTTTTTTCTTGGTAAAACCGTTACCCGTTGCGAATGGCTCGTCACTGACCACTATTTGTGAGATAAATTCACGATGATGGCGAGTTCCTCGTTCTTCCAGAATTTCAAAACGAATTTCTTTGCCTTCGCGTTGCGCCCACTCGATAATCACACTTTTGAAATTGATATTATTTTGAATGATATTATCCAGATCATAATGTGTAAGCAGCTTGCTGACAATAAATGTTTTGGTAAACCTGAAACCCTTATCAAGATAGATTGCACCGACAAAAGCCTCCAACGCATCACCATACATGGAAGACCGTGGCGACATCCCCCTCCGATTACCATCATATTCGATTAAATTATCCAGTCCTAATTTTCTGGATATTTGGTTGAGGGACTCTCTATTTACAATGCGGGATCTTATTTCGGTCAAAAAGCCTTCGTCCTTGTAAGGATACTTGGTAAAAAGAAATTCTGCAACGACCATACCCAGTACAGCATCGCCCAAATACTCTAACCTTTCATTAGATTCGCGAAAGCCCTTAATAGCAGTTTCTCTTGATGCAGAAGTATGCAAAAAAGCAAGCTGATAAACCCCTAAATTAGAAGGTTTAGTACCAATAACATGAGCAATTGATTCTTTAAACTTCTTATCCTCAGCAGTACCAGGACTAAATAGAGAAAGAATCGGTTGAAGAATACGTTTTGCCAAAATTAATGTATATCAGCTTTCAAATTTTTTGAAAATAACAGAAGCATTATGTCCACCAAAACCAAAGGTGTTACTCAAAGCATAGTTCACAGTTCTTTTCTGTGCCTTGTTAAAAGTAAGATTCAGTTTAGGGTTAATCGAAGGATCATCCGTAAAATGATTGATGGTTGGCGGTACTATTTGATCTTGGATAGCCATGATACAAGCAGCCGCTTCAATCGCACCAGCACCTCCCAAAAGATGGCCCGTCATAGACTTCGTAGAACTAATGTTCATCTTTTCGGCATGTTCTCCAAAGAATCGTTCAATAGCGGTTATTTCCTGTGGATCGCCCAGCGGCGTAGAAGTCCCATGCGTATTGATATAATCAATGTCCTCAGGGTTAATACCTGCATTTTCGATTACATTTTTGATTACCATATAGGCACCACGTCCATCTGGATGGGGAGCGGTAATATGATAAGCATCAGAAGTCAT
>CAXBLH010000336.1:0-6474 GCA_963976315.1 uncultured Dyadobacter sp.
AAAAGCAACATCAGGTCGATATCTTGTTTTTTGGTAAGAATATTGAGGAGTATGAAATTGCTGCTAATCTTCTTAATAAAAATAGGTCATTGGAGCAAAACCTTAATAATTTGTTGCCGCCATTACATCTGCATTATAGAAAATCAGGGAATGGAGGGTATGTAATAACAGAAGTAGACAGAGAAAGGGATGAGAAGCTAAAATCCATTAATTCTGAGGAATCATATAATGGTGATATGAAAAGACTCAATACCTCGGCCAATAATTATGATAATATGTTGGCTGGTTACAAAATAAGAAGTGTTGATATTGCGGTAACTGGAAAGGTTATTGAAAAAGACAATGGGGAACCACTGCCAGGCGTGAGCATCATTGTTAAAGGAACTCAAAGTGGTACAATAACCGATGTGAACGGGGAGTTTAGCCTTTCCGTACCAGATAAATCCGCAAAATTAATTTTTAGCTTTGTTGGATACCTACCCCAAGAGTTAGCCGTTGAAAACAGAACACGATTTGATGTTCAATTAGCAGTGGATAATAAGGCTTTAGAAGAAGTGGTGGTAGTAGGGCACAGCTCCAAAAATCAAACCCAACTGTCAAGTTCAGTTTCAGTTGTAAGTGCTGAGAAGCTAAAAGGAGTTACAACAGCAAGTTTGGGCAATATGTTGCAGGGCAAAGCTTCCGGCGTTATGATTTCTTCTGCCACTGGGCAACCAGGCGCTGATCCTGCTATTAGAATTAGAGGTACTGGTACTATTTCAGCAGGTGCTAACCCACTTTATGTTGTAGACGGCGTGATTGGCGGTACAGCCAACCCAAGTGATATCGAGTCAATTACGATTTTGAAAGATGCGGCTGCAACGGGATTATATGGGTCAAGAGCGTCAAATGGGGTAATTGTTATAACGACGAAAAGCGGTAAATCAGGGAAAACCCGGGTTAACGTGAGCAGTACTTTTGGTTCCAGTACGATCCTGCGTGGTAAGTTTCAAATGATGAATACCGAGCAATACTACAATACCACCAGACCCATGTATGTGAATGATTATAATGGGAAAAGAAATAATTTTATAGCGGAGCTTTCCAAAACCAATCCAAGTCCGTCTGAGGCTGATATAAACCAGTATTTAATTTCTAAAAAGTTGCCAACGAGTTTGGATGACTACCTAGCTATCAATTTCCCAAGTTCACTGCTCAACTATGACACCGACTGGAGTGATTTGGTGTATCATAAAGGAGCTACCCAGAATTATGATGTTTCAGTCTCCGGAGGGGATGAAAAAACTAAATTTTATGTTGGTGGGAATTACTATAATGAAAAGGGAACAATTACTACCTCTGGATACGAAAGGTATAATGTGAGGATGAATATTGAACACCGCTTGAACAATAAATTCAGTGTTACTGGCCGATTCAATGGACGTATGGACAATACCGTGTTTGACTATTCAGGTGAGCGCGGTGGGGCATTTACTACTTATTACAATTTGCCTACTGACCGTCCATATAACGACGATGGTAGCATACGTATAGGAACGGAATCGGATTGGTTTGGAAGGGATAGGTTTAACTTTTTGTACCCGATGCAGTACAACTATAGTAAATCAAGATCCAGTACCGTTCAGGCAGATTTTGTTTTAAACTATCATATTAATAATTGGCTTAGTTTCTCCTCTACCAATAGAGGAAGCATTAATAACGAAAGAGGTGAGATTTATGACGACCCGAGGACTTTAACAGGTGGTATTAGAAAAGGGATGTTGACCAACAATATTTTATATAATCAGTCGCTGCTTAATTCTAATCTTTTGAAAGCAAGCCAGAACTTTGGTTCGCATAGTGTAAGTGGTTTGCTAGGGGTTGAATTTCAAACTAATTATGGTGATTATACCAACAGTATTGGTGGTGGTGTACCGGCAGGATTAAATGTAATGGATGTTTCAGCAACGCCCGTTTCAATCCTAGGATCCAAAAGCCGTAGCGCTTTTAATTCTTACTTTTCACAGGCTGATTATAACTATAACAATAAGTATTTCGCAACGGCATCTTTCCGGAGGGATGGTTCCTCCAAATTTGGTGAAAACAATCAATACGGAAACTTTTGGGCCTTGGGTGGATCCTATATTGTGTCGAACGAAGAATTCTTTAAAAATTCAAAAGTGGTGTCTTTGTTAAAGTTTAGAGGAAGTTATGGAACTACTGGAAACGCCAATATTACAGATTTTATTACGAGAGCACTTTATAGTTACAGCACCCAGTATAATGGGAATTCGGGGGCAATTCCTGCCAGACTTGCTAATCCTGATTTGACTTGGGAAAAGGCTTATACGACTAACTTTGGGTTGAATATTGGCTTCTTTAACCGGATGGACTTATCCATTGATGTTTATCAAAGAAATACGAAAGACCTTTTGTTCGATGTTCCGCTATCGTCTGCGGCAGGTTTTAAAACCCAAATTCAAAACATTGGCCAAATTCGTAATCGGGGTCTGGATATAGAACTTAATACCACCAATATTACTTCCAATAAATTCGAGTGGAGGAGCAATTTTAATATTGGTTTTAATCGGAATAAAGTAATTGAACTGTATCAGGGACAGGACATTGACTTAGGCACCCGCCGTATTATTGTTGGACAGCCAATAGGTACTTGGTATATGCAAAAATGGTTGGGGGTGGATCCTGCTACCGGATCCCCATTATGGGAAAAGGTGAATTATGACGAAAATAAAAATATTGTTTCTACCGAGGCAACCAGTAATTACAACCAGGCCACTCGACAAATTGTTGGCAAAGGGGTTCCGAATTTTACGGGTGGTTTTGCAAACAATTTAAGTTACGGAGATTTCAAGTTGGATGTTTTTTTTACGTTTGTTCAAGGCACACAAATTAATCATGGTTTAAAAGAAAACTTAGGAGGGGATGGGGCTTTCCCTACCACCAATAATGTGGCGCTACGCCCGGGCGAGTCTCGATGGGAAAAACCAGGAGATATAGCCACATTGCCTTTTCAGGTTTTAGGCGGTAATCTCAATTCGAATAAAATGTCGTCTCGTTATTTAGAAGATGGAAGCTTCATTCGACTACGTAATGTTCGATTTAGTTATAGCTTACCAGAAAACATTATTAGCAAACTAAAATTAGCGAATATCAATTTGTTTGTTTCTGGCGATAATCTGCTAACCTGGACCAAGTTCACAGGAATGGACCCGGAAGTTGGTTTGGACAATGCTACCGCCGACCTAAGAAATTATTTTGTAAGCAGGAAGCTACTGTTTGGACTAAGTATCGGACTTTAATCATTAAATCGAATTGAAATTATGAAATCAATAAAAATTATACCGTTTATCATTTTCTGTTTGATCCTAAACTCCTGTGAACTTAGTCTGGAACCTTACAATGGTAAGGATGCTAATTCGCTTCTAACTACCCCTGAGGGTATTCAGGATGCAACCACTGGGAATTATGGTTTCTTGAAAACACTCGACTACGCAACATTTTATCATTTTATTACCGAGTATGCCAGTGACAACGTGACCCTTAGTGGTTCAACGGGCAATAACTTTTTCTTTGCTTATAACTATCGGCATCTGGTGGACATGACTCAAACCAACCGGTTTTGGCGCAGAGCTTATGAAGCCATTTACGGTACCAACAAAATTATTGAAAATGTAGAAGAAGGTAATTCGGCGGGGCTGGACCAACTTTTAGGAGAAAATTTATACCTCCGTGCCATGATGCATTTTGACTTGGTGAATACTTTCGGTAGGCCATATATGCAGGATAATGGTGCCAGTTTGGGGGTAATGATTCGTAATAATACCCAGGTCGATGCGTTGCCACCGAGGAGTACTGTGAAGGAAGTGTACGATTTTATAATAGCTGATTTATTAAAAGCGACCAAGTTATTGACGATCAACAAGAACAGCTCATACGTTTCCAAAGAGGTAGCTTATGCACTACTTGCACGGGTTTATCTGTTTAAAGGCGAGAACGAAAAAGCTGTTGAATATGCCAATATAGTTATCAATTCTGGGCGTTATAAATTGGTTGACACAGAAGCTTATAAAAAGTATTTTTCGATGACCAACGAAAGTAATACAGAAACCATTTTTGCTATCAAACATACTGCAGTAGATGATCTGGCAAAAGGCTCCATTGGCTCAATGTACGATGGTACCGGTGGTTTGGGTTGGGGTGAAATGTACGCTTCTGAGTCGTATAGGAGTCTGTTGGGTAAATATCC
Organism: uncultured Dyadobacter sp.; assembly: GCA_963976315.1. GTDB lineage: Bacteria > Bacteroidota > Bacteroidia > Cytophagales > Spirosomataceae > Dyadobacter. The sequence continues at coordinate 4,247 of CAXBLH010000336.1, forward strand.
CGAAGATGTAAGAAATAGCTTTTACGCACCTTTTTATATCACTGATGCGAGTGGAAAGCAGGTATTGGCTAATAGAAATGGAATACCTAAATACTTTATTTATAAATATTCGGGTCAAGATGGCATTCAAACTTTGAGTTCACCCATCTACATTCGTTATGCCGAAATGTACTTAATTCGTGCAGAAGCGAATGCAAAGTTGGGAAAAGACGATCAGGCTATTGAGGATGTAAATATGATTAGAAAAAGAGCCGGGTTGTCAGGAACGTCGCTTTATGCTGTATCTGATTTAAAAGGGAAGGCGACTGTTTTAGAAGTGGTATTGGAAGAAAGACATATTGAGTTGGCGTTCGAATGTCAGCGAAAGTTTGATCTCTTTAGAAATAACCTTCCGCTGGTGAGAGATTATCCTGGCTACCATTTGCTAAGTGGTCAGAACAGCCAGGTTATTCTACCAACAGATCCGAGGGTGGTCTATTTTATTCCCCAACAAGAAATAATTTTGAATCCAAATTTGATTCAAAATCCATAGTAGTAATTGAAACAATTGGGGTTTATTAAATATTAAGGAATTTAATGATCCGTTAACCTCATTTTAAAATGAAAGTTGGTTTGAGGGTTCCATTGCTTATTTAACAAATTTATAACCGAATCTATGAGTCACATTAAGAAATATTTTTTGAGCATTTTATTGGCTTTCCCGTTAATGGTTTCTTGCCAAAACAAAGAGAAATCCGAAACAGCCAAACGGCCTAATATACTTTTTTGTATTGCGGATGATGCGTCATTTCAGCACATGGGTGCTTATGGTCTTACCAAATGGGTGAACACGCCCCATTTTAACAGAGTAGCCAATGATGGCGTTTTGTTTTTGAATGCCTATACACCCAATGCCAAATGTGCGCCTTCTCGTTCTTGTATTTTGACGGGTTTAAACCCGTGGCAATTGGAAGAGGCGGCCAATCACGTACCATTTTTTCCAGAGAAATTCACCTCATGGATGGAAGATTTAGAGAAGCAGGGCTATAAAACGGGATTCACAGGCAAAGGCTGGTCGCCGGGGAACCCTGGAGAAAGAGATGGGGTTACACGACTGCTCACTGGGAAAATGTTCAATGAAAAGAAACTAACTGCCCCCACTAAGAATATGTCTACTACCGACTATGCCGCTAATTTTCAGGATTTTCTGAATACGAGAGAAGCAGGCGAACCTTTTTCATTTTGGTTTGGAGGACATGAACCGCACCGGTCTTATGGATTTGGGTCGGGGTTGTCCACGGGTAACAAAAAGCTTTCTGATATTGACCGTGTTCCTGCCTTTTGGCCGGATAATGAGGTAGTAAGGAATGATATGCTCGACTATGCATTTGAGGTGGAGTATTTTGATCAAAATTTGGGCAAAATTTTAAGTATTCTCGAAAAGAATGGAGAGCTTGATAATACCATCGTAATTGTTACATCGGACAACGGAATGCCCTTTCCACGCGTAAAAGGGCATGTCTATGAGTATGATAATCATTTGCCTCTGGCGGTTATGTGGAAGGATGGTATCAAAACACCTCATCGAAAAATTGAAGATTTTGTTAGTTTTATCGATTTGGCACCCACCATTTTGGAGGTAGCAGGAGTAAGCAACACAAAAAGTACGATGCATACCATGGAAGGAAAGTCTTTTTTGTCCATTTTACAATCGGATAAGCAGGGGGTAGTGGAGCAAAACAGAGATCACGTGTTGATCGGAAAAGAGCGCACGGATGTGGGTAGACCGCATGATCAGGGGTATCCTGTTCGGGGTATTATCAAAGACGGATTTGTTTATACCAAAAATTATGAACCTACCAGATGGCCAGCCGGAAACCCAGAAACGGGCTATTTGGATACCGACGGTAGTCCTACCAAAACAGAAATCCTGAACGGCCGTCGGAATGGAACTGACGTGAAGCGATGGGAAATTTCATTTGGTAAAAAAGGCGGTGAAGAGCTGTATCACTTTGCTACAGATTTTGATGCCATGACCAACTTGGCGAACGATCCCAAATTTGCTGAAAGGAAAAAGGAGTTGCTAGCGCAAATGGAGGCCGAATTGAAAGCTCAAAAGGATCCAAGAATGGAAGGGAAAGGCGAAATATTCGATAACTATCCCTATTCCGAAGCCAAAACCCGGAACTTCTACGACCGGATGAAGAAAGGTGAAAAAATGGAAGCAGGCTGGGTGAGTAAAACAGATT
>CAXBLH010000337.1:0-6459 GCA_963976315.1 uncultured Dyadobacter sp.
CAAATTTGGATCGTCTTCTACATATAATATTCTTTTTTTCATATTAACTAAGTGTAATAGCTCCAACTGATTTAATTAGCTTATCGTTGGAATCGTGATTCTAAATGTACTTCCTTTGCCCAACATACTTTCAAGGGTAAGTTTCCAGCGGTGTGCCTTTGCAATTTGTTTTACATAGCTCAATCCTATTCCAAAACCTTTAACATTGTGTACGTCGCCATAGGGAACCCTGAAAAACTGATTGAAAATTTTCTTTTGATATTCCGGCGCAATGCCAACGCCTTTATCTGCAATAGCAATTTGTAGTCCCGCTTTTATTGGCTGTATTTCCACCGTAACGTTTGGCTGATCGACGGAGTATTTCAAGGCATTATCTATGAGGTTGGTGAGCATGCATCGGAAATGGAAGGGGTCGGCACTTATGAGTTGCTGAGGGTTTTCGTGCTTAAACGACACTTTTCCTTCATAGGGTAAAAGTAATGAATCTATAATAGCGATGATATCAATCCTTTCCTTAGCCAAATGGAGCGCATTTTGTTCCACTTTTGCGGTTGATAAAACCATTTCTACTTGTGTCTGCAATCTTCGGATTTCTTCATTTATTATCTGGACATAACGATTATATCTTTCGGGCTGGCTGGTGATTTTATCGGTGGTCAATACATCAGCAGCAATGCGAATGGTAGAAATGGGGGTTTGCAATTCATGTGTCATGTTATTTACAAAGTCTTTCTGGACTTCCGAAAGTTGTTTTTGTCGTAAAATAACGAAAAGGGCGTAAGCGAAAAAGCATACCGCAACCAATACCAACGCCGAAGATCCAATGGCGTTGTTGATGCTTCCAGCAAAAAACGCTTCCTGTTCGGGGAACCTCACCCCGAAATAATAGGGGTATTTATCGGTTTTTACCCAACTGGAAGTCGCAACAGGTGATTTTTCATTGTTTTTGGTACTTAACGACATTCCGTACCGCATCCTGTTGGTGGTGCAATCATATATCCCTACTTCAAAATTGGTAATTAACTTGTGTTTCTGAAAGCTATCTTTGATGTACAATTCTAGCAGGTCTGGCTGGGTGGTGGAATTGGTATTCACCAAAAAATATTCTGGAGATAATTGTTCCACGGGGTTCATCGTTTGCATCACTCCACTTACCTTCGCCAACTGCCCCGCAACATCTTGCAGTGCTACATGTGCATTTTGGTTAAACTGCCTTTTTCTTAATTCCAATGCTTGTTTTACCCAATATATTTGAGTGAATACCACACCGATAATCAAGCATGCGGAAAAAACAGTTAACCATTGTATCGTTCTTCTTGACATAATATTTTAATATTCAGTTGAGCTTTGAATTAGGATCCCAAACTGCACATTTGATTTATACTTACTATAACCTCGTTCACCCTTCACTTCGTTCCTATAAACTGCTGTGGTAAACTATAAGGCCTTGAAGGGGCGACTTTTCTATTTTTCCAACTTGTAAATCTGCATTTTTCAAAAGTGCTATTAGTACCTCTTTAAAGTAAAATGCAACGGATCCTGCAAAATGGATGGGTAGGTGCTTGGCCTCCTTGTGTTTTAAGATGTATTTATGTATAAAAAGTTTAAAAGCAGTGGCCACAAATTGCTCCACAAACGGAAGGTTTTGGTGCTGCGCTATGAAATGTGTAAAAGTGGCAAAAAATCGATTAGGGGTAGCTTGTTTGTAGGCTTTGTCCAAAATATACATTCTGTTTACCTCCGGAAATTCCTCTTGGAACAATGCGTGTAATTCTTGGGGTAACTCCTGTTGTAAATAACTGACGACAAGCATTTTTCCTAAATAGGAGCCACTGCCTTCATCCCCCAACCAAAAACCCAAGGAACCTACGGAGCCCGAAATGTTATTTCCATCAAAAACCGCATTGTTAGCTCCTGTACCCAGAATACAGGCAATTCCAGGCTGATGTCCACATAGCCCACGCGCCGCTCCAAGCATATCACTCGCTACCGTTAGGGAAGTCAAAGAAGGCCATTTATGTCTTAGTGTTTCTGCAATTGGAGCCGATGCATCCGCATTGGCGCATCCCGCTCCATAAAAATGTATCTCGTCGATACTATTTGGGACTTCGGGAACCACTTGCTGCGCTATTATTAAGTCAATTTCGGAAATATTGAGATAATAAGGATTAATTCCCGCAGTTTGAAACTGACTAGCGACCCTACCATTTTCAACATAAACCCAGTCCGTTTTGGTTGAACCACTATCGGCGATTACTATTTTTGATGTTTCCAATTCGAAAATTTTTCTAATGATAGATGGTTAATAAACTTTCGCCAATATTAAAATTAAACAACTAACTCACCGATCACAACAAATCGGTTAAATACCTGTTCGGTATGCGGGGCGTCGCCCAATTCCTTGGTTAAATCCTGACCCGCCCAATGCTCGTAATGGTGCCCGTTTCGCCATAATCGCGAGGGAGTAACGTCATATATCTTACCTTGGTAGGCACACCAAATTTCTGGCCGATCCTGCCCATTTCTAAGTGCCAATTGTGATTTTGTATACTGCTTCATTGTAAAGGAAAAACAAATTTTTTGGTGATACCTCAGTTTGATATGAGGTATTTCTGTCCAAAAAATAGCTCAAAAGTAATGATCTTAATTTTTTCACTCGTACAATAATAAGGGAGCTAGTAAAATTTTTTGATATTGAGACGAAAAAGTATGAACTTGGCGTTTTGTTTTAGACAAACATAATGCTTGAAATATGAAAAAGGGTTACACATATATTTGGTTCATCGCACTATTTGTATCAGTAGTATCATTTGGATGCAAGAAAAAAGTAAAACCAGTATCAGAAAGAATTGCAAAGGCGTGGACGGCAGACCTTGTTAATCATGGGAATGTAGTGGTATATGCCCGAGCAGGTTCTGCGAATACATGGCCAGGGTATTCGGATTTTAGATTGTCCTTAACCACCGTATCTGGCGAGAATAAAGTGACCTATGTGGAGTGGAACAAAGATAGCTTCACGGGTACATGGGAATTGCAGGGGGATACAAAACTTATTTTGAAAAACCTTGTTCCGCAACCCACAGGATCCAGCGGTACCATTGAGTTCACTATTACTTCATTGGACGATAATACGCTGGTACTAACAAGAACCTCTGCGAGTAAAAAAACGGGTGATACCATTAATAGTTATACACTTTCTAGTCTTTAAACAAATGCCTGGGATTGGGTGAACTAACTCGATCAATATAACCTTATTATTAGAAGCCATTTCAATTAAGAAGTGGCTTCTTTATTTGAAAGAAATACAATATTATGTCGCAAACACGAACAGAAATCAGTACACTTGGGGAGTTTGGTTTAATTCAAAGAATCAATAAATCCACCTCTATAAATTTAAAAGATACAGTAAAAGGAATAGGAGATGATGCGGCAGTGATGGATCTCGGAGAGGGATTTGGATTGTTGACAACGGACCTATTACTAGAAGGCGTGCATTTTGACCTTTCGTTTTTTCCCTTGAAACATTTAGGCTATAAGGCCATTGCAATCAATATAGCAGATATCGCAGCGATGAATGGAAAGCCGCACCAAGTTACCCTGTCGCTTGCAATAAGTAATCGTTTTTCGGTGGAAGCCATTGACGAATTCTATGAAGGGGTACATGCAGCTTGCAAAGATTTTAACGTGGATCTGGTAGGTGGTGATACCACTTCGTCTCGCTCAGGCTTGGTCATTTCTGTGAGTGTATTTGGTAGGGTTAGTAAAGACAAAATAACCTATCGTTTTGGTGCTAAGGCCAATGAGTTATTGTGTGTGACCGGAGATTTGGGTGGTGCTTATTTAGGATTACAGCTTTTGGAAAGAGAGAAACAGGTGTACCTGGCCAACCCGAATATGCAACCTGAACTAGACGGCAAAGACTATGTTATTCAGCGCCAGCTACGTCCTGAAGCTAGAATGGATGTGGTTTTCGAACTCGAAGAGGCAGGGGTAATTCCTACTTCAATGATCGATTTGTCGGATGGACTTGCTTCTGATTTATTGCATATTTGTGCGCAGTCTGGCGTAGGTGCGGTTATATTTGAAGATAAATTACCTATTGATGAACAAACCTATTTAGCAGCTACGGAGCTTAAGCTGAATCCCATTACGGCGGCTTTAAATGGTGGTGAAGACTATGAGCTCTTGTTTACCGTGCCACAGTCGGCTTACGATCTTATTAAAAATAACCCAAAAATTAGTTTTGTCGGTTATATCACTGAGAAGGCAAATGGGGTATTGTTACATACCAATGGTGACAATAGAATTCCGATCACTGCCCAAGGCTGGAACTAAAAATATAGCAGGCAATTCACATGAAAACGTGTCCAACTTCTGGGCGCGTTTTTTTTTGCTCTCCATGCAACCAAGCGCAAGTGTGTATCGTAATTGAATTGTAGTGACTCCTGTTTCCTTGAATGTACCATTTCACAGGAAACTTCTTTCGGGATATTATAACGGATATGATTACCTCACCCACTTAGAAACCATTTTAAATTAATCGAATCCGTCATGGAAAGAGGTATGCTACTGAAAGATCCTCCTTGTATTTTCAAAAAAAAATCTATACTATCTAACCTAAAACCTAAATTAAACATCCCAAAGGGTATTTAGGTTAAATACAGTCCTATACTTAAAATTGCAAGGTGGCTTTTAATGGTTCCATTTTTTAGTGAATATAATTAAGTTAATCAATAACTCGTTTATAAGTATAACTGTTAATAAGCACTATGAAAAATTCAAGAAAAATATATTTGCTAATCTTAATTTGCTGTATTATAGTTTCTTGCTCGGAAGATAAGGAAATTATTCAAGGCCCCACTTATGATATTATGCTTAATGAAACATCATTCGGGACGGTTTTAACGGACAAAGTGGGTAGGACGCTCTATTTTCATTCAAAAGATGTGAATGGTGCCTCTACTTGTTTGAGCGGATGTGTAGACAATTGGCCTATATTTTCCACGACTAATTCCACCTTTGATCCCCGTTTAGATCCTTCAAAATTTGGAAATATTATACGGGATGACGGTACCACCCAAGCCACCTTTAAAGGATGGCCTCTTTACTATTCTAAATTAGATGTCAAGGCTGGTGATGTTAAAGGTGAAAACAGGGATTTGTTATGGTATGTAGCAAAAACAAATTACACGGTCACGCTTGCAAACAAGCAATTGATGGGCGAAGATGGAAAGACTTATAAAGCAGACTATTCGGAAGGTACCGGTAACACCCCCTATTTTACTGATCCTGTTGGCCGTACAATTTATAGCTATGTAAACGACAAGAAGAACACGAATACTTTTACAAAAGCTGATTTTAGCAATGACGGTACTTGGCCTATATATACCAGTGATCTGGTTGAGTTTCCTTCGGTGGTTGACAAAACCCTTTTTGGAACAATTGATGTATTTGGTAAAAAGCAACTAACCTACAAAGGTTGGCCATTATACTATTATGGAGCTGACTTTAAATTGAGAGGATCTACTAGAGGAATTAGTGTTCCAAATCCTGGGGTTTGGAAAATCCTTAATACGGAAACAATAGCTGCTCCACAATAAAATCGGGTTTAGGGGTTGATCAATAGAGACTTCTCTTTTGAAAGAGGAAGATATATAGGGCCAGAAATTTCATTGGCTAGGTCTAGAAATACAAGTGAATTTCTTTAACCTAGCCAATGAATTATCCGCTAATAATTTAAAATTTTATTTCCAACCAGGGTTTTGTGTCAAGGCAGGATTCAAGGCAAGTTCATTTAATGGGAACGGGAAAAGATAATCTTTCGCTGGTTCGAACTTTTTGAATTTGGCATCCAGCGCAATAATGTAATTGTCTGGAGTTAAATTTACTGCAACCGCAGTGCCATATTCTTCGGCAAAGAAGTAATTTCCTAAAACGGGTTTGGGTAATTCAATTTCTGCTGTTTTCCAACGGATCAAATCCCAATAGCGGAAACCTTCCATGGCTAATTCAACCCGGCGTTCACGACGAATTTCGGCTTTTATGTCCAGTCCATTTGTAGTAACGAAAGCATTGGTTAGTTTTGCTATTCCAGCACGTGGTCTTAACTTATTAATGGTATTGTCCAAAGTGGCATCACTGATGGCTCCGTCTAGTTCAAAACTGGCTTCCGCGTTTATCAATAGTACTTCTGCATATCGAATTAACGGGCGATCCATATTCGATTTTTGTAAGGTCCAGTCATCAATATTGATGAATTTGCGGAACGCCCAGCCTGTGGTGTTGAAAGAAGGGTTGGCGATCACAAAAACGGGTCTTGATCCAATCCACGCGTCTCCTCCTTTTGCAACTGTACCAGAAAGTCTCAAATCACGATTGGTGAAAACCTCCAATGAAGTAGTTGGTTTTTTGTACAAAGGTGATTTGTGCATTGGCAAACCATCACTCATCAAATAAGAA
>CAXBLH010000338.1:0-6453 GCA_963976315.1 uncultured Dyadobacter sp.
AATCCGTTATCTTTGTGAAAAGTCGGGTAATGCTTTTCCAGTGATAGGGGTTGGTGGAATAGCCTCCTCTAGCGATGCCCAAGAAAAATTCAGGGCTGGTTCCACACTAATACAACTTTACTCGGGTTTTATATTTGAAGGTCCGGGAATTGTAAAAAGAATTTGTCAAGAATTGGTAAAAACCTGACCTTCAAGGTAAGCAAACACTTCACCAATTTAGAACCTACTACTGCAAATAAATGTCGGTAAATAAAATTAGATCAAATAAGGCACGTCAACAACCCAAAGAGGAAGAAAAAAAATCCAGACAACTCAATATTGACTGGAGCAGCGCTTTTTTTAGTCCGAAAGGAGTATTCGCATGGGGAATTTTCTTTATTATAATTTCTGTAATTCTTGAGTTATCGTTTCTATCCTATGTTTACTCCGGAATTATGGATCAAAGCGTGGTTGATGGTCTGGGAAATTTGGGGATACGGGATGCAGGCAACCAAACCAGAAACGCTCTGGGCATCTTGGGAGCCACCTTTGCACATATATTTGTTTTCCGATGGTTTGGGGTAGGCGCATTACTGATTCCAGTGGTTCCTTTTTTTGCTGGAATTCAAATGACTTTTGGGAAAGAATGGGTACCGATAATAAGATCTACCAAGGAAGTAATATTTTTTACGATTTGGGTAAGTACGCTAATGGGATACGTAGTACTTATGAGTAACAACGAAAACCGTTTGAGTTTTTTATCTGGCGGCATTGGTTATACTACCAACCTTTTCCTTTTTGACTTACTCAAATGGGGAAGTATACTACCTATTATATTTGCCTTATTCATTTTCTCCGTTTATTTCTACGATATAAAATCAAACTTTGATAGATGGCAAGAACAAAATAACCAGGCGGAAACGGAAGCTGAAACATTAGATCCCGAAACCCACGAAGAAGAACTAGTACCGCCCACCCCAGTTACTGAAAAACAACCTGTTCGTTCTATTCTGAAAGAGACTTATGAAGAGATAGATTCCATTGAAAAGAAAAAGGAGGAATTATTAGCTAATCTTGACGCTAATATAGAATCGGAAATAGTACCTGAACCAGCACCTGAGCCAGAGACTATTAAGGAGGAATTGCCCCAAGCAAGCGACGATTTCATGGATCCTCCCACTCCAAGTACCGTGTCTACTAAAAAATCAGATCTGGACATTGACCTTGAAGTGGAAGTAGTATCGAAGGAAAATACGATTATAGAGTCGGAAGATGAAGACGTAAATGCCTCTATTTTAAGGGAATTTGGACAATATGACCCTACGCTTGACCTTCCATCCTACCAGTTCCCTAATATGGAGCTTTTAAATGATGCTATTGATAATCAAGAAAAAGTTACTCAGGAAGAATTAGAAAGTAATAAAATAAGGATTGTTGATACGCTGGACAGCTTTGGAATTAATATTTCAAAAATAAAGGCCACCATTGGGCCTACTGTTACCTTGTACGAAATTATTCCGGAAGCAGGCGTAAGAATTTCGAAGATTAAAAACTTGGAAAGCGACATTGCCTTAAGTTTGGCAGCCTTGGGGATTCGTATTATTGCCCCCATGCCGGGTCGCGGAACCATCGGTATTGAGGTACCCAATAAAAACCGGGAAACGGTATTTATTAATTCTGTCTTGTCCAACGAGCGCTTTCAAAAGTCCACCTACGACCTACCGGTGATATTAGGAAAGACGGTATCCAATGAAATACATATAGCCGACCTTGCCAAAATGCCCCACTTACTCATGGCGGGTGCAACAGGTCAAGGAAAATCGGTGGGTTTGAACGTAATATTGGCATCACTTATTTACAAAAAACATCCTGCAGAACTTAAATTTGTGCTGGTAGATCCCAAAAAAGTAGAGCTCACCCTATTCAATAAATTAGAAAGACATTTTTTAGCCAAACTACCAGGTACCGACGAAGCCATTATAACGGATACAAAAAAGGTAATTTATACGTTAAATTCGCTTTGTATTGAAATGGATAATCGCTACGACTTATTGAAAGAGGCAGCGGTTCGGAATTTAAAAGAATACAACTCAAAATTTGCACAGCGCAGGCTAAGCCCCGAGAAAGGTCATCATTTTCTGCCCTATATTGTACTAGTGATCGATGAGCTTGCTGACTTAATGATGACAGCAGGTAAGGAAGTAGAAACTCCAATTGCACGTTTGGCACAGCTAGCACGTGCGGTTGGCATCCATCTGGTGGTGGCCACCCAAAGACCCTCTGTAAAAGTGATTACGGGCCTAATAAAAGCCAACTTCCCGGCTAGACTGTCGTTTCGAGTAACTTCAAGTATCGACTCTCGTACGATTTTGGATACTGGCGGAGCAGAACAATTGGTAGGTCAAGGAGACATGTTGTTATCCATCAACTCGGAGGTGATCCGTTTACAATGTCCGTTTATCGATACCCGAGAAATCGAAGATGTCTGCGACTTTATTGGTTCACAACGGGGTTATTCTGCCGCCTATGCCCTACCAGAATATGAGGGGGAAGAAGGTTCGGATAGTAAAGGAGAAATTAATACCGATGATTTTGATCAGCTATTACCCGACGCAGCTCGCCTAATTGTTAACCATCAGCAGGGTAGCACTTCCCTAATTCAGCGTAAAATGAAGCTTGGCTATAACCGCGCCGGGCGTATCATGGATCAATTAGAACTAATTGGCGTAGTTGGCCCTTTTACGGGCAGCAAAGCTCGTGATGTGATGTTTCATGATTTGGCAGGATTGGAAGATCACCTGCGCACCATGAACGTCATTTAATCGAATTTAAACCTATTGGATCGATTTTTGTCCAAATAACCTAACAGCCGGAAATTTTCCGGTTTTACTTTGTATATCACCAAGGAAAATATAATCAAAATGAATTATTTAAAACGCACCCCCATTACCTTATTTGTTACACTTCTTTGCTTCGGATTTGTTTTTAATGCCATGGCACAAGGAGATAAAAAGTCCACGGCTATTCTGGATGCCATGAGTAGCAAATACCAAAAACTAAACTCTTTCAAAGCACAGTTTACTTATACTGCCGACGGTGGAAAACCGCTTAAAGGAGATGTAACCGTAAAAGGAAGTAAATACAAATTGAAAGTGGCTGGACAGGAGATTTACAATGATGGTAAATTAATGGCTACTTATATCAAGGAAACCAATGAAGTGAATTTACAAGATTTTGACCCAGCAGAAGCAGGCGAACTGGATCCCACAAAAATTTATTCTGCCTATAAAAAAGGCTACAAATACGCCTATTTACAAGAGAAAAAAGTGGGTAACCGTGCTGTGGATGTGATTGAACTAACGTCTACTTCCAAAAACAGCCAAGTGGCCAAAGTACAGCTTTGGATAGATAAAATTGACAAAACGATTAAAACGTGGAAAATTTTCCAAAAAAATGGCAACAGCGTGGATTACAAAGTGGATCAGTTTCAGCCTAACGTTGCGGTAACCGATAATTTCTTCACATTTAATACCAAACAATATCCAGGAGTTGAAGTGATCGATTTGAGATAAGTTGAAAAAACTTATCTTAAGAGGAGTTGCATATTCAAAAATGCAGCTCCTTTTTTTTGTAGTTGTAAAGGAAGTAAATGGTTATGAAGTGCCAGCACAGTACTACTTTTTAACACTTTCCCCTCCATGAAATAACGGGAGTAATTCGGTATTATACCTCATTCCAAATAGAAAATCCTACCTTACCGCTAATTTTATAACTCTCAACTTTTAATCCTGAAATTATGATACAATTAGTAGTGCTTTATCCACAACCTTTAAATGTAGCTGAGTTTGAATCCGCATATACGACTCACATTGCACTTTTACATGAAAAAACGGGTATTCCCACCACGGAAAAACCCTATACAATTACCAAGTTTTTGTCTGCTCCCGATAATACAGCACCTTTCTACCAAATGTTTATGATGCCTTTCGAGTCTCAGGAAGCACTAGATGCTACGATGGCTTCTATTGGTATGCAGGAAGTAGCCGCCGATGCCCACCGCATTTCTACGGGCGGAGCTCCCACAATATTAGTCGGGAATAGCTACTAAAACATACCGTCGTGCCAAAAATACTGTAAAGGTGATTGTCGCATTTTAGAAAAAAACCATAAAGTTAGCCAACATTTAACGCCAATAGCAATAGACCTTATCACGGCTTTTTTAGTAGTTCAATCGGCTTTCGGCGATCAAATCCTTCCTAAATACGATATTCAAGCTGATTCCCAGTTTCTTTTTTTGGATCAAATAAGACTCAAAATTAAACCAGTCGTGATAAGGTCAAATTATCACAATAAATCTAATTTTCAGCAGAATCTCATTTGATTTTCTCTCAGGAGGCGACAACCTCTACTTACACTGACCACAACTTCTCCAACTAATAATTTCTACAAAGTTTGTAGTATTAATACGTTTAAATTCGTATTATTGCAGATTCTTAGTAATACTTACCTAAGTACTCTACCAGCCACATTTGAAAAATGAATTTATTGGACTTTAACAAAAGCAGTCCAGCAAATTAGCACAAAATAATAAATACATATTTCAAAATTATGATTTTCGTTAAGCCGACTTTTAAAGTTTTCATCATCTTTTGGGTTATCGCAGATCTAATATTAATGATAGGGATTCTATATCCTTATCAAGTAAAGAACGTAAAAGAAGCGTATTTTGAAGATACTAAGTTGATGAAGGTAGAGGAAACCACCACTTACCATTTATTCAATCCAACTACGGAGACCAATAAGGTTTTCATCTTTTACCCTGGTACCTTGGTAGCTCCTGAGGCATACGTTCCGCTTTGCCGACAAATCGCGGACCACAATATTAAAGTTTATCTCATTAAAATGCCTTGGCGACTAGCATTCACAGGATATAACTTACCCAAAGACCTCAATTTGTTTTCGGACACCACCAAGACCTACGTATTATCTGGACACTCGCAGGGTGCGAAAATGGCAGCACAATTCGTATTGGAAAATCCAACTTTGATTGACAAACTGGTACTTATAGGAAGCATACATCCACAAGATATTTCACTTGCTTCCATCCATATTCCCGTACTAAAAATTTATGGCTCCAACGACGGTATTGCCGCGGAAAAGTCGATTGTAAAGAACAAAGAAAAGCTTCCCCTAGAAACGACTTATATACGGCTGCAAGGCGCCAATCATTCGCAGTTTGGCTATTATGGATCTCAATTAGGAGACAATGACCCCGGCATTAGCCGTGAGGTACAACAGGCTGAAACTTTAAAGCATATCTTGAAATTTATTAATTAATCATACGGATATTTTTCACGGTTCAGTAGCACAGAGGAAAACTGAGCGCTGATCAAAACGATTAATTTTTATTAGGGAAGCATCGGTTTATTGGAAGAGAAAAACCCTTAATATTTGGGAGTATTACCGCTCTATATTTCACGATAATTAACTATTTTAGGCAAAAAATACCCGCCTAAAATTAGCACATGAAATCGTTTATAACCGCTCTTTTGCTTTTCCCTTCCCTATTTCTATTTGGTCAATCGCAACAGTTCAACTGTTCCAGATTTTCTGATACACTCAAAATTGAGGCTAACGGAATTAAAGTGGAAGATATTAACAATTTGAACAGGCAAATCGATTTAAAGCCTATTCAAAGTACCCAATCCGACGTTGAAATAAGGTTTTATAGTAAACCCAGTTTGGTTTACGGTGGCACAGTAATTATTATTTCCTGCAAGAATGGAAAAATGAAAGCAAATAGAATCGTCAGTATAGGGAATCGTGACGGCGATGATGAAACAAAGATTAATTATACATCAAAAACAGCTAAGCTTCGCCCAGCCGAAGGATGGAGTACTTTTTTTGAAACACTACAAAATTTAGATTTTTTCAGCCTACCCACCATGGATGAAATAAGGCCCAAAATGAAAAAAGAATACACTAATTCAAATGGGGAAATACGTGAAGCAAAAACATTGGTTTTGGATGGCGTCCTTTATACATTTGAAATAAAAGTAAGGGATCGGATTCGAACATTTAGTTACCATTCGCCAGAAAGTTATTATAAAAATTATATCAACGTGATTGAGTTGCAAAAAGCAACTTTGATCATTCGGGCATTTGAGAAAGATTTGATGTAATGCCAAACAAAGAAAAAAACCTCCCAAAACAGAAAGCTATTTTCTATTTTGGGAGGTTAAAAAATAATATTTTAATACAATCTATTTCTTCTCCATTGCCAGTTTAAGGGCGGAAGTAGTTGTGTAATATTTCGAAATCATGTTGGGGACTTCCCATTCTGGCAATCTCCCTGCTTTCAGGAACTCCATGTACTTGTTGGCAACTTGTGCAAAATGTGACTCGTGGCCAGTATCATATTTTTCTGGAATTACAATTTCCCAACCTTTGCTATCGCTTTTCAACTCAATACCT
>CAXBLH010000339.1:0-6435 GCA_963976315.1 uncultured Dyadobacter sp.
ATTTATAAACTTACGAAGCTATTTAGAATTGACTGCAATACTATTGAAATCGTAATAAGGTCAAATGTAAACCCAATTCTTAAAACAAAATTTGATATTATAGTTGTACCCGCTTAATTTGAAAATGGTAGTGTAATTTCAGATTAGCTTGAAAACCAAGGATTAGAATTCGGTATATGTTGATTTGGCTTTTTTCCATAAAATGGAAATTACTAAGTATTGTATTTGACTATTGTCTTATTTAATTGTCAGTTTAGACGGGAATAAGCCAGTTTTCGAGTGAGCTTCTTTTAACAAAATTCCGGGAAGAGCCCTCTCCGCAGCGGTACCATATTTGTATATACTTCATTGGGCGCTCAAAAATTACAAGAGCCTCAACTCTTTTAAACTTAAATAAACCAGAACCAAATAGCTTAGCATTTGTAAGACTAAATTCAATAGTCCATCCTGTTTAAAAACAAAAAAATTAATGATCCCAACCAATATGATTAGAGCTACTTGGAAATATTTCTTTTTGTAGCTCATCTGTCATTAACTTTTTGAATTTTAGTGATATATAATTTAATAAATGACCAGACCAAGGTTGAAAGCATAACCAAGATATCTATTTTGTTGAGCTTTTCATCCAAGTACATAAGCTTATAGATTAAATACATCGAAGCAATGACCATTACAACGGAAATACCTTTTATTAAATGTTTCATTTGTTTTTGTAGTAAAAGAAATTATTAGCAATAAAAATGCTGGAACTAATTATTAAACATATACCTCCGATTAAAGTAAAAGTATGTTTTGATGCGACACTTGCTAACCTTCCTTGATAAAAAGGTATATCATTATTGTAATAATACAGCCAATTATAAATCCAAGTGCAAGCACATATCGATTGTTTTTCTTGGGTATCATATGAAGTAGATTCATTTATTGTCATGTATAGAAAGATGTAAATTGATCAAAAAAATAGAGGGCGTTTTTCATGAAAGATATCGTTTTGGAGATTGTTGGTAAATGCCAATTGCACCAATGCCAATGGAGTTCGCAATAATTGTATTGAAACCCCAATTAACTAAAAATATTTCTTGAATTCAATAAAATACTTAGTAGGTAAATACTTATTAGTATAAATATGTTTACGAACTTATTGAATGGCGATTTTACAATTAAAAGTCTGCTTCTATTGAAAATGATTCCGTTAATGACGGCAGGGCTATATAACCATACATGAACCACTATTAGTAACGGAGTATACACAAAGTTTTTGTTGCCTATCATTGGAATCCCTAATTTTGCAATCCAATCTTAGGCCGAATCTTTGATTGAGAAGCCCATGATATATGCATTATTTAAATCGTCGTCCAAGACGCAATAGAAAATCTGCCGGAATTCGGGATCTGGTGCAAGAAACCACCCTGCAAGTTTCGGATTTTATACTCCCATTATTTCTTCAAGAAGGTGTTTCACAAAAGGTCGCCGTAAAATCGATGCCCGGTATTTATCGCTATTCGTTGGATACCCTCATGGAAGAATTAAAGGAAATAACCGACCTCGGTATCAAGGCTATTGACCTATTTCCAAACTATCCAGAATCGAAAAAGGACCGTTTTGCAACAGAAAGCTCTCAGGAAGACACCTTTTATTTAAAGGCCATTACGGCTATTAAGGAAAAATTCCCTGATTTAGTGATCATGACAGACGTCGCCATGGATCCGTATAGCTCCGACGGGCACGATGGTATCGTCGAAAATGGCCATATCGTCAATGATGCTACTTTGGATATTCTTGCAAAAATGTCGGTAGCGCAGGCGAAGGCCGGTGCTGATATACTAGGGCCCAGTGATATGATGGATGGGCGTGTTGGTTTTATCAGAAATGCCTTGGACAATTCTGGTTTTCAGGATGTGAGTATTATGTCCTATACCGCCAAATATGCCAGTGCATTTTACGGTCCTTTCCGTGATGCCTTGGAGTCTGCACCAAAGTTTGGGGATAAGAAAACCTATCAAATGGATTTTGCCAATTCGCAAGAAGCCTTGTTGGAAGCAGAATTAGACTTTGCCGAAGGAGCAGATATGCTCATGGTAAAACCCGCTTTGGCGTATTTGGATATCATTAAATTGTTGAATGAAAATTTCAATATTCCGATTGCAGCCTATAACGTTTCTGGAGAATATGCGATGGTAAAAGCAGCAGAGCAAAACGGCTGGCTCGATGGACAAAAAGCCATGATGGAGATTCTGATGAGTATTCGTAGGGCTGGTGCTAAATGTATCCTGACCTATTTTGCAAAGGAAGCCGCTGTTATCCTTAATAATAAATAGGTCAAAAAATCGGTTTTACGCGAAATGTTATCGATGCCCACCTTGGCTTTTGGGAGTTAGAAATCAAAATTCATGATCGGAAGAATTCGACTGCCGAAAGCCGATTGCTATCTAAACTAATAAAAATTCATGTACTTAAAACACATCTTGCTGGTGGCTATAAGTGGTCTTCTACTACAAAGCCCGGCATTTTCTCAAAAGAAGAAAAAACAAGCACCACTTCCAGAGTTTTCGGTTCAAAAAGCAGAAACAGCGGCTCACATGCGGTTTCTGGCTAGTGACGAACTACTAGGTCGTCGGACTGGCGAGCAGGGAAATCTGGTCGCCGCTAGATATATCGCAGAACAATTCCGGCAATTGGGCTTAAAGCCCGTAACTGGTTTGGACAGTAATGAACCCAATGCCTATTACCAAAATGTACCTTTTGACAAAATGGGTGCAAATGGTGCTGGGGAAATTATCGCCAATGCGGATAAGTTTTTGAGTGGAAAAGATTGGATACTGATGAATGGTACTGCCCAAAACATTGAAGCCGAATTGGTTTATGCGGGTTTTGGACTGGAAGATCCTGCCCAAAGTTGGGATGATTATAAAGGGCTTGATATAAAGGGGAAAATAGTATTGGTACAGAGTGGTACCGCCGAAGTACAAACACCTTCTGAAATAATTGCTACTTCTGCGCTTAAAAGAGAAACAGCGATTAAAAAAGGAGCTGTTGGCGTGATTGAAATTTTCGCGGCGCCTATGCCCTGGAATGTGGTACTGAATTATTTCAGTGGAGAAAAAATAGCATTAGCTTCAAATACCGAAAGTACATCCAGCAGTATTCCGCATGCGTGGATTAATGGGAAAAATGCAGACATGGTTCGTTCCATTCGTGGGGTTGAAAAAATAGAATTAAAGACCAGTGGTAGAAGTACCAAACTGGTTCATAGCTATAACGTAGCGGGACTTATTGAGGGAACGGACCCTACACTTAAAGCGGAATATGTTTTGTTATCAGCTCATTACGATCATGTAGGAGTAGGTAAGCAGGGCGGACAAGCCTATACACCAGAGGATAGCATATTTAATGGAGCACGTGATAATGCATTTGGGACGGTAGCGATACTGACTGCCGCAAAGGCATTGGCAGCTGCTCCACCGAAACGTTCTATTTTGGTAGTAGCGCTTACGGGTGAAGAAATAGGGTTGCTGGGTAGTAAATATTATGCTGCTCATCCACTGATGCCCCTTAACAAGTGCATTTTCAATATGAATACCGATGGAGCGGGCTATAGCGACACCACGATTGTTTCGGTAATGGGGCTAGACCGTACCGGAGCTAAGTCTGAATTTATGAAAGCTACTAAGGCATTTGGACTCGGAGTTTATGCCGATCCTTCACCAGAACAAGGATTGTTTGACCGATCCGATAATGTTTCGTTTGCCAAAGTAGGTATTCCTGCGCCGACTTTTTCGCCCGGATTTACGGCATTTAGCGGTGATATCATGAAATACTATCACCAAGCCATTGATAATCCTGAAAGTATCAATTTTGATTATTTACAAAGGTTTTGTCAGTCTTTTGCTTATGCGTCACGCTTGATAGCAGATATGCCAATAGCACCTTTTTGGATAAAAGGAGACAAGTACGAAGAAGCTGGTAATAAGTTATATAACCGCTCTTCGGGGAAGTAGATTAAGAATTACTCATCCGTATTTCAAAATGCGGATGAGTAATCAAAAGAAATATATCAGCCAACTACATTTGTTAGCGTTCCTATTGGCTCAATGGTGATATGTACCACATCACCCGATTGTAAAGTAAAGTCAGACGGAGGAATGATTCCAGTCCCGGTCATTAAGTAACATCCGGTAGGGAATGAAAGCTCCAAGAATAGGTATTTCAATAATTCGTCGGGCGTCCGTTTCATTTGTGAAAGTGTAATTTCTTCATTAAACACTTCGGAGCCACCACGTACGATGGACAAGTCGATGATCGTATCTGCCGACAAAGCTTCGTTTGTAACATAAAGACATGGTCCTAATGCAGCACTTCCGGTATACGATTTCGCTTGCGGTAAGTACAATGGGTTTTCTCCCTCGATACTTCTAGAAGACATGTCGTTACCAATGGTATAACCTACCAAAGTTCCGTCTGTGGTTGCAAACAAGGTCAATTCTGGTTCTGGAACATCCCAAGCCGAATCCTTACGAATTCTAACGGTGCCATGATTCCCAACTACTCGCCATGCCGTAGATTTGAAAAATAACTCTGGACGAGGAGCATCGTATACGCGGTCATAAAAACTACCACCACCCGCTTTTTCGGATTCTTCCATCCGGGCAGTACGACTTCTAAAATAAGTTACCCCAGATGCCCAGACTTCCTGCGTGCCAATAGGTGCAAGAATTGTAGGCATCGGAAATTCCGCTGAAAAAGTAACAGGTATTAGGCTTTCTGTCTGATTTTCAAGCCATGTATATAAGTCATTTCTATTGACAACAACATCCCAATCATCCTCATGAAGGCGGTAATATTGTTCGTTTGATTCCAGCAGTATACCGTGTTCGGTTCTAAATAATTTCATATCGCCTAGCTTTATCGTTTGTATTTTAAAAGATGCTCATTAAAAATGTTTACTCTAAAATCAGTACGAAAATCATTTAGGAATGGACTATTATATCAAAATACGAATAGCTTCGTAGTGGTGTAAATCGAACCCCCATCTAGCATCTTGAAAGAATGATACGATGTGTAAGAGATCAGTGATAGCGCCCCTTAGTCATCTTGATTGTACATTTTGCTACGAAGATTTCAGCGCTCTGCTTCTTGTTTCGATGGGTGTAAGTGCAAAATATAGTGTATGCCCAATAGACAATATCCATCAGGATTATTCCTTAACCCAATTGATGCCATAGGCATCCAACGTTTATAGAAAAAAGATGATCCAAAAATGATACCGGCTGCATCACAGTTGAACCTCTTAGAATAAAGTAAAGGGGCGAGAATTATACTCAGGAATTGTGAATTGCCAATTTAAATAATTCATTCAGAGAGAATTATGACATTTGGAGCGAATTGTATTTTCAAAACTCATATCCAAAAAGCAGTAGCAAAGCGGCACTAGCCCTAGTCTCTTCGAAGAACGATTAGATCAAACAAAAAGGAGTATAGCTCTGGCCTCTTACAATCGATAACCAAAGCTACTTACACCATTATTTTTTCAATTTCTCTTTTAAAAATTGAGCCGTATAATTTCCTTCCAATTTGACCATGTCCTCCGGTAGTCCTTCGAAGGTAAGATAGCCGCCTTTATCTCCACCTTCGGGCCCAAGGTCTATGATCCAGTCAGCCGATTTTATGACCTCCATATTATGCTCAATAATGATGACGCTATCACCCTGTTCTACCAAGGCATTGATGGCCTTCAATAATTTTTTGATATCATGGAAATGTAAACCAGTGGTAGGCTCATCAAAAATGAACAACGTTTTACCCTTACTTGAAGAGCCTTTTCCTAAGAAAGAAGCCAATTTAACACGTTGCGCCTCTCCTCCTGATAGCGTATTGGACGACTGCCCCATGCCCACATAACCTAATCCCACTTCTTGTAACGGCCTTAACTTTTCAACGAGTTTTGGATCCGATTCCTCAAAAAAGACCATGGCTTCGTCAATCGTCAGGTCAAGGATATCGGCAATATCCTTGTTATGGTATTTAACCTCCTGTATTTCTTGTTTGAATCGGCGGCCATTACAGCCTTCGCAGGTCAAGAAAATATCCGCCATAAACTGCATTTCAATTTTCACTTGCCCTTCTCCCTGGCAAACTTCGCACCGTCCGCCTTCCACGTTAAATGAGAAATGGGAAGGTTTGTAACCACGAGATTTGGATAGCGGCAATTCTGCCATCATTTGGCGGATATAGTCGTAAGCTTTGATGTAGGTAACGGGGTTGGATCTCGATGATTTGCCAATTGGATTTTGGTCGATCATTTCGATGGAATCTATCCGGTCCAAGCTGCCAGTGAGTTCGGTAAATCGGCCAATATCATCACTATATTCCCCTTTTGCTCGCATAAGAGCTGGGTATAGGATTTTGCGGATTAAGGTGGACTTTCCTGAACCACTT
>CAXBLH010000340.1:0-6425 GCA_963976315.1 uncultured Dyadobacter sp.
TGGACCTTACAGCCTTCACCCTTTGTAAAGAAAACAATGTACCTATCATCGTTTTCGACATGAATAAACCTGGTAATCTTTACGACTTAGTGATGGGTGAAAAGGTAGGCACGCTTATTTCGAACTAACGAACAATAATTTCAAATAAAAATGGAAGAAATAGATTTATATCTTGAAGATGCCGAAGAGACAATGGAAGGCGCTATCAAACACCTTATTATTGAATTAGGGAAAATTAGAGCGGGTAAAGCCACCCCTCAAATGCTTGATGGCCTTCAGATCGAATACTATGGTTCAATGACTCCAATTCAAAACGTGGCTACCATTAATACGCCGGATGCCCGTACGATTGCTATCAAACCGTTTGAAAAGAAAATTATTAATGATATTGAGAAAGCCATTAGAAACGGTAATCTTGGGTTTGCTCCTTCCAATGACGGTGAGATGATTAGAATTTCGGTACCACCTCTTAATGAAGAACGCAGAAGAGAGTTAGCAAAAAGAGCTAAGAATGAAATTGAAACCGCTAAAATCAATATTAGAAATATTCGCCAGGATGCGAATAACTCATTGAGAAAGCTAACCAAAGAAGGCGTTGCTGAAGATTTGGTTAAAACGAGCGAAGACAATGTTCAAAAACTAACGGATAGCTTTGTGGCGAAAATCGATCAGATTTATAATGCCAAAGAAAAAGAAATCATGGAAGTTTAGATTTCAAAAATATTGTACAAAAAAGAGGCCGACTGGAATTCCCAATCGGCCTCTTTCTTTATGCGTCCTTGCTAAAACTTTCAAATCCTCGGTGATTAGACTCCTCGTAAAGTCGCTCTTTTGGCAAACTACGGAAATAATCATAGGTAATTTTTAATCCCTCTTCCCGTAAAACCTTAGGTTCCCAACCCAATAGTTCTTTTGCCATAGCGATGTCTGGCTGGCGCTGTTTAGGATCATCTTGAGGTAAATCCTTGTAAATTACTTTTTGATCTGTGCCTGTTAATTTAATAATTTCCTCGGCAAACTCCTTAATAGTGATTTCGGATGGATTACCAATGTTTACTGGTAATGCATAGTCACTCATTAATAGGCGATATATACCTTCTACCAAATCATCAACATAACAGAATGCACGCGTCTGGGAACCGTCTCCAAATACAGTCAGGTTTTCACCACGCAATGCCTGACCGATAAATGCCGGCAATACACGACCATCATTCAGTCGCATTCTCGGGCCATAAGTATTGAAAATACGAACAATACGGGTTTCCAAATGATGGTACCGGTGATAGGCCATTGTTATCGCCTCTTGGTATCTTTTTGCTTCATCATAGCAACCACGTGGACCAATTGGATTCACATGCCCCCAATAATCTTCTGTTTGTGGATGTACCAAAGGATCACCATAAACTTCCGAGGTGGAAGCGATAATAAATCTCGCCTTTTTCACCCTTGCCAAGCCCAGCAAATTATGGGTTCCCATTGCACCCACTTTCAAAGTTTGAATAGGTATTTTCAAATAATCGATCGGGCTAGCAGGTGAAGCAAAGTGCATGATATAATCTAGCTCACCCGGAACATGTACAAATTTTGTAACATCGTGGTGATAAAATTCAAAATTGGGATTGGGCATCAAATGCTCTATATTCCGCATATCGCCCGTAATCAGGTTATCCATCCCGATTACATACATACCTTCTTTGAGAAAACGCTCACAAAGATGCGAACCTAAGAAGCCAGCAGCTCCTGTAATTAGTACACGTTTCATTTATTGATTAGCTTAAAATTATAATTCAAATATACAACAGTATTACGCTGAGCACCAGCTGTAAAAATAACACAGATATTCCTAAGAGCCTGCTTAAAAATTAACCAATAGTTTGTTTATGTTATTTTTCTGGCTCTACCTATGTTAAATTTTTCAGGGCGGTTCGTCGTACGATAGCTATGGCTATCGTACGACGAGCCGCCTTTCAAAATTCGCCTTGGTTCGCACAGAAAATAAGCTACAAACAATTATATTATTAAAATTCAAACAGGCTCCAAGATAGCCCTTTAAAAGGACAGAATCCAAAAATTAATCAATTTTGACTTCATCTGGAGAAACACAACCTCTTCCAATACTATAATAGGTATAACCCATTTCTTGCATTTGGTCCAGTTCATATAAATTTCGTCCGTCAAAAATTACCTTATTCTTCAACAATTTACCCATTTTTTCAAATTCAGGAGTACGGAACTGTGGCCATTCTGTAAATATCATTAAAGCATCCGCATCATCCAGTGCAGCATAAGGAGTATGACAATAAGTAACCTTGTCGCCAAGAATTAGTTTCACGTTCTCCATTGCTTCTGGATCATAAACAATCACCTTAACACCCGCATTTAATAGTACTTCTATATTTTCCAGTGCCGGTGCTTCGCGGATATCGTCGGTATAAGGCTTGAAAGCCAGTCCCCATATAGCGATCGTTTTACCAGACAAATCGTTCTTAAAATAACTTTCCACCATCGGGAGAAGCTTTTTCTTTTGGTCGTTATTGACTTCCATCACTGATTTTAGAATTCTAAAATCATAATCATAATCGGCTGAGGTTTTGGCCAATGCCTGCACATCCTTAGGAAAACAGCTCCCGCCATAACCTATTCCCGCAAACAAAAACCTTTTTCCAATCCGACTATCGGTTCCAATACCTCTACGAATATCATCCACATTAGCTCCTACCTTTTCACACAAATTGGCGATTTCGTTCATAAAGGTAATTTTCATGGCTAAGAAAGCGTTGGCCGCATATTTTGTCATTTCAGCGGATCGTTCCTCCATAAAAATCACTGGATTTCCTTGTCTCACTAATGGCGCATATAGCTTCTCCATCATTTTTTTTGCCTTTTCAGAAGTGGTACCGACCACCACACGGTCAGGCTTCATAAAATCTTCAACGGCAACACCTTCCCGTAAAAATTCAGGGTTAGATACAACATCGAACGCTACCTTAGCATTTTTGGCAATAGTAGCTCTTACTTTCTCAGCAGTACCCACAGGTACTGTGCTTTTATCTATAACCACTGCATAATGATCCAAGATATGCCCAAGATCCTCTGCTACCTTTAATATATATTTCAAATCCGCTGAACCGTCTTCACCAGGAGGCGTGGGTAATGCTAAGAAAATCACCTCTGCTCCCTTAATCCCCTCTTCCAAGTTGGTGGTAAATTGCAACCTATCTTCGGCCACATTCCTATCAAATAATACATCCAAACCGGGTTCGTAAATTGGAATTTCCCCATTTTGAAGTTTTTTAACTTTCTCAACATCTATATCCACACAAATTACCTGATTACCTGTTTCGGCAAAACAAGTGCCTGTTACCAAGCCTACATAGCCTGTTCCTACTACTGCTATTTTCATACTATTTTTATAGGTTAATTATTGATGTAAAGGGCTGGTCACTATTTAATTGTACTATATAAAGTAATGCCCTGCTTTACAGTTCAGGCAAAATTAATTTTTTAAACTGAATCAGTCTTCCCTAAATATTAATTTGTTAGCGAAAGGTTTGTCAAATCCGCCTAATTCTTTCTATTATTGGATAATACTATCTAAAAACCTACAAATTATGGAACCCAACACACACGAAACCGACAAAAGACAACGAGAGGAAAACTGTAAACTAATTGAGGATGCGGTTCGAGATTTTGCACTCAAGAACATCACTCCTTTCCTCAATGAATGGGATGAAAATCAGTTTTTTCCAAAAGACACCTTTCATGAATTAGGAAAACTCGGGTTAATGGGTATGCTGGTTCCCGAAGTATACGGTGGCTCCGGCCTGGGCTATCAGGAATACATAACCGCTATTATTCAGTTATCCATCGCTGACCCGTCCATTGGACTATCCATGGCAGCGCACAATTCCTTATGTACCAACCATATTTTGATGTTTGGCAACGAAGCACAAAAACAGAAATATCTCCCAAAACTGGCCAGTGGGGAATGGATTGGTGCCTGGGGCTTAACGGAGCCTAATACAGGTTCTGATGCAGGAAATATGCAAACTACCGCCCAAAGAAAAGGAGATAAGTGGATTATTAACGGTTCTAAGAATTTTATAACTAATGGAAAAAGTGGCCAGGTTACCGTGCTCATTACGCGTACTGGAGAACCTGGTGACAAACATGGTGCTACCGCTTTTATTATAGAACAAGGAATGCCTGGATTTACTGCGGGAAGAAAAGAAAATAAGCTGGGAATGCGTGCTTCCGAAACAGTAGAGCTTCTGTTTGAGGACTGTGAAGTTTCTGAAAACCAAATTTTAGGGAAAATTGGTGACGGGTTTATCCAATCTTTAAAAGTGTTGGATGGCGGTAGAATTTCAATAGCAGCTTTGGGAGTGGGTACTGCCGAAGGTGCCTATTTGGCTGCCTTGAATTATTCCAAGGAAAGAAAACAGTTTGGAAAGGCCATTTCTAAATTTCAGGGTATTGCTTTCAAACTAGCCGATATGTATACCGACATTCAGGCTTCGAAATTACTTACTTTTCATGCCGGAGACTTAAAAGACCGGGGCGAAAATGTAAGTTTAGCGAGTTCGGTTGCAAAATACCATTCCTCTGAAACCGCCGTAAGAGTAGCCAACGATGCCGTACAGATTTTTGGAGGATACGGTTTCACAAAGGATTATCCGGTCGAAAAGTTTTACCGAGACAGCAAACTATGTACTATCGGTGAAGGAACTAGTGAAGTTCAAAAAATCATTATTTCAAAAGAAATCCTGAATAGCTAAATAGTTCGTCACCATCTATCCTATGCATCTACCGATAGACCACTACAAATCACTTTCCATACAACATGCTTATTTAGTAACTTTTTTACCTATTATTTTCATTAAAAATTTATAGACTCTAACTAACTGAATTTAATCATGACTCCTTTAATTGTACTTCTGGTTCTGGTGGTTTTAACGGTACTTATGACCGTAAAGGTTGTTCCCCAACAAAAAGCCTATGTCATGGAACGACTCGGAAAATTTTATGCGGTACTTCAACCAGGTATTAATTTCATCATACCATTTTTTGATCGTGTGGCGTACAAATTCAACTTAAAAGAAGCTGCCATAGACATTCCAGAACAAATATGTATTACCCGTGACAACGTTCAAGTACGGATGGATGGGGTCATATTTATTCAGGTTATTGACCCCAAAAAGGCGGCTTATGGTATTTCGGATTATACGTTTGCGGTAATACAGCTCGCCCAAACTACCATGCGTAGTGAAATTGGGAAACTGGATCTTGACAAGACATTTGAAGAAAGGATGATTATCAACCGGGCAGTAGTGGATGCTATTGATGAAGCTGCCACGGGCTGGGGCGTAAAAGTCTTGCGTTATGAAATAAAAAATATTACACCTCCTCAGAGTGTACTCATCGCGATGGAAAAACAAATGCAGGCTGAGCGAGAAAGAAGGTCGGTAATCTTACAATCTGACGGTGAAAAACAAGCTGCTGTGAATGTTGCCGAAGGTCAAAAACAAAAAGTAGTTTTGGAATCGGAGGCATTAAGGTTACGTCAGATCAATGAAGCAGAAGGGGAAGCAGCAGCTATTCGTTCCGTTGCAGAAGCTAATGCGGAGGGTATTAGGCTTGTAGCAGAAGCTATTAATATGCAAGGAGGATTGGAAGCGGTACAATTAAAGGTTGCAGAAAACTATGTGGAACAGTTTGGCAAACTTGCTAAGGCTGGAAATACGTTGATACTTCCCGCTAACCTAGCAGATGTGGGCTCTCTAATTGCCACGGCATTAACAGTTGTTAAATCTGAACAAAAGAAATAACATGGACTTTTCACTTCCTCAAATTTGGCTTATAGTAGGTCTCGTCATGCTGGTCATCGAACTTATTAGCGTTTTGTTAGTATTTATATTCTTTTCCATCGGAGCATTAGTAACAGCATTATTGGCAAGTCTGGGTGTTTTGCCTAACCTCGAATTGCAGATTATCTCATTTTCAGTGTTATCACTGCTGTCAATGGTATTGTTGCGAAAACACGCCAAACAACTTTTGGAGAAAAGAGGTAAAAACAGTGAGTACACCGAATTTGTTGGAGAAACAGCAATGGTCATAAAAGACATTTTACCGAATACCGAAGGTAAAATCTATTATAGAGGTGCTGAGTGGAAAGCAGTATCTCTTACCGAGGAGACAATAACTGCGGGCAGTAAAGTAGAAATAATCGAAACTCAGGGCATTGTTTTAGTAGTACAAGAATCCTAAGGAATCTAAAAAAGCACAAAAGGTAGTAAGCGACTCGCTTACTACCTTTTGTGCTTTTAACGTTTCATAAAACCGATAAACAGCAGTTCCAAAACGTGGCTTATCCTATGAATAGCCTTTTTATTTAAGAGCTTCTTCCACAGCAGTACCAATATTCC
>CAXBLH010000341.1:0-6400 GCA_963976315.1 uncultured Dyadobacter sp.
GCTGCTGAATTACCAATTCATTTGACTTGCCCGACCATTCCATTCTAGGCAAATACGTATTTTGAGGATCTCCAGGAATGTTCATCCATTTGGTGTTTCCTCCGTTGACCGATACTACTCCAATTTTGTAAGGTGAAGGTGTTTCTCCAACTTTAGGGTATTCCACTGGCACATTAAAAGAATAAATGGAATCCGTATTGTTGATCATCAGAAAGTTGCGGATTTTACGAGCATCCAATTGCCAGTAGGCAATATCCTTGCTGTCGTCACTCCATCGGAAGCCATCACGGCAGTCGAACTCTTCTTCATACGCCCAATCGAATGTTCCATTGATAATTCGGTCGGTACCATCTTTGGTAAGTTGGGTAATTTTACCGGAGGCAATATCCTCGCTATAAATGTTATGTTGGCTTACATAGGCTATCTTGCTGCCATCTGGGGAGAACTTTGCGAACATCAACGAGGACTCTGGAAGGCTTTTTCCAATTTGTTTGAGACTTTTAGTTTTTAGGTCGATCACCCAATAGTCTCCTCTAGTATCATATCTCCAAACTTTTCTGGTATTGGTGTATATCAAAGCCTTGTCTTCCTTTTGAGACATGGTGTAACTTCTTACGGTGAGCGCAGCACCAATACCGCCAGGGGTCAGCATGAGTTTATTGACTATTACTTTTTGCTCGCCAGAGGGTACTTTATATTCAATAACTTCACCCTCTTCTACATTCCGATATCCGGTTCCATCGGCAAGCCACTGAAAGTTGGAAGGTATTTGTGCGAAGAGTGATTGACTAAAAAAAAGCAGTACAATAAATTTGAATATTATTTTCATTAATTTTTATTTAGTATTGATGGTTTCTTTATAATGTTGCTACAATGTTAATACTTGAAAATGGGAAATCCACGTATAAGAGGCCATGTTTTTGAAGGACATTGGTAATCTTTAAAGTGATATATTAAATGAATAAGTAAAAAATATCCTGCTTATATAACTCTCACTATAAATGTTATGATGTGTTCCAAATCCAAATTATTTTTCGCATTTATAGGAATAAGCTATTTCTTCCTCGCTATACCCTTGTTTGGACAAGGAGATGTAGCCAGCTGTGGGGCATCCGATTTTTTAAATGAGGATATCTTGCGTAAGCTGGCCTCTACTACTGACCTAACACAGGCCAGAACCGGTGCTACCGAAAAGCTAGAATATCGAATTGCACTCGATATTAATCACAATACCTACTTACTTTATGGGGGTGATAAGGAAAAGATAAAACAAGTAGCTTATGATTATATTAATAGAGCTTCGGAGGTATTCGAACGTGAAATTAATGTAAAACTCGCTGTTTCATATATTCATATTTGGGATAAACCAGAGCCATATAAACCACAAACGGATTTCGACTATTTTGGTATGGTTGAAAATTATTGGAACTATAATCGTTTTGAATCAAGAGATGCGGTAGTGGCCTTATCGGCTCGTGGTGGATGGTTTTATGGTGGATATAGATTTTGTACAGCAAACTTTCCGTTTCCCGAATCTCAATTTATGCAAGCCGATTTATTGAGTCATGAACTGGGCCATACCCTTGGCTCACCGCACACCCATAGTTGTTATTGGCCTGGTGGGCCCATAGATTATTGTGAAAACCTTGAAGGTACCAACTCGGAATGTAACACCAACTTTAGGGACTATCCCCGAGGATCCATTATGTCGTATTGTCGTGGTTCCATGAGCTTTCATCCATTATGTCGAAATTTAATGAGGTCATTTAGTGAAGGTTCTGTGAATAGCGATTTCAAGTTGAAACCTATTGTAAATGTGACTGAAGCCATTTCGTTTTCTATTCAATTTTCAGAATCCAGTGCAACTCAGGTTTTTCCTTCTTTTCAGATTGACCCCTTATCGAGATCGGATAAGTACAGGGTACAAGTTGCAGTGGACTCTAATTTTAATAGAATTGCTGAGGATATATTTGTAAATCAACCTTTTTATCATTCGACGGGCTTAGGAAGCGGAGTTTATTATGCTAGAGTAAGAGCGGAGGTTGGTGGGGTTTCTTTTGGTGCGTGGTCGGGCGTAAAGCAATTTGTTGTTCAGCAATTATCCGACAATATAATTCCTCCGAATCCTTTTAATGTCAAATTGCATAATGATCAATCTATATCAGGTCAATTTAATAATTATGAGATTGCCGAAGCTTATGAAATAGAAGTTTTAAATCTTTCTACCAATACCGCGAAATCATACTTTCTAGACAATAACCAGAACCTCACTTCCTATTTTAAGGTATCATATGATTTTAAGTTGAATGATTATTTGTATTTGACTTTAAAATTGAGGATCAAATCCCAAGGGAGGTGGTCTCGATGGTCAGAGGAACTTAGATTGGAAAACCCAGTAAACAGTGAAATTTGGATGGCTACACCAACGGTAGGTGTTTCTGGAACGCCTGTATTAGTTTCTTCTGTTTATCCAAGTAGTTTGAATGTTTGGCCAAATACCGCCATCGATAATAAGATTGAAATTGGCTCCGATTCTAACTTTTCAGATATTTTGTTTTCAGATATTAAAACTTTCAATCAAGTAAACGATCGTTATACTAATTTACATGTAGTAAATCCCTCCTTGAAAGAAAACTCAACCTACTATTTAAGAAGTAAATTAATATTACCAAATGAAGACGATTCCTATTGGAAAAACGCAACATTAACGACTGGTTGGGTCGACAACCGGTTTAAATTTAAAAGCCTTGTAGATAATACTTATATTAATCAATCCTACGCTAATGAGTTGGTCAGCAGATTTTATAAATCAAAATCCGGTTTATACGTTTATACACGTTCAGATGGTTATTTTTATAGCGAAGATTTAATTAATTGGAAAGCGTTCTTCGTTCCCTCCACCAAAGGAAAAACCCCTGCTTCGTTACTTCAATTTGCAGCCATTGGGTTGGATTCTACACAGTTAATTGAAAATCAAGGACAGATAGTTACCAAACGAGGAAATAATTATGACTACTTCCTCCTTCCACAAGGTTCATGGTCATACACTGCTGGCCATTTAGCTACCACAAAAAATGAGGGCATTTTTTATATCAATAATTATAGTTCTGTGAGTAGAGTTTTCAATGGAAGTATTGTGAATTATTATGCGCTATTTCCAAATGGAGTAATTCGGTTGGCTGCATCCAAAGAAGAGGTATGGGCAATTATGGCTGGTGGAGCTGTTATGACCTTCAAAAATGGGCAATGGAATAATCAGCCCAGCATTAATAATTGGCAATCCATTTCGGGTATTAACTTCGATGAAAAGAATACACCCTATGTATATGGGAGTATGGGGGTATCCTTTTTGGATAGTCAGCGTGGTGCTTGGCAGGAGATCAATGCTTTAAAAAACTTGCCAGTAAAAAAGGTTTCTTTTGATGGAAACGGCACAATTTGGGCCGCTACATACCAATTTAATAACAATAACTATATCAACAGGTCTCTCATAAAGGTATCACCCGATGGCACTGCGAATAGTTATAAAGATGGGCTTAACTTTCCAAATGAAGCATTTGATATAGAGTATTTTGACAAGAAATTGGCTATTCTTACAAATTCTGGGATTGTGATGACCTTTGATGAAAATCAAATTCAAAGATTTGAGCCCCAGCAAGTCTATTGTCCAGGTGATAGTATTCAAGTTACTTTGACCACCAATTCAACTTTTGATAAAAACAGCCAAAGAAGTTTAATATTTTATAAAGAAGCGGCTCAGGATTCGCTCAGTTTCAACAATTTAGAAAGTAGTGCTAATCCGCTACAATTTATAATAAACGAGCAGATACCAGCAGGTAATTATTTCGTAAGATCGGCGACTACTTCACCAAAAATTCTCAGTAATGAAAGTTCCACATTTCGGGTAGCACATGGTACGCCAGTAACTATTAAGCAAGAGAATAGGTTGCCTTATGTTACTGATATAACCGTTCAGTCAGACCTTCCCTTGAATTTTCAATGGTACAAAAATGGAGACGTCATGACGGGAGAGAAGGATAAGGCCATTCATTTATCGCAAGGCGGAGCGTTTTATGTGGAAGCGGTTAATGAATATGGATGTAAAACCAAATCGAATACGATACATTTAGAACTAAATGAACCCGAATCGGACTTATTACTCCAAAACTATCCTAATCCCTTTGGTACCAGTACTGAAATTGCCTATTTTTTGAAAAGTGATCAAAAGGTTAAATTGGAGCTATTTAATATTTCTGGCCAACTTTTGAAAACACTTATACATACTCACCAAAATAAAGGTTGGCATAGTTATAAACTTCATTCTCATGAAATCGAAAATGGCATTTACCTTTACAGGCTTACGACAGAGAACATTGTAGGTGCTATGAAACTGCTAAAAATATAGCTTTTGTCCTTAATGGTTATAGCTTTTTTGGCACTTTTCGTTTCTTCAATGCCTCACTAAGCAAGTATTCGATTTGTCCGTTGAGGCTACGAAAATCCTGCTGCGCCCAAGCTTCTAACTCTTTGAGCACATCAGGATTTATACGTAATACAAAAGGTTTTTTATCCGCCATATTATGGGTAAAGTGTTCCTGAGTTGATAATGGGTGTGGCCGCTTTTTCACCGCAAAGTACTACCAGCAAATTACTAACCATAGCCGCTTTTCGCTCTTCGTCAAGGTTTACGATACCTTTTTCTGATAACATTTCTAATGCCATTTCCACCATACCTACCGCACCATTGACGATCTGGCGACGGGCAGCAACAACCGCGGAGGCCTGCTGACGTTGGAGCATAGCACCGGCTATTTCTTGGGCATATGCCAAATGGCTAATTCTAGCTTCGAGTATATCTATGCCCGCTCGGCTAAGTCGTTCTGTTAGTTCACCTTCCAGCATTTCGTTTATTTTACCACTACCATCGCGCAGCGTAACTTCATTCAGCTTGGAGTCGTCGTCTTCCATGGTATCATAAGCATAAATACCTGCTAAATGCCTTACCGCGGCTTCTGATTGTATTTCCACATATTTGATATAGTCATCTACCTCAAAGGACGCCTTGGCAGTATCGCCTACTCGCCAAACGACCACCGCTGCAATTTCGATTGGGTTACCGAGCTTGTCGTTTACTTTCAGTTTCTGTCCATTTAAATTTCGGGCACGCAAGCTGATCTTTTTGCGACGGAACAATGGATTTACCCACCGCAATCCGTTTTGTTTCATAGTACCCATATAATCTCCAAAAAAGGTGGTTACAACTGCTTCATTGGGATTAATAACCGTAAGGCCAACTAGCACAATGAGTCCAGCTATGGGAAGTAATAATACCAAGGTAGGTCTTCCTAATACGAAACTGAATATAACACCACCAACAAGTAGTACAAGGCCTACTGCAAATAGCATATAGCCTGATAATGAACGTAATTCTTTCTCTTTCATGATTTCATCTGATATTAAAATGATATCACAATATTATCATCTATAAATTGATGTTTATAAAGATTATTTATGAAAAACGCTGTATATTGTTGGTTGGCTTTGGGGCTGGATAAATGGTAATTACCTCCAAAATTTAAATCATTTTTCTCCGTATGAAAGATCACCTGCGTCGCCTAAGCCGGGCACAATGTAGTATTGTTCATTGAGTTTTTGATCCAATGCACCAATCCAAAGACGGCACTGTGGGAGTCGTCTTTGTAAATATTCTACTCCTTCGGGGCTGGCGATAACAGCGGCAATATGCGTTTGGGCAGGAATACCAAAACGTAGTAAAGCGTGGTAAACTTTTTCCATGGATCGGCCTGTTGCCAACATAGGATCCATCAGAATCAGGGTTTTACCGGTGAGGTCTGGACTAGTGATATAATCCATTTCTACTTCAAAATCATCTTCACTATTGATGTTATGCCCTCTATAGGCTCCGATAAAGGCGTTGTCGGCCTCGTCAAAAATATTTAGAAAACCTTGATGCATAGGTAAGCCCGCTCTTAAAATGGTTCCTAAAACAACGGGAAGAAGAAGTTTACGAGTTCCTGCGGTACCCAATGGGGTTTCCACTTCACCATTTCGGTAATTAAGGGATTTCGAAATTTCATAAGCAAGTAATTCTCCTACTCTTTCAATATTACGTCTGAACCGCATTCTATCGTTTTGGATGTCAATATTTCTTAATTCGCTTAAGTAGTGATCAACAATAGAAGGATTTTGAGAGAGTAAATACATGACTTTGAAAGTTTTTTAAACGCTATAATGCAAGATAATACAAATTCATTCCCGTAATTTGAAACTTTTGTAGGGCATTATCAACCAATTCTTAATAGATGATGCCAAATTTATTTTAGACTGACTATGTATCAAAGATTTACTGGGTATTTTTTGGTAATAATAATTCTTCTAA
>CAXBLH010000342.1:0-6394 GCA_963976315.1 uncultured Dyadobacter sp.
CATAAACTAAAGACACCTTCGTACGAAATTTTTCGGAGCCTGCACTCAGGCTCAGAGAATGACTTTGACGGGGCGCACTTTTCCTAAGCATCAAACCCATCCAGTCCGTTTGCGGATATTGATCTGGGTTACTGGCGTTTAATGACTGGTAGTTGTCTATCAGGTCTTTGGCGAAAACAGGGTATTCAGTACCTGAATTATTATTGTCATTCCATTTCAGTTCATTATTGATCCCCATATAGTCTGCGGCGTTGGCATATTTCGCAACCCGCGTGGGTTTCTCCACTCCGAATTCGGCGTTATAATCCAAACTTAATTGACCTGATTTGGATCTTTTTGTGGTAACGACTATAACTCCAGAAGCGGCCCTTGATCCATAAATAGAAGCAGATGCGGCATCTTTAAGTACAGAAATACTTTCAACATCATTGGGATTGACCCAGTCCAAAGTCCCAGGAATTCCATCAATAATTACCAAAGGATTACTATCGCCAATGGTGGTAATACCCCTTATTTTTATAGTGGAGGAGGCATCGGCAGCACCGCTACCTCTCGTTACCATCACCCCTGCCATAGCACCTTGAAGCGCCTGTGATATCCTAACCGACTGCCTTTCAGCCACATCCTTCCCCCCAATAGTTGATACAGCTCCGGTAAGGTCCTTCTTTTGTACCGTACCATACCCCACCACCACTACTTCTTCCAGCTTGTTAGTCTCCTCCTGCAATACTGCATTTACAATTGATTTGCCGGCCAAAGGTATCTCTTGGTTTTTCATTCCAACGAAAGAAAAAACCAGAACAGATTCTTTGTCAGGGCTTGACAAAGAATATTTCCCATCTTTATCTGTACTGGTACCAACCATAGTTCCTTTAATCACCACAGTTACTCCCGGAATAGGCTCTCCAGAGGAATAGGTTACCTTACCTGAAACGGCTCCTCCTTGGGCAAAAACAGGAGCAAGACCTACGGAAGACATACACAACAAAAATACAATGGCCACCTTAGGTACAGCTATGATCATTTTGAGGTATTGTCCTAAATTTTTAAATCGGACATTTTTTTTCATACGTTTTTGGCTTATAAGGTTATATTTATTAATTATACCACGTGGCATTGCTCTTTAGCTAAACTTATCTGTGGTGTAGTGTGGTGTAGTGTGGTGTAAATTTAGAGATTATATATTTCATTTGCCAAAAGAAAATTTATTTATTTTCGAAGAAAAATTCTATTAATATATTAATTCACTGGTAATCAAAGGATTAGAAATGAATTAATATATAATTATATCTTTATGAAATTGAAAATTACGGTTAATACGAGCTCGGAAGTACCGGTATATAAACAGCTGATTCGTTCCATTGAACAGCTGGTTGATAAGGGAGTGTATCAAGATGGAGACTTTTTGCCCTCTATGAATGAGTTGAGCCAAGGCCTTTCCATTTCGAAGGAAACCGTAAAAAAGGCCTATTCTTTACTCCGTGAAAAAGGACTCATTGAATCTGCACATGGGAAGGGGTTTTATATAACTAGCAAAGACACTGCATTCAAATCCAAGGTTTTGGTACTGTTCGATAAGCTAAGTACTTATAAGTTTGTTCTTTATCGCTCCTTTGCCGAGAACGTGGATGAAAATGTTAATATCACGATACACCTACACAATCAGGATCCAGATGTCTTTGAAATCCTTTTGAACGAAAACCTAGGTAATTTTGATTACTATCTCATTACGGCACACTTTTCACAAGATGCCGAGGTACAGAACCGTATCTTAGGCCTGTTAAAAAAGATTCCGAACCGTAAGCTCATACTGATAGATAAGCAAATGGAGAAACTTCGTGGCAATTTTGGGTCCGTTTATCAGGATTTTGAGAACGACGTTTATCAAGGCCTTTTCCAAGGAATGGAACATTTAAAAAAATACAGTAAGTTACACGTCCTTTCCTCTCCTGGTAGCTTATATGGCCATTCTATACGAGAAGGAATTCAGAGATTTTGCGTGGATCATGAGCTAGTTTACGACTTTAACAGTAACATCAACGAAACCAATATCAGACAAGGCGAGGTATATCTGGTATTAAATAGCCAGCTAGATGTGGAGCTCATCGAACTCATTCGTATTGCCAAAGCAAAAAACCTAAAAATAGGGCAGGACATAGGTATTATATCCTATAATGAAGCACCAATTAATGAAATAATTCTAGATGGGTTAACCGTACTTTCGACTGATTTTCAGGAAATGGGCAAGCTTGCAGCCGAAATGGTTACCTCTGGGCAGTTGTCTAAGATTGGCAATAAGTTCGGCTTAATATTAAGAAAAACACTTTAGTTGCTAAGAGCCTGTTTAAATTTTAATGATAAAATTGTTTTTAACTTATTTTTTGTGCGAACCGCCCTTTAAAATTTAACACAGGTAGAGCCAAAAAATAGCATAAACAAACTATTGGTTAATTTTTAAACAAGCTCTAAACACTCCCCCTTTACTTCAGTATGTGTATGGGATGTGATCAAACAACAACATTCGTGTGAAGCTTCCATATAAGCCGCTCCTTCAAAACCTTTCCGATTAAACCAGCTTGGTGTCAGATATGGGTGGTATAGTGAGATTGAGACTTAGAGCCAGAAAATGTCTATATCACAATGGGGCTGAGTAGGGCAACTTATTACAAGTATTTGAAGCTGATTGAACAGTATAACGATGTTGAGTTAAAGGCATTAATAATTAAAAAACGTTAATGGGAGAGCTAAGAGAAGAGATAGAAAAAATTACACCATTCCAGATAGCCAGGCTAAGACAGAAACGGGTTGAGCATTCTACAAGGGACAAGGCAGTACTTCTTTCAAAAGTCACTGAGATTGAGGGAGTCTTGGATTTAATGGAAAAAAATTGAAATAAAAAATATTTAAGATTTGTTAGTTTATATAACCATAAATGGTTGTATTTGTATATCAGATTTAAGGGATCACACCTGGGTAAATTTGAAAAGCTCTTACTAAAATTACTGTCTGGAAACTCAGATAACAATTTTTCAATTGATGAGCTAAAAACCATATTGCTACAATTGGGATTCTACGAAAGAAAAGGTTCTGGTAGCCATACACTCTTTAAAAAAGGTTGGTATTGATGATTTAATCAATATTCAAAGTGTTAAAGGTGGGCAAGCGAAAGCTTATCAGATAAAGCAGATCAGAAATATCATAATCAAACATAAACTTGTAAAGCTATGAGCAAGTACGAGGTAATTATTTATTGGAGTAATGAGGATGATTGTTTCATTGCAGAGGTTCCTGAATTGAAGTCAATTATGACACATGGTGATACCCAGAGTGAGGCTCTTCAGAACGCTCAGGAGGTGATTCAGCTGTGGCTAGAGGTGGCGAAAGAAGAAGGCAGGGAAATCCCTGAACCGAAAGGGAAATTGATGTATGCGTAAATTACTGTCTCAAAAAAGGAGGTAATAACCTGAAAGGGTTGTATTTGTACAAGTTCAACAAATCCATGTATGAAAATATTAGTTGAAATTCCTGATAGTGATGCGGCTTTCGGAATGAAAGTTCTCAGAAGCCTTTCTTTTGTGAAAAAAGCCAAGCCCATGAGTTCTGGGTCGGTTAACTTATGGGATGATCTGAACGATGCTGCAAAGGATGTACGGTTGCACAAGGAAGGAAAAGTCAAATTGCAATCTTTGGATGAATTTTTAGGCAAATTATCTACAACCTGCTATAAATGAGTCATTTAAGGTAAAATTTAAACGGAATTTTAAAATGATAACACTAACAATAGAGTTGCCCGAAGAAGAGACTTCCTTTTTCAAGGAATTTTTAAGTAAGATTCATGGTAGAATTATTTCGGAAGATAAAATTCCTAACGAGGAAACTATTAAGGCGATGAAAGACCTTAAGGGGGGGTAAAGGAGTAAAATTCAACAGTGTCGATGAATTATTTAAAACGATCAGGCTGAGTGAAAAGCGAGTTGAGCATTCGACCAAGGTTGATTTGGAATATGCTGCAAAAGAGGTTCGGTTGCACAGGGAGGGAAAAGTGAAATCTTTGGACGAGTTTATAAATGAAGTATAGTACATTAACTTACAGAGATTCCCTTTAACACGCAATCAATTAGAAAACAAGATGCCCACATTATTTATAATTTTTGGATTAAGATTCTATTTTTACTCAAATGAGCATTTGCCGATCCATATCCATGTTAAGAATGGCGACGGAGAAGCAAAGTTTGAGGATGATCGTGTTAAACTCGTCGATAATAAAGGTTTAAAGAGAAAAGATATTAGTTTGGCCGAGTCTTTAATAGAAGAAAATAAGGAAATCATCATTGCTAAATGGAAAGAATATCATGGAAATTGAAGTAGAAAAAGTGTGGTTTCAGGATGATAGTATATTTATTCGAACCATATCAGGCGAAGAGCGAAACCACCCTTTGAAATGGTTCCCTAGGCTATTGAACGCATCTAGTGAGGAAAGAGAGAATTTTGAATTATCAGCTTTCGGGATTCATTGGGAAAAACTTGATGAAGATTTAAGCTTCGAGGGTTTCTTTTCCTTTTCAAAACAGCTTGTTTAACTCAGTCTCACAAAAGGAAATAACCAATACAAGCATTATTAGATGGTATTGATGATT
Source organism: uncultured Dyadobacter sp. (assembly GCA_963976315.1). Taxonomy (GTDB): domain Bacteria; phylum Bacteroidota; class Bacteroidia; order Cytophagales; family Spirosomataceae; genus Dyadobacter. The sequence goes on from CAXBLH010000342.1 coordinate 4,638, forward strand.
TAATCAATATTCAAAGTGTTAAAGGTGGGCAAGCGAAAGCTTATCAGATAAAGCAGATCAGAAATATCATAATCAAACATAAACTTGTAAAGCTATGAGCAAGTACGAGGTAATTATTTATTGGAGTAATGAGGATGATTGTTTCATTGCAGAGGTTCCTGAATTGAAGTCAATTATGACACATGGTGATACCCAGAGTGAGGCTCTTCAGAACGCTCAGGAGGTGATTCAGCTTTGGCTAGAGGTGGCGAAAGAAGAAGGCAAGGAAATCCCTGAACCGAAGGGGAAATTGATGTACGCATAATATCAACATCTCACAAAAGGAACTCCAGATGGATTTAGAGATACAGATTTTGGTATATCAATTTGCGCAGAAAATTCTAGGGGTTGAGAATCTAATGGATTTTTCTATAAATTTACCGAAGTAGAAAATCGGTTACACTTACTCCATTTATCGAAGTATTTTTATAGTTTGTAAAGGAGATTATTATTAACTAATTCAAATATGAGGCTTCTTGATCAACAGAACACAAAATTGAATATATTTAAAAGTGAAATATCGAAATTTACTCCGCAGATTTTCGTCGGGAAAAAAAGTGGTATTTATACAAAGCCCAATCCTGAGGCTACTTCTGTGCTCTTAGAGTTGAATGGTCATTATTTTGTAGTGACTGCTGGACATGTCCTTGCACATGAATTAAGTATAGGCTTCGCATTGGGGCGCAAATTTTATCCTTTGCACCAAGATTTATTCTTTTATTACTATGACTCTGACGAGCAGACGATAAATAACAAATGGGATATAGGAGTAGTAAAAATTGAGAGCGACACGGTTGATGCTCTAAAACAATTTGGCTACCAATTCATTAACTACAATCACCTTTGGCTTAGTACAGATCATTCACCAGACAACTGGTATTTACTGCTAGGTTTCCCAGCAGGTCAAATAAAGCATAATAAGGCTAGACGTTTATTTAAGTGCAAACCTTTTTCTTTAATCACAAAGGAAATAGACGACATGTATCCGAAATTAGGTATCGGTCAGGATTATAAGCTCGTTGTGAAGTATGATAGGAAACGGATTGAAAGAAGTGACAATGGAGAAACAATAATAGGGCCTGAGCTGAAAGGTGTAAGTGGTTCAGGGTTGTGGTGGCTGGCTGATGGTGTTCCTAAGCTCGCAGCCATATTTACAGATTGGGACCGAAAATTGAACTTATTAACAGCAACACGGACAAACGTAATAGTAGAAATATTAAGGCAGAGATTTCAGATCGATTTGCCAAAAATTAAGAACCAAGATTTAGAAAATTTGATTAGCGAATCCTTTGTAGACTAATTTCCTTCATTGAATGAATGTTCGTAAAAGCAACCATTGAGGAGATAATTCGTGCTTACAAGATTTCTTTTAAAACAACATTTTACAAAAATATTGAAATCAGCAGAAAAGTAAGTATCAAAAATCTAACAAAGGAACAAGAACCTAAAAGCAGTTCCTTTTATAATTTTAGTGAGGAAGATAAAGCGAGAGCTGATCAGTATAAGGCTTTTATTGATCAGCACATGATAAATGTTGACAACAAGGTAACTGATGAGATTTATTCGAAGTTATATTTTGTTCGCTACCAATATATGGCTGTTATTCTAAATGCTTTGGCATATCAGAGGCCATTAAGCTGGAAGGAACTTAATCAAATCATCTACAGTAACTTGCCTAAAAGAATCGTTAAGCAGGTGCCGCCTTCAATGGGAATGGC
>CAXBLH010000343.1:0-6390 GCA_963976315.1 uncultured Dyadobacter sp.
GCGGTTGCAATACGGTTCTCTCTCCTATCCAGGAGTTTCGACTTCCCAAGGGTTTACGGTCGTTCAAGATGCGACTTGGCACCTACCTAAAATTGAGCTTAGCGCACGTTTGGCATTTTTTAAAACAGATAATTACGATAGTAGACAGTATGTTTATGAAAAAGATATGCTCTATGCATTTTCAATTCCTGCTTATTACGATACGGGTACTCGGCATTATTTAATGCTTAAATATAATTTGCTTAAAAGTATGAAGGTATGGGTTCGTTGGTCGCAAACGCGGTATGCGAATTTGGATAAAATAAGCTCGGGACTTAATGAAATAGAGGGGAAATTACGAAGCGATATAAAAGTTCAGGCAATGTATCAATTTTGAAGTCCTATCTTTGTTGCCCTTATTTCCACTGACCAAATGATTGGTGGTAAATAAGCTTCCTATTTAATAAAACAGCTTTGCCCATATAGTACAACACTCGGTTTGGCTTTATATATACTAAAAATGACTCTCGACAAAAAGGATGTTTTAAAAAAATACTTTGGTTACGATTCATTCCGACCGCAACAAGCCGAAATTATTGACACCGTAATGGCTAACCGTGATTGTCTCGTTTTGATGCCAACAGGGGGGGGTAAATCCATGTGTTTTCAAGTGCCTGCGATTCTAAAAGAGGGATTAACGGTTGTTCTTTCGCCGTTAATTGCATTGATGAAAGACCAGGTGGAGGCTTGTGAAAATAATGGCATCGCTGCGGCCTATCTTAATTCAAGCCAGTCGGCTGCTGAGCAGGACCAAATTCTGTGGCGTATAAAGATAAAGGAGCTGAAATTGCTTTATATAGCACCAGAAAAGCTGTTTTCAGGAAATACATTCGATTTTTTAAGAGAATGGAATATTAGTTTATTTGCCATAGATGAGTCGCATTGTATTTCTTCTTGGGGACATGATTTTAGGCCCGAGTACAGGCAGCTGAACATATTGAAACGTACTTTCCCAACAGTCCCGATAATCGCGCTTACTGCCACCGCCGACCGTGTAACTCGAAGAGATATATTAAAACAGCTGGGTACAGAAGATGCGCAAGTTTTTGTAAGTAGTTTCGATCGGCCCAATTTAGCACTTACGGTACTGCCAGGCCGAAAACGAATTGAACAAATAAAGCGATTCATTAGTAAGCATGAAAACCAACCCGGTATTATCTATTGTTTGAGTAGAAAGGCCACAGAGACAGTAACCAACAGCTTGAAAAATGCAGGTATTAGCGCTCAGTATTACCATGCCGGTGTAAGTTCTCCAAATCGATCCGCGGTTCAAGAGCAATTCCTAAGAGATGATATTCAGGTAATTGTGGCAACAGTGGCTTTTGGAATGGGCATCGACAAGTCCAATGTGAGATGGGTAATTCACTATAATTTACCCTCTAACGTGGAGAGTTTTTACCAAGAGATAGGCCGTGCCGGCCGCGATGGCTCCCCTTCCGATACCGTTTTATTTTATAGTTATATGGATATCATTACTCGGCAGGAAATGATAGGAAATTCGGAACAATCGGAAATCCAGAAGGAAGTACTGCGTGCCAAGCTGGACAGAATGAAACAGTACGCCGAGTCAGATATATGTCGAAGAAGAATATTGCTAAGCTATTTCAATGAAGCCGTTGACGCCGATTGTGGTAATTGCGATGTCTGTAGAAACCCACGAACACAGTTTGATGCTACTATTATCGCCCAAAAAGCACTTTCTGGTATAGCTCGTACGGATCAAAAAATAGCGATGGGTATGCTCATCGATATCTTACGTGGGAGCAGAAATCGTAATATTTTGCAGTATGGATACGATCAGCTACCTACTTTTGGGGTTGGACACGATCTTCGTGGCGAAGAATGGGCAGATTATATAGCCCAAATGCTTAATTCTGGTGTGATGGACATTGCCTATGATGAAGCGCACGCTTTTAAGCTCAATCCGGTTAGTAGGCAGGTACTGCGTGGGCAACGTAAAATTGAGCTAGTGAAATTTATACCTATCGCAGAAAGAAAAGCCAAAGAGGAAACTACAAGCCCGAGTGCGAAACCTAAGCAGGAAATTATTAAAGACGCATTATTTGAAAAATTACGCGTATTACGAAAACAGATTTCCGATACATTGAAAGTTCCTCCGTATGTCGTGTTTTCGGATGCTACACTTTCAGAAATGGCTCAAAAGCGACCCGTTTCTGAGGCGCAAATGAAAGCAATTTCAGGTATTGGTGCCGAGAAGTACAGACGCTTTGGGAAAACTTTCATTGAAGAGCTTGTAAAGTTTTCAAAAGAAGAGGGCCCAACCAATACACGTATGGCAGGGGGAGGTATTACCTATACCGAAACCTTGGATCTCTATCAAAAAGGATATTCTGTAAAAGTAATTGCGGAGAAACGAGGGTTAAATCCAGTTACTATAATTTCACATCTGATTAAATTAAAAGAAGATGGCTTAGCAATTGATTTGCGTAGCTTGATTGACCAAAAATCCTACCAAACTATCACGGAGGCTGCACAAGAGATGCGAATTCGAAGAGATGAGCCTCTAAAACCCCTATTTGAACTCCTAAATAGTCAATTCGACTATGGTCAAATCAAGCTTGCCTTAACACTGTTTGAAGATAATTTGTAACCGAAAAAGCAATTTTTGTGTATAAATGTAGTTTGTTTTGAAAAAAAATACTACATTTATGTTTATATTTGTAGTTTATTTTAATATAATTGTATCTAAAATAGTTGTTTTTTTATAGCACGAGTGCTACATGATTTAACAAATTAGTTCAATTTGTTTTTATGAATACAGGTACCACTATTTCTCTTAGGTTTTAATGTAATCACAAATGGAAATTTATTCTACGGTAAAATCATGCTATTTTATCCAATGCTTCTGTTTGGGCCTATTTATTATCATAAGTACGACCCCGCAAGTTATCGCCCAGAATTATACTTTTAATAAGCTGAAAATTATTCAGTTAATGGGATCCGATTCAATTTTAACCGCAAGGAATAGACTGATGCAAGCCCTCAAAGTGGCGGAACAAAACGGGAACTCACACCAAAAAATAGATATTATTTCAACCATTGGTATCTTAAACGAAAATGTGGGGAATTATACCACCGCCGAAGCCTACTATCAACGTTCGCTTAAACTCGCTCGAATTCTTAAAAATGATAGTTTGGAAGAGGTTTCCTTGCATAATTTGGTGCGCTTGTATGGGAAAAATAGGATGTTTTTAAAATTTGACAGCTTGTTTCCATCAGCACAAGCAAAGTCTAAAGCGTTAAATAGCATTAACTATTATAAGAATTATGAGCTAAGAATCCAACATTATTTTAACAGTTACAACTTTGATAGTATTTATTATTGCTCAAAAAATGCTATCACGGAGCTGTAAAATGATTCACTTCTAAGTGAGTCAAAGTTCAATGAAACGTATGATTTTAAAACACAAAATAACTTACTACATAGTTACAAGCTTTATGCCGCTTTTGGGTTGATTAAATCTAAATTTGGCGAGCAGTTGTCGGTGCGGGAGCGGTATGCACTAATGATGGCTATCAATCCTGATTCAAGCATCAGTAATTTGGAACAAGATAAGATGTATTATTCAAAACTGGCTATAGTTAATTACTATCAATCTCAGTATTATGATTCAATAAGCGACTATGGCCATTCACTTAAACGGCTGAGGTTGTCCGATAATTATAAATTTAAGCAACTGCAACAATACCAAGATATGATCTATAAAAATGGGTTGTGGATTTATAGTTTAATAGAAAGTGAGGAAAAATTACGTAAGGCTAATGAGGATTTAATTACTGATAAAAAATTGTCAAGAATTTACCAATATGTTATCTCAATTGGAGGAGGATTACTTCTTGTACTGGTGGGTTTCCTATTTTATTTTAACAAACTAAACCGGACTGCTAAGCAGTTGAATGCACGCTTAGTTTATAAAAATGAAAAATTAAGAGTATTGGATATGGAGAGAACGGAGTTTTTTTCGGTCGTAAGTCATGAACTGCGGACGCCCATATACGGTGCACATTCAATGGTATCTCTAATGGAAAAGGAGGATAATGATGAAATTCGAGCGGGGTATTTTAATTCGTTAAAGATTACCATGCGTCATATATCGATGTTAATTGATAATATGTTGCAGGCCAGCCGCTATAAGTTTGAAGATAAGGAGCTTATATTTTTTCCACATAATATAAAAGAATTGGTTTCTGATATCTGCGATTCGCTATTCATTTTTAGTCATGAGAAAGAAGTTGAGTTTAGCTATTGTATCCAACCGAGCCTTCATAATTTGATATTGATGATAGACCATGTAGCATTGGGACAAATTTTAACCAATCTGATTTATAATTCCATTAAATATACACCCAAAGGCAAAGCCGTAACAGTATCCCTGGTTCAGGTGGCTTCATCAGAAGAAGCAGTTTCTATTTTATTTGTTCTGAAAGATGAAGGGGTGGGAACCTATTATGATCCTATTAAAAAACGATATTTTAGCTTTGATTCCCACCTGAAGGAAAGTAATTTACGGGGTTCGGGCCTTGGTTTGCAAATAGTAAACACTTTGCTGAATAGCTATGATTCTGTTCTTGAATTAATCTCGGAAGTAGATCAAGGTACTGAATTTAGTTTTCTCATTTCTTTTAAAATGGGTCAGTCAGAGGAAATTGACAAAGCGCAAAAGTTAAACTTAGGCCCACTTAGGGTGTTGGTGGTGGACGATAACAGACTGAACTTGTTAATTGCCCAAAAAGGTGTTGAAAAATTAGAAAATGCAACTTGTACCATTGCTCACAGCGGGCAAGAAGGAATTGACTTGGCGTGCTCCAATGACTATGAGGTAATCCTTATGGATATAAATATGCCTGAAATGGATGGTTATCAGGCTACAAAAGCAATAAAGCAAATTAAAAATATCCCCATTATAGCTTTTACTGCCCTTAATTTCCATGAGGTGGAGCAAAAGGCTAAAGAAGCAGGAATGTGTGATGTAATTACCAAACCGTTTAATTTTAATGATTTTGAAAAAATAATTTTATCAAATATTAATTTTGAATCCGCTAAATCCTAATTTTATTAATTTAACAGGTATTTAAAATTTATGTCTAGAAAAAACATATTATCAGGCTCTCCTTGGGAAGACAAAATGGGTTATTGTCGCGCAGTTCGTATCAATAATATTATTGAAGTTGCGGGCACTGTCGCAATGGTGGATGGCGATTTGGTGAAGGCCGATGACGCTTTTGCTCAAACCCAAAATATCATAGAAAGGATTGCTATCGTCTTGAAAGATGCTGGTGCAGGTTTGGAAGATGTGATTAGAACCCGAATTTTTACGACTGATATTTCTTTATTTGATGACATCGCTAGGGCACATGGCCAGTACTTTGGCGAGATAAAGCCCACCACTGGAATTTACGAAATTAGTAAGCTAGTGTCTCCCGACTTTTTGGTGGAAATTGAATTTACGGCTGTTCTACAATAAGATACGGGGAGTGTGAATTTTGGCCTGTTGCTAAAATTAAAATTTCACAATTCCGTAATTTCCAAACTTCTTATTTATTTTCCTAGTAAATTTGCGGCACTTTTGCAATACCCTTGGAGGGTATGAAAAAGTCAGAATTAAATTAATATTCCATTTTTAATCCTAATGCAAGAATGAAAATCGCAGTAGTAGGTGCCACTGGTTTAGTAGGCAGCGAAATTCTCAAAGTGCTTGAAGAGCGTAATTTTCCAGTAACAGAACTTTTGGCGGTTGCCTCTGAACGCTCAGTGGGTAAATCGGTTACTTTTAAGGGAAAGCAAATAAAGGTAATAGGCTTTGAAGATGCAATTCTTGCTAAACCTGAAATTGCAATTTTCTCCGCAGGTGGTGGTACATCGTTGGAGTTAGCACCACGTTTTGCTGAAGCAGGCATTACTGTAATCGACAATTCTTCTGCTTGGCGTATGGATCCTACTAAGAAATTGGTAGTACCGGAAATTAATGCTAAAACATTGACTAAGGAAGATAAGATTATTGCAAATCCGAATTGTTCTACCATTCAGATGGTGGTGGTTTTGAACCCGTTACACGAAAAATATAAGATCAAAAGAGTAGTGGTTTCTACCTATCAATCGGTTACAGGTACAGGTAAAGCCGCGGTGGATCAGCTGTTCTCTGAGCGGGCTGGTGACCATAGTATTGCCAAAGTATACCCGCATCAGATAGATTTGAACGTGCTTCCTCATATTGATGTATTTCTCGAGAATGGTTATACCAAAGAGGAAATGAAAATGACCAATGAGACTAAGAAAATCATGGGTGATGATAGCATTGCAGTGACCGCTACTACGGTTCGAATTCCTAC
>CAXBLH010000344.1:0-6380 GCA_963976315.1 uncultured Dyadobacter sp.
CCTGTAAGAGGGTAAGGGTATCCGAGGAATTATAGGTGTAAACGGTACGTGAGTTCACATCGGTTCCATAACTATACTGCCATGGAGCATCACCCTCTAATTTCACCACAATTTTCGGATTATCATTCGACTGATAAGCGACAAAGTCAGTTGCAAAGCGAGCAGAGGCTCTTTTTCGCAAAATAAGTGGGAACTGGTAAGTGCCACTTCCTACGTCCGAATCCGTCGAAGCTATGCGCATTCGATATCCGGCAGCTGATGGATAATCGCCCGTAATAAACGTTTTCAATGGGGAGCTATTTCCAAGGGTGGGTATATCTCTGAAATTAGCACCCGTAGAATCCGATAATTGAACCGTAAATTTATTACTTGCTGAAAAGGTCCCTGATGTACTAATAGCCACCAAAACCGAATCCAACGAACAGATATTGTTACTTCCATTGGAACGATATACATTCGTGATATCTACGGTTCTGGAAGCAGGAGGATTTACCGTTATTAGCGCCGAGCCCTTTACTTGCCCCGCTCCGCATACGTTAGAAACTGATTTTATAGTATAAGAAGTAGTGGCATTTGGTGAAACTGTAATATAGCTACCCTTAACATCATTTTCGTTGTATTCACCTGTTGCACCGTCTGAAAGCTCGTATTTTATACTTTGATAGGAGGAATAGTTTTTATTTATCAAAAATAAGCTGGCTTTTCCACCGGGATTAATCGTACCGGAGCCGCTCAACACAATATCTGGTTTACTTTTCACTTCGAAGAAAGTCTGCTGTAACTGGTTATATTGCGGAACCCTTGCTCGGAGCAAATAATTTCCGGGACCAAGATTTTCAGGAAGTTTAAACAGCATATTCCCTATTTTCACATTGGTAGAATCCTTATATAATACCTTAGAGGTACCTTGTAATAAGAGTTCAAATAATATATAATCGTTGGCTTTGGTATCCCCATCAAGGCTATAGGTAACTTTAATTTCAGAACCGGTACAATAGTAATTGGAATAGATCTGCTGAAAGGTCAATTTAGGATTAACAGTTACATTCAACACACCGGAAACCGTGCCATAGCCACATTGATTACTAACCGAATTTAGCTTATACTCGGTACTTTTAAGGGGATTAATAAACCCAGTTATCGTACTAGACTCATATTCCCATGGAGGCGAAAAGTTACTGACTGTTTTGTTAGTTCCAGTTCCTGTGATATTCACTTCATAAGGAAAATATTCTCTAGCTTCGATCATAAAGTTACCCGTCTTTCCATTGCTGGTGAGCTTAGCGGTAGGTAAGGTTTTATACTCTAACACACCCTCTTGATCAGCAATAACTCCTTCACTCGACACTACTCTTATATTATAAGTCCCAGTGCTCATAGAGGAAGGAATTTTAAAATTCATATTATCCTTGGTAAGTCCGCCAACCACCTTTACAAATTCGGTTTCAGGGTATTTCTTCGCTTGAACTTCAAAGGTAGACCCTTCACTTTTTCCCTTTGAAACCACAATTGGTAATGACATCAACACATCCGGACAAATAACCCCATAGTAGCCCGGAGAATAATAGGAGCTACGTCCATCTGCTAAACGAAAAGTATAAGGCACCACCTTTATTTCAGCAGAAACATTCATAGGCACCACACCACATTGTGTGGTTATTGACTTGATGGTATACGTATTAAGCCCTAATTTTGGAGAGACAGGAAAATTAGTATAGTAACCGTTTAACAGAATAGTTTCATCTTGATATCCATTATTCAGGAGCACTGAAGACGGCTTGGCTCCACTCCCAGAGATCCTAGCAGATAGATCATCAGTAATCAGGAATTGATAATTGTTATTATAGGGCGAAAAATCCAAGCTAATTCGCGTTGGCTGGCCATAAAGTTGAATACTTTTGGTATACGAAATCAATACGGGATTGGTGGACGTAACCCTTAATTGCACATAAGAAGTACCGTTGGTAGCACTGTAGGTATCACTCAATTTTATCTTGAACTTCCCTAAATGGTCGGTAGTAGATAGCGTTTTATAGTCGTACTGACCATCCAACCCGCTTACCTGGATATTAAATTTATTGTTTTCTCCAAAAACCCCCGGTGCGTAAAGTTCTATTTCTACACTATCGCCATTACAAACCTCATATTTTGAAGCAACAAATGTTAGTTGCTGATCCGGATTAGAATTTGGCTTTGGATTGATATATAATCGAATGGGATTCTCGTTAACAAAACATTCATTGGCTATCCTTTTATATCCAAAAGATTCGGCTTTCGAAACAATTGAATTTAAGCTACCATTATCCCATTCAGAAGTAGAAGTTTCCCCATTCTCTTTTACCAAAGTGTAAGGACCTCCCCCAAGTAGGCCATAACTTATATAACTTTCGCCTTGGTAATAAGTATTATTGGTATACCAGTCAAAGTTGGGTTTCGCCTGTATTGTAAATTGTGTGATGGGTACAGACGATACCGAGCCAACAAGGAGTTTAAAAGTAAATACTTTTGTCCTATTAAAAGCACTTACTGGATAATCCGTAATTGTGGGAGCTATAAACTCTATATAATCTCCATCTCTAGTAACCGAAACGGTCTTACTTATTTGATATCCATAATTTATTTCCATTTGATAGTTACTATTGGCAGGAAGATCAGCATTACTCGTAATTTTTAACCGCACCTTCTCCCCTTCACAATAGATTTTGGAAGTTTTCCATTCTGAAAGATAAATGGTAGCAGGCACGGTAAGTTTCAGCACTGGGGAGTTGGAAATGGGTATGTTCCCACAAACCGACTCAACCGATTTGACGGAATATTCGGTACTGAATAATGGGCGAATTTCTTTGCTAGTATAGTAATAACTACCGCCGCTACCATAACCGGCTACGTCGGTACCATCGCTCAAATGAATTACAAAAGGCGATGCGCCATAATACTTCAAACTCAAATAATAACTCTGCCCGGGGTAGACGGAGGTACTTTGTGTTTCAAACTCTACTTTAGGCTCTGGGTGAATAACAACATAAGTTTTTTCGAAACTTCCAACTATTGCTGGATTATCCACAATAACGCGTACACTGTAGGACGTGGAGGTGAGTACTTTTATTTCTGAAGGGATTTGGGTAAGCAAAACCCCCTCTTCCAGTTTTGCCTCAGCATCAAACCCTAATGTGCCATCCAGTTCTTTCCCATCATTGTTCATAGGAGTAAACCGAACCTTATATTTAGCTGATTGTGATATAGTACCCATGCCAGTAGCAAAAAATACTTTTAATGGGGTATTCTGAGCTTGACAAACATCACTGGGGTTTACCCGAACCGTTTTGACAGACACTGGGTTGACTTGTATATTTGCGGATCCAGATACCCGCATGGCGCCACATGCATTTTCGGCATGTGCAATGGTATAACGCTGACTTTTCTCGGGATAAACCGCAGCTTGTACCGAAAAATCGCGGGTGTAATCCCCATAGCTATTATAATAATTGGAACTATCCGATAAGGTATAGCGCCATTCTGAATTACTCCTACCATTCAAAGTAAGAGTGACCAAGTCATATGCATTTAAATTCTTACTAGCCGCTTCTTGTAAATTAATACTTCCATGATGATATACTCGAAAGGAAGTATAATACGAGCTTAGAACCCGTGGGGAAGAACTCGCTACGCGAACTTTTAAGTAAGAGAAGGTCGTTAACGTTGAATCCGTAATAACTACTTCTATATTACCATTTTTCAACTCCGCCGGAAACTCATAAATTTTAGTATCATTATAATTATCCGTAGATATTTGAACAGAAAATTTGTTGTCTTCTAAAAACGTTCCTGAGGTAGAAACGGGAATTTTAGTAACCTTGTTCAGACAAGTAGTATTGATGGATAAAATACGGATGCTTGGCGTTTGCGGAAAAGCAAGGTTACTAAAAATAACCAAAAGCAAAAATAACGTAATCGTATTCTTCATGAATTTAGAGAGAGTTTAATAAACCTTTTCACGACTAGCTTTGTAAGAACACTTTTGTTATCAAAAAAACGAAACCAACAATAAGTTTAAAAATCAATTTCAAGAAAGATTTGAAAACCGAAAACCGGCTGCCGAGTGGTTACTAAAAAAGTGGTGATAAGGTCAAATCGAAAATATTTATCAGATATCGAACTTATTATTTAATAAATATTTGGCTTAAATGTAGAAAAAAAATGGACTAAAAAAATTGAGAATTCAATTTATTTTAGTCCATTTTTTAACTTACGTAACTAACTAGTTCGTTGTTTGGAATTTATATAATCCCGACAATCCTTACATAGCAGACCAAACCACCTGCTACCGTCCACTTTTGTAGACCTTCAAAGTAACAACACTTACACCAAAGCCCCATTAGCACCAATCACTTGGCCAGAAATCCATTTGGATTCATCACTGGCCAAAAACAGCACGACTTGGGCAATGTCAATAGGTTTTGCCAACCGATTAAAGGCATTCATGGCACTTAATTTATCAATGGTCTCTTGCGATTTTCCTTTTAAGAATAGTTCGGTTTCGGTGGCACCCGGGGCAATGGCGTTTACAGATATACCTCTTCCAATTTCCTTTGAAAACACACGCGTCATTTGTTCTACCGCTGCCTTGGAAGCAGAATACAACGCATAGGTTGGGAACATTAACTTCACCGTGCTCGATGAAAAATTAATTATATTCCCATCGTCTGCTAGTTTGAGATTTGCTTCTTGTAACGTGTTAAAAATCCCTCTTACATTTATATCAAATTGTTTACTAAAATCGTCCTGCGAATTGTCTTTCAGCATTTTGGAAATCATCACCCCAGCATTGTTTACCAAAACATCGACTTTCCCAAAGGCTGCAATGGTTTTATCAAACAACTGCGTCACTTCCTCTCGCTGGCTTACATCCGCTTTTACAGCGATTGCATTTCCACCATTTTCAATAATTTCATAAACCGTTTCCTGAGCTTCCGATTCACTATTGGAATGATTCACCACCACTTTCGCACCGTTACGGGCTAACAATAAAGCGATTTCCTTTCCTATGCCTCGGGAGGCACCCGTTACTATAATTACTTTCTTTTCTAATTTCATACTATTCACTTTTCGGGGTTTTACTAATGATATTCAGATTAAGAATGGCAAACGTTGCCATCACAATGGCGATAATCACAAGCAGTATTTTGGGCGCTGGCCTTGCAAAAAATTCTAACCCTAAAGCAACCGCCATAGTGGTCAGTAAAAAGGCATAAGCGATGGTTCCTAATTGCTTACTTCTATTAAAGGCAAAAATAAGAACCATGAGTACCAAGCTCAACTCGGCTATACCCGTAAAAATTCTAAAAAACGCAGCGTCAAGCTGTATGGCTTTTTCAAACTGTTCAAATCCTGCAACGCTCTGTGGTTTTCCCAATAATTTGGGTATGGCGAAGTAAGTCATTGTAAGAACAGTTACAATATTGATTATTTGAACTAGGCTATTCTTCATATTCAACCTATTTTAAAGCAATTAACCGCTCTGCTACTAATTGTAAATCAGATTCAATTATTTCTGGTTTTGGAGCCAAAGGATACAATTGTGCACCAGGCCGACTCACAAATGCGCCTCTCCAATTAGCCCAAAGTGCCCCTGCAATGTCCCAACCATGAGCTGCAACTAATAGACAATCCGCGGAGTTAACTCCCATTTTTTTCGCAGCCCAAGCATACGTATCACTATGGGGCTTAAATTTTCCAATATCTTCCACACTTAATCTTTCATCGAAAAAGTCCGTTAATCCTGCGTTCTTGAACTGTGTTTCAACCCCCTTATTGGACGAATTCGTGAAGGAAACCAACTTATAACCTGCTTTTCGCAATTGCTGCAGTGCTGCTTTTACTTCTGGGTGTGCTGGCAAAGATTGTATAGGACCCAAAATAGCTTCCTTCGCTTCACTTTCAGTTAAATCGATTCCGTTATTGGCTGCTACCATTTGTAAGGCCGCTGCCCCAATGATGCCAAAATCCTTATACTGACTTGCTACGGTGGAAACTAAGGAATACTGTAACATGGTAGTAAACCATAAGGGCAACAACTCCATTCTGCCACCCAATGCTGTTCCAACACTTTTTTTCATGGCCGTTAAGTCCAGCAAGGTTTCATTCACATCAAAAAACAAAACCTTCGGTTTGGTCTCCAAATTGGCTTCAGTAATCAATTGAGGCTTATTCCCTCCAAAACCAAATTGGGAAGTGCCCGTACCTGCCAAACCTATCATGGCTGTACTTTTAATAAAATCTCGTCTGTTATTTTTCATAGCTATATATTAAATTAAAAACATTCAAACTAGTATGTTTTATGAGAAAAAAATTAATTTCTAAAGAGCCTTTTTAAATTTTAA
>CAXBLH010000345.1:0-6328 GCA_963976315.1 uncultured Dyadobacter sp.
TTATACTTTTTGGTTTCTTTTCCAAGCTGTTGCTAGTACATACCAGTCAAGATCGATCGGAGCGTGGTTTGGCTTCAATATTAGGAGTCAACCCCTATTTTGTTAAAGATTATAACCTCGCTGCCAGAAATTTTTCATTACCCAAAATTACTTTTGTCATACAGTACTTACGGGAAGCAGATGCACGTTTGAAAGGACTTGACGGTTCTTCACCAGGGGAAGGAGAATTATTGAAAGAGTTAGCTTTCAAAATACTCCATTGATTCCCGACCTGATTAGTTAATTTCCGACGAAAGTCGGTTTAACTTCATTTTTCCGTTCTCCAATTTGTTGTCTCCACATGGCATAATAAAGACCTTTTTCAAGTAAAAGGCTTTCATGGTCCCCAGTTTCTATGATGTTTCCCTTTTCTAAAACATAAATGCGGTCGGCGTGCATAATGGTAGATAAGCGGTGCGCAATCATCACGGTTATATGCTGACGTTGATCTGTGATTTCTCGAATGGTATTCGATATTTCCTGTTCGGTTAAGGAATCTAATGCTGATGTTGCTTCGTCAAAAATCATTAAATTGGGATTTCTTAGCAAGGCACGCGCAATGGATAAGCGTTGTCGTTCGCCACCAGACAGTTTTAAGCCACCTTCTCCGATCACAGTTTCAATACCATTTTCTGCACGGTTTAAGACATTGTAACAGGATGATTTCTGTAAAACATGCTCTATCATTTCGTCTGTTGCCGATGGATTTACAAAAAGAAGGTTTTCTTTAATTGTTCCGGAGAAAAGTTGGGTATCTTGAGTCACGAATCCAATTTTATTTCTTATTTCGTCAAAATCAATTTGGTTACCCTGATAGTTATTGTATAATATAGCTCCATTAGCAGGATGGTATAAACCTACTAATAATTTCACCAAGGTTGTTTTTCCTGATCCCGATGGCCCTACAAATGCAATGGTTTCTCCTTTTTTAACATGGAAAGAGATGGACTCCAAGGCGGCTTTTGTTGCCGATTGATGTTGGAATCGGACATTTTCAAATTTTAATGAAGTGATTTCTCCAATGGTAATTGGCGACTCAGGTTTTACTTCAATGGGTCTTTTCAACAAGTTTTGTAAATTATATAAAGAGGCTTCTGCTTCCCTGAACGACAAAATTACATTTCCTAGCTCTTGCAGGGGGCCAAAAATAAAAAAGGAATAGAATTGCATCATCATCATTTGCCCAACCGTAATTTTATCTTGGAATACAAAAAATAGCAAGGCAAACATAATACACTGCTGGAGGAAGTTGACAAATGTTCCTTGTATAAAACTAATGGATCGAATGCTTTTTACCTTCCTAAGTTCTAATTTCAAAATTTTAAATGTCGTCGTATTTAAGCGTGATATTTCTTGGGAAGTTAATCCCAAGCTTTTGACCAATTCAATATTTCTTAAAGATTCCGTAGTAGAGCCAGCTAAGGCCGTTGTTTCATTCACGATATTTTTTTGAATTGATTTAATTCTTTTACTTAAATAACTGGTTAGGAATGCCAAAACGACCGAACCCACTAAATAGATTAATGGGAGTAATGGACTCAGCTTGAAAGCAACAATAACTACGAATACAATTCCAACCAAAGTTGCGAATAGCACATTTACGAAACTTGTAATAAACTTTTCACAATCTGCCCTTACTTTTTGAAGTACGGACAGGGTTTCACCGCTACGTTGGTCTTCAAAATCATGAAAGGGAAGTTGTAACGCATGCTGGAGCCCATCGGTATAAAGTTTTGCACCAAATCGCTGAATCACCACATTAACTACATAATCCTGAAAAGCTTTTGCAATCCGTGAAACCATCGCAGTTCCAATAATCATGAGTAAACCGATAGAAATACCTTTTAAGAATGCATTATCTAGCTGGTTATCTCTAAAATATTCTGCTTTATTGGCGTAGGGGTCAATGAGATAGTTACCTAAAATATAAGGGTTTAATAACGAAAAAACTTGGTTAATGGCGGCTAATACGAGCGCCAAAAAGATGAGTCCTTTGAAGGGGCTTAAATAACGTAATAATAATTTCATAGTGGAGAATAAGTATGCTCGAATGGAATCTTCCTTGACTAAACTTAATTTTTCTTAATAAAATTCGGAGTTGCAACAATTTCCAAAAAGCTTTTCAAGGAAAATAAAACCATTTGCTGCTTTACGTTTATAAATAGGGGTGCTATAAACGAAAAAAGCACCAAAAATTGGTGCTTTTTTGAAGTAGCGGGGAGCAGAATCGAACTGCCGACCTCAGGGTTATGAATCCTGCGCTCTAACCATCTGAGCTACCCCGCCGAAATGGTGGTGCAAAAGTAGTTCAATAATTCTAAAATTACAATTCCAATTGAAAAAAAAAGGCATAATTTTTTAAAATGCTTGAAATCAGGTGGAATTATTTTAATTTTTATAATTCATTTATGCTATATTACATTTTTTACAATCCTACATGGGGTTAATAATAAATTAAAGATCCTTTACCACTTAATATTATGGATAAATTTAAATTTGTAACTGAATTCGAATTACGCTCATCACCCAAAGTGCTTTTTCCTTATATTTCCACACCGAGTGGCTTGGAACAATGGTTTGCGGAAAAAGTGAATGTGTTACCTGACCATGTTTTTGATTTCGAGTGGGACGGTGAAAGTCATGTGGCACGGCAGGCTGGTATGCGAATTAACAAATCTGTTCGTTTTGAATTTGAAAATACCTCAGAGGATAATCTGGATAATAATTACGTGGAACTTAAATTGGAAGTTAGTGATTTAACTCAAACAACTTTTCTGCGAGTTACTGATTATTCCATGAATCAAGATGAGGAAGAGTTACAGTCGATTTGGACTGGTTTTTTAGATACATTAAAAGAAATAGTAGGTAGTTAATGAAAAAGCTTGATAAGCTGATTTTAAAATCTTTTTGGGGTCCTTTCACAGTAACCATGTCTGTGGTGGTTTTTATTTTTTTAATGAAAATCATGATCTTTTATATCGATGATTTTGTTTCGAAGGACCTCACAATTATTGATTATGCACAACTATTTTTTTATTTTAGTTTAATTACTATTCCAACGGCGCTGCCCCTTGCAATGCTGCTTTCCTCTTTAATGGCCTTCGGTAATTTAGGGGAGTTTTTTGAGTTAACTGCCATTAAAAGTGCAGGAATCTCCATTACTAGAACAATGATGCCACTTTTCATTGTAGCAATTTGTATTAGTATATTTTCATTTTTTTTCAACGATAGGGTTTCTCCTTGGGCGAATCTTAAGGGATATAGCTTACTTTATGACATTAAAACAGCTAAGGCCACTTTGAAAATTAAGGAAGGGATATTTTATAACGATTTGCCTGGGTTCAGTATGAAAGTCGATAAAAAGCTGGAGAATGGTAAAATGATAGGTATGGTTATCTACAAACATGACTCCCGTTCTTATGAAGTAGGTAACACGCAAATTACCTTAGCAGATTCCGGGAGAATGTATTCAATTAACAATAATGGCTACTTGGTTATCGAGTTGTATAATGGGACCATGTATGATGAAATAGTTAATGGTAATAGTTCTCGCCCTAGTTTTACCACCTCCACGGGTGAGCCCGTTAAGGTTTCTAATTTCCAAAGAAATAGTTTTAAGCATTATAAAATGGTAGAGAGCTTGTCTTCCTTTGGTGTCAAAAGGACAGATGAGCAACAGTTTAAGTACCATGAATTTATGAAAAATGTCGGCGATTTATCTCACACCGCCGACTCCATCAGTGCAATTCATGAAGCAGGCGTAAAAAACCTAATCCCTAACAGTAAGAATTATTTTTCTTTTCAGTACAGGCAAGAAGTTGATAAGAAAATAGAGCCCGGTAAGTGGATAGATTCTTTGTACAATGCAACTGTACCTGATAGCCTAAAAACGGAGATTTTGACCAATGCAAAGTCAGCAGGAACAAGTATGCTTAGTTTTGTAGAGTCAAATGACACTTATCTTCATGGGCAAATTAAGGATGAAAACAAGTATAGACTGGAACTACATCATAAATTTACCCAGGCAATATCCTGTTTGGTAATGTTTCTCATCGGTGCGCCTCTGGGGGCTATTATTAAAAAAGGAGGCTTCGGCGTACCCGTCTTGGTATCAATCATATTTTTCATTCTATTATATGTATTTACGATCCAAGGTGATAAATATGTAAAGGATGATATTTTAGCAGTTCCGGTAGGGGCCTGGATGGCAAACTCAATTCTATTCGTGGTTGGATTATATTTTATAGACAGAGCACGTAGTGATTCGCGTTTGTTTGAAAAGGACGTATACCAAATGCATATTAAAAAGTTACGGGATAAATTCTTGAAAAAATGGGGGAGAAAGCCAATCTTGAATTCGTGATAAATTCATATTTGTGTTTTCCAAATAAAATCCGTACTTTTGCAACCTTATTTGCAGCAAAGAGCTGTATTTTTTTATACATTTAATCTGTTGTTAGAATCATGTATTTGACCGCGGAAAAGAAGAGAGAGATCTTCGAATCAAAAGGTTTTAAAAAGGAAGGTGCCGACACGGGATCAGCCGAATCACAAATTGCGTTGTTTACGTATCGTATCAATTATTTGAACGAACATTTAAAAACGCACAAAAAAGATAATGATACTAGGCTTGGTCTACTTAAAATGGTAGGTAAGCGTAGAAGATTGTTAGATTATCTTTTCAAAAATGACATTAATCGTTATCGTGCGATTATTGCCGAATTAAATATTCGTAAGTAATTTATATCAGGGAACCTTCTTAAAGAGTAAGGTTCCCTGATTTTTTGCTTTTTTTAACGAGACTATTATAAGACGCTAATTCCGGCGTTTTTGCTACACAATTATCACATATTCTATGCTATTTAACGTAGTTACAAAGACTATACCCTTACCTGATGGCAGGGAAATCACTATCGAGACAGGGAAATTAGCCAAACAAGCCGACGGGTCTGTGGTTGTAAGATTGGGAAACACCATGCTTCTTGCCACCGTTGTTGCAAATAAAGAAATTAGAGAAGGACTTGACTTCTTGCCGCTTTCTGTTGACTATCAAGAGAAATTTGCTTCTGCAGGTCGTATTCCTGGGAGCTTCCAAAGAAGAGAAGGCAAACTTTCTGACAATGAAGTTTTAGTTTGTCGTTTGGTTGATAGGGTTTTAAGACCACTTTTTCCAGATGATTATCACGCAGAAACTCAGGTGAATATTTCACTTATTTCTGCCGATGAAAATGCAGTTCCTGATGCACTAGCTGCCTTGGCTGCCTCTGCTGCTCTTGCGGCATCGGATATTCCGTTTAACGGACCCGTTTCAGAAGTACGCGTTGCAAAGGTGAATGGCGAGTTGATCGTAAATCCAACTTTTGCACAAATGGAAGTAGCCACTTTGGATTTAATGGTAGGTGCTACTTTGAATGATATTGCCATGGTAGAAGGCGAAATGGACGAGGTTTCAGAAGATGAAATTATTGAAGCCCTTAAAGTAGCCCATGAAGCGATCAAAGTTCAATGTAATGCCTTAAAGGAATTTGAAATTGCAGTTGGTAATACAACGAAAAGAGAATACGTAGGTGATGAATCAGACGAAGCCCTGGAAGCACGCGTTCGTCAGCATTGCTATGATGGCATTTATCAGGTGGCTCAGAGCGAATCTAAAAATAAAACCGTCAGAAAGGATGGGTTTAAAGCGGTTTGGGAAAGTTTCATTACTACGGTAACTGAAGAAGAAGAGATCAACCTTGTCCTGGCCAAACGTTATTTTAACGATCTTATCTGGGAAGGTTCACGTCGACTTGTACTTGATGAAAGAAAAAGATTGGACGGTCGTAAGTTAGACGAAGTTCGTCAAATTGCCTCTGAGATCGATTTCTTGCCTAATGCTCATGGTTCGGCTTTGTTTACCAGAGGAGAAACACAATCATTAACTACCGTAACGTTGGGTACTAAAAATGATGAGCAGATCGTTGATACTCCAATGAGATATGGATACAGCAAATTTATGCTACATTATAACTTCCCTGGATTTTCAACAGGTGAGGTGAAACCAAACCGTGGACCAGGTAGACGAGAAGTTGGACATGGTAACTTGGCCTTGCGTGCTCTTAAGAAAGTTTTACCTCAAGGAGAAGATAATCCTTATACCATTCGTATCGTGTCCGATATTTTGGAATCCAACGGTTCGTCGTCTATGGCAACAGTTTGTGCTGGTTCATTGGCTTTGATGGATTCTGGGTTGAAAATTAAAGCACCAGTTTCTGGAATTGCTATGGGGCTAATCTCCGATGAAGCCACC
>CAXBLH010000346.1:0-6316 GCA_963976315.1 uncultured Dyadobacter sp.
AATAATACTTGTAGGCATAATAGAACGGTTTTAGAAGAAAGGGACTATCATATTGTTATCATCTATTTTGATAGTCCCTGACCTGATTTGACTTTCGTTCTACAAATTTGGAGGTCTCTAGTGGATATTTATCAATAGTCAATCCAGAGGTGGGAAAGATTTTTTGAAATAAAATTTGAATGGTTTTGTTGTGAAAGGACTTTTGTTAAATTGGATATTGATGCAAATCCAGTTTAAATTAAATGGGAAATTTTTGGAATGATTATTTCCCAACTTGGGAAAGGGGTGGGATTATGCATCGGATTCCTCGAAGCGTCTTAATAAGGCTTCTTCCAATTTATCAATAAACTTGGTCTTGCTGCCCTTCCTAGCCCTGATCTCTATAAATGTATGGTAATAATTACCTAGGTCTATATTAAAGATTTGTTCAAAGAGGGAAGCCATTTCTTTTATATCGGCAGTTCCGCTATTAATTGTCCCGCTGCTCTGTAAGGCATAGATCAGTTCGATGAGTTCCGTTTTGTTTCCCGTCCAAAAAAGTCTTGATGATTGCTTCATTAAATTGGTGTTTTGGTTGTCGTTGTTGTTTTCGAGTTTTTCTATTTCCTGTTGCAAATAAACAATTAGCATGTCATAGGCCATGATGGCGGCCACCGTTCCATCCTGACAGGTAGAGAACTTTTCATCAACATAAAAATTAAAAAAATCAGTAGTGGATCGAAGATCAGATTTGCCCCTGACGAAATATTGTTCGTCGAGAGATGTTGCTCCCCTGCGATAGTAATGGTAGAATTCCAGATTATCATTGAAGAAGACCTGTAATTTATTAATTTGACTGTTAAGGTATTTAATCTGGAATTTGGAGCTGCTTCTGGGTCGCTTGCTTTCAATATTAAATAATTTTGAGTAGTAGATCAGTTTACTGAAGATTTGGGGCTTTATATTTTTGAAGAAAAATATTTCTTCCTGAATGGAATTGAAACCATGCGCAACTACTTCCTTCCGAAGTGTTTTTATCCATCGTTCTGTATACGTAATACCGGTCTCTGCCCTGTATAAAATATCTTCTGTACAAGATTCCAATGCTTCCAACTTGGCCTCGAATTCCGATATTAAATCCTGATATTTCATACATATGGGGCAGTTATTTAGAGGGATCAACTGGATTCCAGTATACCCATCAATTCTAGGGTGTAATTATCGGCAGTCTGTATATAAGCGTAAGTATTATATACAGTAGCTCCCAATTTTCGTTTTTCAAACCCAGCAGTCAGGCCAAGCGAGATATGGGTACATTTCAATTGAATGGCTCGCTTTATGGTCTGGAACAAAAGTTGGCGGTAAATATGGTATTGTTCCAAATATTTATAATCCATTCCCACAAATGCAGGGATATAGGTGTGATGGATATTTTTATAGCAAAGCATTACTCCAATCATCTTATTGGGTTCATCCTTTGGACTTACAGTAATAAATTCCCAGTTTGGATGGGTCCACATCTTCGCAAACAGTTTGGGAGGAAAGGAGAAGGTGTTCAGGCCCAAATTGTTTTGATGTACGTTAGAATATAGATCTGAGATCTTCTCCAATTGTCCTATGGTTGCACTTTCTACTATTCTTATTTCCAGTAAGTCTTCAATTTTCAAAATTTCTTTTCGTAGGTGCTTTCTGTTGCGAGCGGAAAGTCGTGCAGTGTAGTATTCCAAAGTTTCATCGTTGGGAAGCTCGATACTGCAGGAATCCGGCATTTGAATCCTAACAAAACCTTGACCCTGAAAGTAATCGTGTAAGGTTTGGTTCTCACTGAAGTCGCGCAGCACAATCATTTTTGCCTCAAGGGAATGTTCCAATTTTTCCAAACTTTGCATAAGTAAATTTAGAGCCTCCTGTTTATGTGGATGTGCATAATCTATATATAAATGTTCGCCTTCTGTAAATAGGGAACCAAGGCTCAGCACCTTTGAAGTTAAATAATAGGGATTGTTTTTGCGTTCTTCCTCAATACTTTGTGAAGCTCCAACAGCGGCCAACATATCGTCTTTCCATAACCCCACGGTCATAAATGTTGCCAATACAGGCTGTTGCTCTTGGTCATAAACGATCAAATATCTGAAGTCCCAATTGTGTTCCTTTTGTAGATTGCCGCTAAAGGATTCTTCCAAAAATTTCAATCCCTCCCAATCGAATACGCCATGCATTCCTAATAAGCTGTTCCAAAGTTGCTTGTCAATATCAATTATAGAATCTGCCAACTGGACTTTTAATCCATTGCCAAGGGTAGTTTTTAAGGGCATTTCTTTTTGTTTCACCTCCAATTTAAATGCCTGGAACACTCTTCCACTATTTGTGTGGGTGTCTTCAAGAGCTTTGGGAAAATGATATTCCATCGCAGCTACAAGACCTTTTATTTCCTCTTTTTGATTGTGTCTTGAGATGGTAATTCGAACTCCGGTATTTTTTACTGGAACCGCAGGAAAAATTCCAAGGTTTACATAAAAGCCTTCCTTCATCAATCGGTTCACAAAATTGTATCCTGTTTTTGGCATTCCGGTTCCAATGTAAAAAACTGGCGATATATTCTCGTCAATAAGGGGCAGGTCGGTTTGCTGCAACAGTTCATTAAAATAGGTTACCCGCTCCCGTAGTTCCTGTTGTAGGATATAAATCTCTGGGGAAATGTGTATATCAGCTGAGGCAGTCGCTGCCGCAATTGATGCCGGTTCTAATTGTGCTGAAAAGGTTAACGGCCCTCCAAAAGTTTTTATTTCGTGGTACATCTTGTTATTGGAACACACCAGTACGGCCCCACTGGCTCCAAAGGTTTTGCTAAGTGTGCCAAAGAGTAATATGTTTTCCGACAGTTCCCCAAGCTCGCTCAATACATATCCAGTACCGTTCTTGCCTATCCAACTCATCCCGTGCACATCATCAAAATAGAAATTGAGCTGTGGATACTTTTGGCTCAACGTCTTTAAATCTGAAATAGGAGCGAAGTCGCCGTACATGGAGTAAATGCCATCGGCCATATACCATATCTTTTTTCGCTGGTCTGAATATCGCTTTATTTTATCCTCGAGCATATTTAGATCATTGTGTCGTATCATATCAATGGGCACACTTCTATTCTTTAAAATCTTGGCCGCACTCTGCACACTCCAATGAACCTGATGGTCTAAAATAATGGCATCCTGATCTTTCACTGCGCTCGGGATTACTCCTATATGACCCAGTGTACTGTTTTTGGTAATGATAATAGGATGTCCGTACATTTCGGTAACCTTTTCTTCCAACCTCCTATATAACGGATTGGAGATGTAAGACTTTGATAACGGAAACTGTGTGCCGTATTTGCGTATGGCATCAATAGCTGCTTCCTTTAGCCTTATATCCTGTTCAAGTCCTAAATACCCGGTGGTGCCAAAGTGAAAAAGGCTTCTATTTTTAACTCCTATAGTACGTCCATTGAAAGTTTCGCCTTCAGCGTAAAGATGAAGGACTCCTTCCTGTTTGGCATCTGTAAAAACTTCATTTACAGTATCCAAAAAATTGTTGTGTTTAATTTTTGCCATAATTCTTTTTTTTAGAGCATAGAATTTACTGGCATTTGATGGGAATTAAAAGTCTGATTTGAAAATAATACCGCTAGGATAAGTTTTTTTTCATTTTGGATAAGAAAAAAGTCATGACTTGGGCTGTGAATCGCTGCCTTAAAAATAAGTACGTTCAGATTTTCGTAAATTTATAGGGAATTGCCAGTTTTCGATCATCATGGATTCTATAGAAAATAAATTTGCTTTATACACTCTTAACGGAGGTCTTCTGCACATACGGTATTATAAGGATATCGTAATCAACCATGAGGCGGCCGTAAGGATTGTGGCAGATCGCCTTAGATTGCAGAATGGAATTTATTACCCCGCCCTATGCGATATTCGTGGTGTTGAAGAAGTCGACAAACCCGGTAGGGACTACCTTGCGCGTGAGGGTTCCATATTGCTTAAGGCAGTAGCCTTTATTGTGGGAGACCCAATGTCGGATATTTTATCTTATTTCTACCTTAAGACTACTAAACCCTCCATCCCGACAAAAGCTTTTCAGGATATGGACGAAGCGAAATTATTTTTGGAAAAATACATTTAATGGTCAAGTTACTGATAGGAAAATGGGAAAAGTGTAAAAGTATAATTTAATAAGTATGAAGATGTCTAAGAAGAAACGACTCCAAAAGATTGCCGAAGCAATAGCTGAAATGGGAGCGGGAAAATTCTATTACCATATTGAAAAATCTTCCAGAAAAGATAGCATCGACGCACTTATTTCCGGCATTAACATGATGGCAGAAGAAATTGGGGAAGCTTTATTGCATGAGGGGTATGTTAATTCAAATGAAACTATCAAGCATATAGTCTTGATGAATTTTATAATCGATCCTGACGGTAAGGTTAAAGCTGTTAACCAACAAGCGTGTGACATCTTGTTTTATACTTGTGGGGAAATTATTGAAAAAACCTTTGATCGGTTTTTAAACGAAAGGTCTGCCCATAAGTGGGAAAGGCATTTTAATATGCTTAAAAATAAAAAAATGGTGGATACCTCCATAACACTTACATTTAAAACCAAATCAGGCCTATTGGTTCCCAGCGCGTGCTATATCAATAAACTAGGCAGGGAAAAGAAGGGGGTGGAAAGTATTATAGTAACTGTAGTGAAACATTCCAAAAGACAGGTAGAATTAGAGGAATACCTTATATCAAAAGAGAATAATAAAAAAGAGAGCTCTAAAAAAAATAATCCCATCACTTTAATGGATAATAGACAAAAGGTTAAGTTATCCTCCTTCGATGTCTTAAAAATTCGAGAGGTACGGGACTACTTTATGGACAATCTGGAAAAAGATTTCCCTCCAATAAAGGAGCTGGCTCTTGAATTTGGCACAAATGCCTTCAAGATCAAATATGGTTTTAAGGAGCTCTACGGGGTGAGTGTTTTCCGATTTATTAGAAACGAACGGTTGCGAAAAGCTAAAATGTTGGTACAGGGAAGCAATATCAGTTTCAAAAAAATTACCCAATTATGCGGTTTTAAAAGCGTACCTTCTTTTTCGGCCACATTTAAAAACGAATTTGGCTATACCCCCAAAGAACTTCGAAGGAAATTTTTAGCCGAAAATCCGTGATTTTTTCCATTGACTGAAAATAATACCGCTGGGATAAGTTTATTTTCATTTTTCTGAAATTTTTGTCCCGAATTTTATCATATCAATTCAAATGATATGATTTTCAACACAATATATAACAGAATTATTGTAAAAATAATAAGCATTCTTTTTATAGTGTTGTTTGTGTATGCGGCAGTAAGTAAGATTCTCGATTATGAAACTTTTAGAGTACAGCTGGCGCAGTCACCTTTACTCAGTGCTTACGCTGGCATCATCGCGTGGTGTATCCCAGTAATAGAAATAGGTATCTCCTTTTTGTTAATGGTTCCAAAGTTCCGAACCATTGCACTCTATGCCGCCTTTACGCTTATGGTCATGTTTACGGCCTATATCTATATCATCCTGAATTACTCCGACTTTATCCCTTGTTCCTGCGGTGGGGTTTTGGAAAAACTTAGCTGGACACAGCACCTTATTTTTAATTTAGTTTTCATAATGTTGGCCGGGGTGGCTGTCTTTTTCACTGTGCAGATAAATAACAAAAAGACATTGCTTATGCTTACCACCCTTGCCATTATTGGAATTGGCGTTGTCGCCTTGCTATTTGCATTTTCTGAAAAAGAAATAAAAAGAAACAGCGCATTTATTAGAAGGTATCCTCCAAATGCAGCAGTTGAGAAGGCATCGTTTGATCTAGGTGTTAACTCCTATTATATAATCGGTGTTTTTGACGACAGGATTTATCTGGGAAATTATACCGCACCCCTGTATGTAAAAGTGCTGAACACCTCACTGAAAAACATAGCCGATTATCAAATTCAACTTCAGGATACAATGCTGCCATTTAGAAGAATTGAAATTGAAATACTACCTCCCTATTTTTTTGTGGCTGATGGGACAGTCCCACGTGTGTACAGAGGCAATATAAATGATTGGAAAGTCCAGAAATTAATTGCGAATGATATTTATTTTAATTCATTGGTCGTAATGGACACGCTGCAATTTGGAATACGGACTGAAAGTAGTGAAACAGGGGAAAACATGATTGCAACGATAAATCCTTTTTCCCAGAATCCCCTGCATATAGCTAGGGATCTCCTGGAAAAACAATACGATGGGATCTTTGATACTGATGGCCAACTACTATGGAACGAAAAA
>CAXBLH010000347.1:0-6293 GCA_963976315.1 uncultured Dyadobacter sp.
GGAAGTGAACGTCCCGTTTCTCCGCCAAATACCTCTCCGAAATACGCCATAGCCCAGTTCTTCGCTATAATATTTTTTCAACTTGGATTTATTTGAAATAATCATTCAGAAACAAGCTCTTTCCCAACATCTTGCAATTTTCTACCAAAAAGTATTATTAATTAAAATAATTATAGAAAATCCTTTAAATAATATTTTTTAATTAGTGCACTTGGACTAAATTTGCTTAAATTTGAATTACCGCTCTCCACACTACTATTATAATTAATTAAACTATACCCTTATTAATTATTCAGAACGCCCTATTTATATGAGACACTTTGACAAAAAAATCCCAAACAACTTGTCTTGAAAATCCAAATTCACTCAATTATTATTTTTAACTATAATTAATTTAAAACGATGAGATCAACTCTATTTCTGATTTTCATGCTCTGCTTTTCAATGGGAGTGATGGCCCAAGGGAAAACTATTACTGGCAAGGTAATAGATGAACAAAGCGGGGAGGCAATCCCCGGAGCAACCATCCTGGTAAAAAACAGTAGTAAAGGTGTTATTACCAACGTAGAAGGCCAGTACTCCATTGAAGCGCAGCCGACGGAAACCTTGGTTTTTAGTTTTGTTGGATACCAAACCAAGGAAGTGCAAATTAGTAACCAAAGCAAAATTGACATCTCTTTGAAGGTGTCATCGGCCTTGCTCAATGAATTAGTAGTGGTGGGTTACGGAACACAGCAAAAGAAAAACCTCACTGGTGCTGTAGGCATTGTAACGTCGGAAGAAATTGGAAACCAATCGGTTACCAGTGCCGCCAATGCATTATCCGGACGAGTATCTGGTGTTCAGTTAATTCAAGGATCGGGACAACCAGGAAATGATGCACCTACCATCCAGATTCGTGGCGTAGGAACCGTAAGAACCAGTGTAGATTCCCAGAATGACGACTCGGCACCTTTGGTATTAGTCGATGGTGTTCAATCAACGTTAAATGACGTTAACCCCAATGATATAGAAAGTTTTTCTGTCCTTAAAGATGCAGCTTCTGCTTCCATTTATGGTGCTCGTGCTGCTAACGGTGTAATTCTGGTAACTACCAAAAGAGGGACGGAACGAAAACCTCGTGTTACGTTGAACTCGTATATGGCCTTTCAAAGTGCTACTGCGACTCCTTCTATGCTCAATCCTTATGAGTTTGCAATGCTAAAAAATGAAGCGCAAACAAACGCCGGCAGACCGATATTGTACAACGACCAACTGCTTGAAACATTAAAAAATGGCAGTGACCCTCGCTTTCCTACAGGCAGCTATTTTGATACAGGATTTAGAAAAGCAGCACCATTAAATAATACTTATTTGTCTATTACGGGTGGTGGAAGTAATGTTAGATACATGGTATCCGCAGGGTATCAAGACCAACAGGGAATCGTGATTCAAACCAATAGTAAGCGTTACAATTTCCGCTCGAATATCGATATGACCATCAATAAGCACGTTCGTGCTGGATTAAATATCGCTGGTAGTTACACCAATAGCAACGAGCCAAATTACAGTGGATATGGTGTTACACAGTTTGTAAGGGACATGATTCGTTACAACCCGCTTATACCTGAGAAATATGAAAATGGCTATTGGGGTTTTGGAAATTCACTTTTGACATCGGCACAAGCTTCTAACAACGTGAATCCAATTGCTATGGCGAAAGCAGGTGGTAACGACAACACCCAATATTACCGAGCTACTCCAAACTTTTATTTGGAGCTTGAACCGATCAAAGATTTGGTATTTAAAGCCAATGCATCCGTTTTTTATGCAGACCGGAAACAAACCAAATTTCAAAATAAAATCACCGTTTCGGATGGTGTAAAAGTTTATGATACCAATGGACTGGGGCAGTTACAAGATATCAATTATACTGAAAACACCAGGACATTTGAATTAACAGGCCGCTATACCAAAAAAATCAAGGATTCTCAATTCTTCTTTTTAGGGGGTCTTACCCGTCAAACCTTCCGTGATGACTACATGCTTGCTGGTAACCAAGGCTATGACAATGATATCCTAACCGAACTAGATGCGGGTACTTTGACACCTACGGTACAAGGCCGTGCAAGTGAGTGGGCCTTGGCTTCCTTATTTGGTCGTGTGAATTATGATTTCAAAGGCAAGTATTTGGCAGAGTTCAATATTCGACGCGACGGTTCTTCTCGCTTTGGGGACAATAACCGTTATGGTACCTTCCCTTCCGTTTCGGTGGGTTGGAATGTAGCCAATGAAGAATTCCTGAAACCCATTAAGCAAATCAATGAGCTAAAATTCAGAGCAAGTTGGGGGCAATTGGGTAATCAGAATATTGGTAACTATGCTTCCATTTCTACTATCTCCTTAAAACAACCTTATGTTTTTGGAAACGCACTTGTAGCTGGTGCTGCTGCCACTGCCTTAAGTAACCCCAACATTCGCTGGGAAACAACTACTACCTCAGACATAGGTATAGACGCGTTGTTTTTCAAATATAAATTATCGTTAACTGCAGACTATTATATCCGAAAATCTACAGATTTACTGGTTAGCCCTCCCATTGCTGCGACACTGGGGAACCTTACTCCCCCGGTTCAAAATTCTGGCGAGGTTCAGAACAAAGGATATGAATTTTCCATTGGTTATAATACCCGTATCGGTAATGACTTAAGTATTGCCGTTTCTGCCAATTGGTCGCACAATGATAACAAAGTATTAAACATCGACAGTGAATTCATTTCCGCCAATAAAGTAATCACAAGACAAGGCCTGCCCATTAATTCCTTTTATGGGTACCAAATCGCTGGACTTTTCCAAAGCGATGAAGATGCGAAAAACGCCACCAAATATGGTGCACAACCAGGTGGTGTTGACGTGAGAGCCGGAGATTATATCTACACGGATGTCAACAAAGACGGAGTCGTAGATTCAGACGATCGTGTAATAATTGGAAATCCAAATATCAGAAACACCTATGGTTTTTCTTTGAATATGGATTATAAAGGGTTTGATTTCAGAACTTTATTCCAAGGGGTACTTGGTCGTGAAGTTGAAAATGGGGTTTATGGAACCGATGGATTAAGAGGATTAAGCAACTTGACTAGCCTTTACATGAACCGTTGGACACCAGAAAACCCTAATACTAACATTCCAAGAGTTGCTACTAACTACAAGTACAATACCTCTCTGTTCGTGGGACCAGCCATAAGCGCTGCCATATTAAACGCCTCTTACCTTCGAATGAAACACCTTGAACTAGGCTATACCGTACCCAGTGAGATTGTAAACAAAATTGGATTCTCGAAGGTACGAGTTTATGTAGCTGGCCAAAACCTGTTAACATTCACCAAGTTCGTAAAAGGATTTGATCCCGAAGATGCTACTTCGTTCAACAATGTTAATGACAGTTATCCCCAAGCCAAAACCTGGAGCTTTGGTGTAAATCTTGGATTCTAAAAAACTTAAATCAAAAGAAATGAAAAAGATATTCATCCTACTTTTCCTGACAGCTGTTTCCTTTGGTTGCAGCGATAACCTGGAACGTCTGCCACTCACTACAATTGGAGAGCCCGCATTTTGGAAAACTTCAAATGATGCCATCAACGGCGTAAACGGTGTTTACAATGTACTGGCCGACAATAATATGTATCGTGATTTTATGCGTCATAGCGATGCCCTTTCGGACAATGCTTACTCACAATACTCCTTTAACTATTACTTAGAAATAAGCGAAGGAAAAAGCTACGATGCTTCCAGTGTACTACCAAAAAGTATATGGACCAAAGCTTATGAAGGAATTGTTCGGGCTAACACCGTAATTGAAAAGGTACCTACCATTGAAATGGATGCTATTTTAAAAACTCGGATTCTAGGTGAAGCCCATTTTTTAAGAGCCTTGTTCTATTTCCACCTTACCAATTTATATGGAAATGTACCTTTAGTTCTGAAACACCAAACTGTGGAAGAATCATTGGTACCACGTGATCCTAAGGCGACCGTTGTAGCTCAAATCATTACGGATTTGAGTACAGCAGCTAACTCCCTACCCACCTCTTATACTGCATCGGATGTGGGTCGTGTAACCAAAGGTGCCGCTTTGGCTCTTAAATCAAGGGTATTTCTGTATAACAAAATGTACAGTGAAGCAGCAACCGCTAGTAAAGAAGTAATGGCTATGAGCTATTCTCTTTTACCCACCAAGGATTTTGGAGCTCAGTTTTTACCAGATAAGGAGAACAATGCTCAGGAATCTATTTTCGAAGTTCAGTTCTTGGGCAACACTGGTATCACGGGTGCAGGCAGTGCTTTCAACGGTTCTTCGGGTGCATTACGTAACTTTGGCAATTCATATACTCCTCTAAAAAACCTTGTTGACTCCTTTGAGCCAGGTGACATTAGACTTGCCGCTTCGGTACTTCAACCGGGTGAAACTTTTGCAGGTACTACCTATGACCCACAAAACTCACCCACCAAATTAGCATTCAAAAAATCCATCATTCCTGACGCTAATATTACTGGTGACGGTGGAGCCAACTTTGTCGTAATTCGTTACGCAGAAATTCTATTAAACTATGCAGAGGCACAAAATGAAGTAAGTGGACCAGACGCAACCGTTTATGATGCTATCAATAAAATTAGAACAAGAGCTGGTCTTGCAGCATTACCGCAAACCTTCTCTAAGGAGACTTTACGTGAAGCAATCAAAAAAGAAAGACGTGCTGAATTCGTATTAGAAGGCCACCGTTATTTCGACCTACTACGTTACGGAGCTACTGACATGAAAGCCGCAATGGAGCGTGTTACCAGTGTGGTAGGACATGTGCGTCTTTATAATGAACGCTTACTTTTGTGGCCTGTACCACAAGTCGAAACCACTATTAACCCCAATTTATTACCTCAAAATTCAGGATGGTAATTCCACTATAATTCCTAAATCCTTGTGGGTACCAAATGCTTTTGGTATCCACATTTTTGGTTTCACCTATCAATTTTATCGCCTATGACAATATAAAACGACAGTGGTTCCTCATCAATTTTAAACAAAACATTACAAATCATTTTTACTTAAAAAATTGTCAAATGACAAAAAGTATCCTCAATATCCCCTCAAAAATCTGGTCTAGATTTCGGGTAATTTGCATGTTGGTAATCATGCAACCTTTGCTATTAACGAACCTATACGCCGTAAATACAGAACAAACCATCAAAGGAAATGTTTTGGATGAAACTGGCAGTCCCCTAATTGGGGTAAACATCTCCGAAAAAGGAACTACTAATGGTACCTCGACCAACATCGATGGAAATTTTGAAATCACTGTAAAATCACAAGCTTCAGTATTGGTATTCAGTTTTGTGGGTTACCTTAGTCAAGAAATTACTGCGGGCACCCAAAGCCAATTAACGGTATCACTTCAACCAGACAAAAAGCTGCTCGACGAAGTACTCGTAGTAGGATATGGCACCCAAAAGAAGGTAAACCTTACTGGTGCTGTGGATATGATTAAAGGAGAAGCCTTAGTGAACCGTCCCACTGCAACCGTATCACAAGCACTTCAAGGTAAAACATCAGGTGTAAATTTTACTACTGGTAGCTTCGGTTTCGAACCAGGTGCTAATTTGGGAATTCAAATCCGTGGCCAAGGTGCACCACTAGTTTTAATTGATAACGTAGTAGGCTCCTTAAACGGAATTAATCCAAATGACATTGAGTCTATTTCGGTATTGAAAGATGCCGCTGCTTCAGCAATTTATGGTGCTCGTGCACCTTATGGTGTGGTACTTATTACTACCAAATCAGGAAGTAATGGCGGAAAGCTAAACATCGAGTTTTCTACAAATACCACCTCGATTCAACCCAATAGAATGCCACACCTTGCCAACTCATATACTACGGCTCTGGCATTGAACGAGGCTGCAAAAAACACGGGCATTTCCGCGGTATATACCAATGAAACTATTGACCGTATTTTAGCTTACCAAAAGGATCCTATCAATACCCCAGAAACTGTTCCTAACCCAAGTAACCCCAAACTTTGGGCGAATACATTTACCAGTAATGCAAATTACGACTGGTTTGATGTTTTCTACGGTAAAGGAAATCGTAATCAGCAAAACGTTTCACTAAGCGGTGGTTCCAAAACCTCCAATTTTTACTTATCATTTGGCCGTCAGTATGATGGTGGTATTTTGCAGGTTGCAACCGATAACTACAAAAGGTATAACACGATAGCAAAAATGGAGTCCAACTTAACCATTTGGTTAAGTTGGACTCCATT
>CAXBLH010000348.1:0-6291 GCA_963976315.1 uncultured Dyadobacter sp.
AACTTAATATTCTGAACCAATTTTGGATGAATATCCAGTTCCAGCAAGGGTAAGTACCAACGGTAAATAGGCAAAGCCTCGGCATATCGGTTTGATTTTACCAAATTAAAAATAGCCACCGTTTCTTTTGGAAAAGCATCTACCAAACCGCCTACAATCCCATCAACCCCCAGCATAGCCTCTTCCATAATAAGGGTATCTACGCCGCAGAAAACTTTGAACCGATCGCCAAATCGATTGAATAAACGGGTAACATTGCTTACATCACGAGTAGACTCTTTGATAGCAACAATATTTTCACACGCAGCCAACGACTCGAACATATCCAATGTCACTTCAATTTTATAATCCACCGGATTGTTATAAATCATGATCGGCAAAGTGGTCGCTTGAGCAATCGCTTTGAAAAACACTACTGTTTCCTCATCATCCGCTTTGTAACGCATAGGAGGCAATACCATCAATCCACTGGCACCAATAGCCTCGGCTTCCTTTGCAATTTTGATGGCTTCACTCGTTGCCTGTTCTGCAATGCAAAGTACAATTGGTAATTTATCAAAATGAGTACGAGCATACTTTACAAGCTCAAATTTTTCAGCATTGGTGAGCGTACTCGCTTCTCCCAAAGATCCTGCTACGATTGCCCCTGTTACCCCAGCAGCCACTTGTGCTGCTAAGTTTTTACCAAACATTTCAAAATCTATGGTATCATTTGCCGTAAATGGAGTCAATAGTGCAGGAAATACCCCTTGCCAATCATTTTTTGTCATTATGCTATTTAATTAGTCTGAAACATTACTAGTTTGATCGAAATGTACAATCCTTTTAAAAAGGAATCAAACGCTAGAGTATACCGCCATTTTGAGGAAAACAATTTTATGGTGAGGTATTAGGTCGTAGGGTTTAGGTAATAGATTGAGCAAAACAACGCAAAACCTAAATCCTGCCCCCTTTTACCTACTTTTAACCTTTAACCTTACTAACTTTATCGTTCTAATATTTAACACCTATTTTTATGTCAACCAATAACAAAGTAAGAGTACTAGTAGTGGGAGCCGGAAATATGGGAGCTTCCCATGCCACCGCTTACCACCATATTGATGGTTTCGAAATATGTGGTATCGTAACACCAGGCAAAAGCAAAGAAGTACTAAATGAAAAACTTGGTGGAGGCTATGCCCTTTATACTGATTTTTATGAAGCACTTGAAGCTACTAAGCCCGACGCAGTTTGTATCTCCACCTACCCCGACACCCATGAGGACTATGCTGTAAAATCTTTCGAAAGCGGTGCACATGTTTTTATTGAGAAACCCGTTGCGGCCACAGTAGAAGGCGCTAAAAATGTGGTAGCAGCTGCAAACAAAGCGGGCAAAAAACTGGTAGTCGGTTATATTTTGCGTCATCATCCGTCTTGGGAACGATTCGTGGAAGAAGCTCAAAATATAGGAAAACCGCTGGTAATGCGGATGAATCTGAACCAGCAAAGCCATGGTTATATGTGGGGTGTACATAAAAACCTCATGAAGAGTTTGAGCCCTATTGTGGACTGTGGCGTTCATTACATTGATGTCATGTGCCAAATGACCCGTTCGAAGCCGCTTCGTGTGAATGCGATTGGCGCTCGGCTTACGGACGAAATCCCACAAGACAACTATAATTATGGGCAGTTACAAATTTGGTTTGAAGATGGTTCCGTAGGCTGGTACGAAGCAGGATGGGGACCGATGATCAGTGAAACGGCCTTTTTTGTAAAAGACGTAATAGGCCCCAAAGGGTCGGTTTCTATTGTAGCCAAGGATGCTGGCGGTACAGGTAAATCCTCGTCCGTGGAAGCGCATACCAAAACGGAATCTATTCGAGTGCATCATGCAAAACTGAATGACTCTGATGAGTTTGTACAGGAAGATACTTGGATAAATCTCGACGACGAGCCAGATCACCAAGAACTTTGCAATAGAGAACAAAGGTACTTTTTGAAGGCAATTCAAGAAAACACCGATCTTACAGACCATATGCAAGATGCAGTAACGAGTCTACAAATCGCCTTTGCCTGCGACGAATCCGTACGTACAGGAAGAACGGTAGATCTATAAACTAGCCATATAAAGGAGGCTGTATCAAAATAATTAATACCAAATTTAATTCTGTAAACACCTCATCCTAAACGGTACGCCGTTCCGGGAAGGGGGATTTAGGGGCGGTTGGCTGCTGCTGGGAGGTTTTAAACAAGCCCAATTTTTTTGGTACTTCTATTTTTGAGACAGCCTCTTTTTTGGTTGAGGTTTTAAATAAGCAAAATTTTATTTCGTCAGTTCTCTTTTTGAGAAAGCCTCTTTTTGATCCAAATATACGATTTGCCAAATCTGCATGCTTCCCGCAGGTAATTTAAAGCTAGGGGAAAGGAAGTTTATGCCGACCCTACTCTTAAGCCCAAGGAATTGGGCGGGCTTCCAAGAAAAAGGCCATAAAGCCCGCACTTCACGCTCCTTACAATTAAAAATAGTTATTAATTTATAGAAATAATGTTACCATTATAAAGTATAAATATTTATAAAAAATATACATATATTAGTAATTTCTATCACTAGAAAATAGCATCATACCTAAAAGATACCCACTGGAATACACAGCCCTTTGTCTATCTTCAAAATATCAATCAACTAACTAAAAACATTTTATGAAGAAATTACTATTCATTTTGTTCGTCTCCTTTGTTGGAACGTCTTTGTATGGCCAAGGAGTACGAGGCAAAGTCACTGATGCTGGTGACGGCTCTGCCCTTCCTGGCGTTTCGGTGGTGGTTAACGGTACGTCCAATGGTACCATTACCGACGGCGAAGGAAATTACTTACTTGACCTATCGGCGGGCAACTACCAGCTGACAATCAGTTTTGTGGGTTACGCTACCCAAACGGTCAAAATTAACCTGCCAAACCAAGAAGTTCTAAATATACAATTAAGCCAAAGTTCCGCTATACTGGATGAAATCGTAGTGACAGGTTCTCGATCAGGCGGCCGGGTAAAAACCGAAAGCCCAGTACCCGTGGATGTGATCAACATTAGCCAAATGACCACTCAAGTACCACAAAATAACTTGAACCAAATCATGAATGTGGTGGCACCTTCGTTCACCTCCAACACCTCTACCGTTGCCGATGGTACCGATCATATCGATCCTGCGCAGCTTCGTGGACTTGGTCCAGATCAGGTATTGGTATTACTCAATGGTAAAAGAAGGCATACTTCCTCCTTGGTAAACGTGAATGGAACCCCTGGCCGTGGCTCGGTAGGCACCGACTTAAACGCCATTCCCGCCTATGCCATAGACAAAATTGAAGTACTTCGTGACGGAGCATCGGCCCAATATGGCTCCGATGCTATTGCGGGAATTATCAACGTAAAAATGAAAGAATCCACCAGAAAACTTAACCTTTCCCTATATGGTGGAGCCAATGCATCACAAGGTTCTAAGGACCACACTGGCGGTATAGATGGCGAAAATTTCCAGATTGATGCCAACTATGGCGTTCGGGTAGGAAAGCAAGGCTTTATTAATTTCACGGGTACTGCGCTCACTAGAAAGCCCACTTATCGTGCAGACTTCGCCACTGGAAGTATTTTTAATGCCTATAATGCTATAGAATACCGTACACAGCAAAGTGGAGGAAATGTGGGTAGCTTGGTTAGTAACCTTGCCGGCATTAAGTCGGGTGCTCAGCAAGTATCCTATTTCGATGCCAACTTGCAATCCGCCATTGCGGCAGCAGGAAGTATTGGTGATCTACAAAAAATACTCGGCGTGGATGTTACCGAAAATGAATTGATCCAAAGAGGTATGGAACGCAGCGATTTTAATATGCGAATTGGTCAGTCGCAACTGAAAAGCTTTCAGCTATTTGCTAACTCGGCCTTCCCCATCAACGATGACCACGAGGTTTATGCATTCGGAGGTTATGGTCTCCGGAAAGGAAATGCGGCTGGTTTTTATCGCCGTCCGAACCAATCTCGTACCTACACCGGAATTTTCATAAACGGTTTTTTACCTGAAATCCATTCCGATGTAATTGATGCCTCCGCAGCCGCTGGTATTCGTGGCAAACTAGGTGCTTTTTCCTACGACCTCAGTAATACCTTTGGCTCCAACACTTTTAATTATGGTGTAGAAAACACAGTTAATGCAACTTTACTTCAAAACTCCCCTACTATTTTTGATGCTGGCGGATTAAATTTTAAGCAAAACACGATTAACCTCGATCTCAATCGCAAATTCGATTTTATGCATGGCTTCAACCTGGCCTTTGGCGCGGAAGCGCGTTTTGAGACCTATAAAATCAAAGCCGGTGACTTAAATTCTTATACCCGCTATGATATAAATGGAGTACCCATCGATGCCAATAACCAAGGCGGTACCATCCCCGCTGACTTTTTTGGAAACGCCCGTCCCGGAGGAGCCCAAGTATTTCCAGGGTTCAGTGTCAAAAACGAAAATGATACCAAAGACGCAAACCGGCAGAGTGTGGCTGCCTATATCGATTCGGAATTGGATATAACTGACAAATGGCTCCTTGCCACAGCTCTTCGCTTCGAAAACTACTCCGACTTTGGAAATACTACCAATTTCAAAGTAGCCACTCGGTACAAGGTCGCCAAAAACTTCAACATCCGTGGCGCAATCTCTACGGGCTTTAGAGCACCTTCCTTGGCTCAGAAATACTTTAACTCTACCAGTACACAGTTTGTAGGCGGTGTCCCTTTCGAGGTGGGTACCTTTACCAACGCCTCCAATGCCGCCAAATTATTAGGTATACCCGAGTTGAAGCAAGAGGAATCAACTAGCTTTAGTGCGGGCTTTACTACCAAAATCCCGAGTACCAACCTGACGATCACAGCTGATGGATACTTCATCCAAATAAATGATCGTGTAGTACTTACAGATCAGTTTTCTCGTCCTGGCGGCACCGTTACAGGATCTGCACTACAACTGCAGCAACTCTTCGATCAGGCTAACGCCACTGCCGCTACGTTTTTTTCCAATGCCATAGATACAGAATCAAAGGGTATTGACCTAGTGATATCACATCAGGCCAGCTTCGAAAATGGTGCAACCTTAAAAACCGACATTGCCGGAACAATGAGCCAAACCAAACAAATAGGTGCCATAAAAGCCTCTGCAATTTTGGCAGAAAACAAACAGGTAAACCGTTACTATTCTGAGGCATCTAGAGTATACCTCCAGGAAGCAGTGCCCCGGATTAAGTTTAATTGGAGCCATACCCTTACCACCAACAAACTCGACATTTTTATCCGTAATGCCTACTTTGGCAAAGTTACCGACCCTAACACCGTGGATGTTAATGGAGATGGATTGATAGGAGCAATAATAGTCGATGGACAGGCAGTTGAAAACGAACATCCCGTGTGGGGAGGAAGACTGATTACCGACTTATCATTTGGCTATAAAATTAACGATATGCTTAAGGTGGTAGTAGGAGCCAATAACCTGTTTGATATCTATCCAGAACGTAATTACAATCCCATCACTGCTAAAAGACCTAGTGGAGTAGAAAATGGCAAGGTCGTTTATAATAATGCCGCCAGCACAGTAGACTTGTCTAATGCCAACCAGTTTGTATATTCAAGGAATACGTCGCAATTCGGCATGAATGGCCGACTACTATTCGCCCGATTGAACTTCACATTCTAAACCAGCGGTTCATAGCTAGGAAAAAAATGGCTTTAAACCCCAGGTGATTCCTAGTGTAGTAAAAAAATGAATTTAAGAGACTGTCTCCAAAAGGAAAGTCTACAAATAATATTCTACAAAATACTTCATCCCTAACGGTCCACCGTTGCGGCCTGCTCCTTGCTGGAAAAGGGCTAAAAGTCCCCCTCTCCAGCAAGGCGGTCCGGCGCATGGGAGGGGGATTTAGGGTTCTGTCCGCCGCTGCCGTGAGGTTATAAACTATTTTAATTTTATTTCTGGCTTTTTAGAGCCAGTTTAAATTTTAATGATAGAATTGGTTAATTTTTAACAGACTCTTAATATGTCACAATCCCTCTTTATTATGAATTGACCCCCGTATTGATAATGTAAAACCATTCCTCCTCCCTTACTTACCGCCTCCAAAACATAGCGTCCTTGCCTACACTTACTAAGGAACCATTAAATAATTAGCTAAAAAATTTACATTGGTTACATAGCATCCAGAATTTTATTTTTTAATCAGTCTAAATTAATAGGCTATTATTTTAAATATATAGCACTATTCTAATAGTTTTTGGATTTTCC
>CAXBLH010000349.1:0-6264 GCA_963976315.1 uncultured Dyadobacter sp.
TCGATAATTGGCTTTACTTCTCGATTTGTAAATTCCCTCACAGAATCGCTAACCAAAAGCTGCTCAGTAGTAAGGAGATCTGCAATTTGATAAAAGTCTGTGTTCATTATGTGGAAATGAGGTTTAGATGAAAAAAAATGGCGGATAATCTGGTGTCAATAACGAATGAAAGACTTCAAATCCCAAATACCCTTTTAGCATATTGGATATCCTTTTTGTGCGCTTCCACCACTGTGAGTTGATGGGGAGATTCTTTCTCCAAACATTGTTCCAAGACCAACTGTGGCTTAACACCCAATGCATCAAGTTCTTGGGCTAATCGTAAATAATCTATATCACCTTCCCCAAAGGATTCTTGCCAAACGCCCTCCACCGACTGACGGATATGTAATTCTATTATTCGTTTTCCATACAATTTGACAATATCAAACAAAGCAATTTGCGAATTTCCCGATCCACGATAAACCCAATGTACATCCAAGCACAAAGAAACGTTTTTAGGATCCGTCGCCAAAAGCATATGGTGAAACTCCCGAGCAGCAGCACGCAGTTCTATGTCGTGAGTATGGTAAGCCAGCTTCATACCACGTTCCCGTAACTGTGCCCCAAGGTTATTCAAACTTTGCGCCTGAACTTGTAGCTCACCATCTGATTTATTTTCCGTTCCGCCCCATTTTAATGGATTGGGATTCGTAACTATTATTTCAGTACCATATTTTTTAGCTTCATCCGCAATTTTCAGTACCGATGCGATTGACGCAACCGCCAATTCCTGGGAATGCAAGGTGCTGTTCACATACAAAGACGGCATCGCAATATGGTATTTTTTAAGATAGGGTACGAGTCTTATTATTTCGTCGACACTTCCTGCACTGGGCTCCAAAGCCTTAAAACCGGCTGAGGTATATTCCAACAAAGAGGCATCTAGGTCTGCGTTCCAATCCCTGTTTTC
Organism: uncultured Dyadobacter sp.; assembly: GCA_963976315.1. Classification (GTDB taxonomy): domain Bacteria; phylum Bacteroidota; class Bacteroidia; order Cytophagales; family Spirosomataceae; genus Dyadobacter. The sequence goes on from CAXBLH010000349.1 coordinate 953, forward strand.
ACGGTTGAAAAAGGTAAACCAAGCATATTGATTGCAAGAAAGTATTTTCCTGTCAGTAGCTAAAAAATTAAAATCAGAACCACTAAATGAAGACGCACCAGCTAGCAACGCCATACTTTTTACAAATGTTCTACGAGGCTGTATCATACTTAATTTATAGGTTTTAATAAAATTAAAACGCCCAATCAAAAATAATCTACTTTAAAATTCACAACAGTAGCACATCTCACGAAAGATTGGGTAGGTAGACTGTCGGGATGAAAACCGATGGCACTACGCAGTAAGTCCTACTAAAAACTAATCTAGGAAAATAACCCTGACTTGCATTCAAGGTGTACCATTGATAAATCATTACCTTTGTACCATTAAAGGATAAATCCCTTTCTTTCCTATGTCAAAAATATTACAATTTGTACTTCCCCCGGAAATTGCTCTTAACGAAGAGGCATTCCGACTTCATGTTCTGAAAAAACTTGGTGCCAAACCAAGCGACGAGGTCATCATTCGCAAAACCAAACAGTCGATTGATGCTAGGAGTAAAAATATCAAAATAAATATTCAAGTAGAAATATTTACGAATGAGGCTCCTACTACTTTATTACAATTAAGTAATGAATATCAGGAGGTAAGCGCTAAACCAGCAGCCATTATTGTAGGTTGCGGTCCAGCGGGTATGTTTGCCGCGCTTCGCTTAATAGAGCTTGGTATTAAACCCATTATTCTGGAACGTGGAAAAGATGTGAGAGCGCGCCGGAGAGATCTTGCGGATATTAATAAAAAGCATTTGGTAAACCCAGAATCCAATTATTGTTTTGGCGAAGGAGGAGCGGGCACCTACTCCGATGGAAAACTCTATACAAGATCCAACAAGCGCGGAGATATTCGTAGGGTGTTAGAGATTTTTGTTCAACATGGTGCTCATGAACAAATCCTCATTGACAGTCATCCACATATTGGCACCAATAAGCTGCCGGGAGTGGTTTCTGAAATGCGCGAAACGATTTTAAAAGCCGGTGGAGAAATTCATTTTAACAACAAGGTTACGGATTTTATAATACAAGACGGCGAATTAAAAGGCGTTATTGGAAATGATCTCCGGGAATATATGGGAGTAGGTGTCATTTTGGCAACTGGCCATTCTGCACGCGATATCTACGAACTTTTACATAGAAAAAATGTATTGATAGAGCGAAAACCGTTCGCAATGGGTGTCAGAATTGAACATCCACAGTCCATTATTGATAAAATTCAGTACCACTGTGATAGCGATCGAGGTCCATACCTACCAGCCGCTTCTTATAGCTTGGTAACTCAAACGTATTTCGAAGGAGTACAGCGAGGCGTATTTTCATTTTGTATGTGTCCGGGTGGCTTTATAGTACCCTCCGCAACTGCCCCTGGCGAAGTAGTGGTCAATGGGATGTCTCCTTCCCGGAGAGACTCTGCCTTTGCAAACTCAGGCATAGTAGTATCCATTGAAGACCAAGATTTACTCCCGTTTGAGTCGTATGGCCCCTTAGCCGGTTTACAATTGCAAAGGCAATTTGAAGAGACGGCTTGGCGAATTGCGGGCGAAACACAAACGGCTCCTGCGCAAAGAGTTACCGATTTTATATCAAAGCGCACCTCGTCTACCCTTCCTGAAACCTCGTATCAACCTGGTCTTAGGTCAGTCAATTTATTCGAGGAATTACCTGCCAACATTGCAAATCCACTGAGAGAAGGATTTTTGGCTTTCGGCAGAAAAATGAAAGGATACATCACTAAAGAGGCGCAACTCGTGGGTGTGGAAAGCCGAACCTCTTCACCGGTACGAATTCCCCGTGAACGCGAAACCTGTGAGCACCCCCAGCTGAAGGGGCTATTTCCGTGCGGCGAAGGTGCAGGATATGCCGGAGGAATCATGTCGGCTGCTATGGATGGTGAAAGGTGCGCCGAACAACTTATGAAATTGCGCTTAAAGCACGGTAAAGTTCTTTGAAAGTTCTTAAAAATTAGTTAACATTGGAATTAACTACGCGTAACAAAAATTTATTGGAAGCCTCCATGGCAAATGTGTCATTTGAAATACTAAAAAAACAATTACAAGAGAATTTTAAAAAACCGCTTCCTGGTGTATTATATCACCAAGCCATGCAGGCTACCTCAAAAAGTCGATTAACTGCAAAGCCTAATGCAAAGACTCGAAAAAGTGCCGTATTAATTCTTTTTTATCCTTATAAAAACCATGTGTTTTTTCCTTTAATACTTAGACCGCCCTATGACGGTGTGCATTCGGGACAAATTGCATTTCCGGGTGGCCGGTATGAAAAAACCGATGAAGACTTAATCCGAACGGCCTTACGCGAAGCACAAGAAGAAATTGGATTACGGCTCAATGATGTTGAAGTTCTGGGTATATTGAGCGAGCTTTTTATTCCACCAAGCAATTTTAATGTTTTGCCTGTCATTGCCACTATTCCTTACCGTCCAGACTTTTTTCCGGACCCTAGGGAAGTGGAAGATATATATGAAATAAATTTGAATGAAATATTAGACAAAAATATAATAGGTTCAAGTGAGAAAATCGTGAGAGGAGAATCTATTTTTGCACCACATTATCATTTACGGGGACATTTCGTTTGGGGTGCTACGGCGATGATGATCAGTGAATTATTAGCATTAATCAACAATGATCTGTCAGAAACAATATTCTGAAAAAAACCTAAAAATCACCCTAGAACCAGTAAAGAAATTTGAAGGTATCCTTTTCTGACATTGGCAAAAATGATAAGAATACCTTTTTGAAAATAATTAAGACACTTAAAAACTGTTTCCTCCGAATTCTATGGATGAAAACGACGCAACGAATAACTTAGAAGAAAGCAAGTTACACGACAAATTACCTATTTCTGGATTATACGAAAGTTGGTTTCTGGATTACGCCTCTTATGTAATTCTGGAACGTGCAGTACCAGCCATTGAGGATGGACTAAAGCCTGTCCAGCGGCGCATCATGCATGCTTTAAATGAAATGGATGACGGCCGCTTCAATAAAGTTGCCAATGTGGTGGGCTCCGCTATGCAGTACCATCCCCATGGCGATGCCTCTATTAATGATGCTATCGTTAATTTGGGACAAAAAGAATTGCTGTTTGACATGCAGGGAAACTGGGGAGATATCAGAACTGGTGATAGCGCGGCCGCGGCTCGTTATATTGAAGTTCGCCTTTCTAAATTTGCCAAAGAAATAGTATTTAATGGTGATACCACTGAATGGCAACTCTCCTACGATGGACGTAAAAAAGAACCCGTTACCTTACCCGTTAAATTTCCACTACTATTAACGCAAGGTGTTGAAGGTATTGCAGTTGGGTTATCTACCAAGATAATGCCACACAATTTTTGTGAATTAATAGAGGGCTCTATTGCGATTCTTCAGAATAAGGAAGTGGAACTATATCCAGATTTCTTAACGGGTGGCCAAATAGACGTATCCAACTACAACGATGGTAACCGAGGTGGAAAAGTAAGGGTTAGAGCAAGAATAGACGAGGAAGACAAAAAGATGCTGGTGATCCGTGATATTCCCTACGGAACCACTACTAGTTCATTGATTGATTCCATCATTAAAGCTAATGATGGCGGCAAAATAAAAATCAAAAAAGTAGTAGACAATACAGCCGCTGATGTCGAAATACAAGTATATTTAGCTCCCGGGGTTTCACCTGACATTACCATGGACGCACTGTATGCGTTTACAGAGTGTGAGGTTTCTATTTCTCCCAATGCCTGTGTGATTATAAAGGATAAGCCACATTTCGTGGGTGTTTCAGAAATATTAAAATACAATACAGGCCAAACAGTTGACTTATTAAAGCAAGAGCTTGAAATAAAGAAAGCTGCTTTATTAGAAAAAATCCTTTATGGTTCTTTGGAAAAAATATTCATAGAGAATCGTATATACAGAGATATTGAAGAATGTGAAACTTTTGAAGAAGTAATTCGCACCATTGATAAGGGGTTGATGCCTTACAAACCGCAGTTCTATCGGACCATTACGGATGAAGATATCATTCAGCTTACCGAAATTAGAATAAAAAGGATATCCAAATACGATGGTTACAAGGCCGAAGAGCTTATGCGTAAGTGGGAGGAAGAGTTGGCACAAACGGAAGAGAATCTGGCCAATATTGTCCGGTTTACAATAGAATACTATAAAGACCTATTAAAAAAATATGGCAAAGGTCGGGAGCGGAAAACAGTTATCAGAACTTTTAACCAAATATCTGCTAATATTGTTGCCGCCAACAACCAAAAACTGTATGTAAATCTTGACGAAGGATTCATTGGGTACGGTCTTAAAAAGGACACGTATGTCATGGATTGTTCCGATATAGATGATGTGATTGTTTTTAAATCCGATGGAAAATACCTTGTTACCAAAATTCAGGAAAAAGTTTTTGTTGGAAAAGGTATTATCCATTGTGCTGTTTTTGTTAAAAACAACGAACGCAAGGTGTATAATGCCACGTATTTAGATGGTAAAACCGGAGTTTCCTATATTAAACGCTTTCAGGTAACGGCTGTTACCAGAGATCGCGATTATGATATTACACAAGGCCACCCCAAATCCAAAATCACCTATTTCACCGCCAATGATAATGGCGAAGCGGAGTTGATAACCGTGAACCTTACTTCCCAAAGTAAAGCCAAGGTAAAGCAGTTTGACTTTAATTTTGCAGACCTGCTTATCAAAAACAGAAGTGCAATGGGAAATATTCTTACCAAATATCCGGTAAGAAAAATCACGATGAAACAAGCAGGACGATCTACCTTGGGAGGAGTTGATATTTGGTATGACGCAACAATCGGAAGACTCAGCCGGGATGATCGCGGGGAATACCTTGGGAATTTTGGTTCGGCAGATAATATCCTGGTGGTGTATAAGGATGGTTCTTATGAACTTACCAACTTTGATATTACGAATCATTATGTTCCTGCCGACGTTCTTTTGGTTAAAAAATTCGACCCTAAATTACCAATAACAGCCATTTATTATGACGGTGGTGGCAAGCAACATTATATAAAACGGTTTAATATTGAAACTTCTTCGCTCGACAAAAAATTTGTATTTATCAGTGATGCCAAGAATAGCAAACTGTTATTAGCTAGTACCGATCAAAAGCCAAGGTTCAAAATTGTACCCTCCAAAACTACTGCAGACGTTAATATTCCTTTAGAATTTATAGTCGAAGATTTAATTGAAATCCGGGGCTGGCGGGCTATAGGGAATAAACTTATCGTAGAAAAATTCAAGGAAAGACATTGGT
>CAXBLH010000350.1:0-6263 GCA_963976315.1 uncultured Dyadobacter sp.
ATTGATGGGTTCGTTCAGCTGAGCCTGCTTACCAGACTCGTTGATTAAAAAAGTAGTATTAAGCGCTCCAACCGAGATCCCGTAAATCATATCGGGATAAAAGTCATTTTCGAGAACCGCCTTGATTGCCCCAACCTGAAAAGCCCCTTTCATGGATCCTCCTCCGAGTACTAATGCTCGCATATAGATGTTGATTCAGTTTTTAATTTGTTACGAATGTTATTGGGTTAGTTTTTGTTAATTTTAAAAGTTAATCTTAAAAGGTTACTTCTCTGATATTTACTAACTTTCAATTCTAAACATTTTCGAAACAAAATGCTTAGAAAAACGATATTTTGTTTCAATTTTGGTAAATATTAATAAATGATTTTAGAATTTGGAAGAGTGTATAATCAGTCTTTCTGCTTTATTTAATTGAATTTGAGGGGTTTAGTTCCTCTTTTTATACTATGACCCTTTCAATAAAGGAAATTCAGACACCGATAGTGAGCGAAATGAAGGCTTTTGAGCAAAAATTTCGTCAGTTTATGAAAAGCGATGTCATGTTGCTCGACCAAATTATGAACTACATAGTTCGTCGCAAGGGGAAGCAGCTTAGACCCATGTTCGTTTTTCTTTCCGCAGGTGTTTGTGGAGATATCACGGAGTCTTCTTATCGTGGTGCTGCGCTAATAGAGTTACTACATACGGCCACTTTGGTACACGATGATGTTGTGGACGACTCCAATTATCGTCGCGGATTTTTTTCTATAAATGCGCTTTGGAAAAATAAAGTAGCTGTTTTGGTAGGGGATTATCTCCTGTCACGTGGCCTATTACTTTCTGTGGATCATGGTGAATTTGATTTGCTTAAAATAGTCTCCAAAGCAGTACGTGAGTTGAGTGAAGGCGAATTGTTACAAATGGAAAAGGCCCGAAGGCTTGATATTAATGAAGAAGTTTACTACCAAATAATTCGTCAGAAAACGGCCTCCCTTATTGCCTCTTGTTGTGCGGTGGGAGCATGTTCCGTAGGTGCTGCCGAAGAAGTTGTTAAAAGAATGCATGCCTTTGGCGAGAAAGTTGGTATGGCTTTTCAAATAAAAGATGATTTGTTTGATTATGGTGAGGATGAAATTGGTAAGCCACTAGGAATAGACATCAAGGAGAAAAAAATGACGCTACCATTAATTTATGCGCTCAATAAGGCTTCTTGGTTGGAAAAGCGAAGGGTCATTAATATCATACGAAATGAAAGCCACAAACCTCAAAAGGTGACCGAAGTGATTGCTTTTGTAAAGAATTCTGGTGGATTGGAATATGCCACGAGGGTGATGCAGCGCTATGTTTCCGAAGCAAAAGATTTATTATATGAATTCACCGATAGCCCGCATCGGCATTCACTAGAGCAATTGGTTCAGTTTACAATTGAAAGAACAAAATAACATCATTATAGGTGGTTTGAAAGGGGGAAACGAGTGAATTAATTGACTCGCTACTATCATTATAACGTTGCTATTGATTTTGAAACTGATCGAAAAATGGTCAGTTTTTTTTTGTGCATATATTGTGTGGACTAATAATTTAGTTATATTTGTTAATTGTATAAAGAAATTATATATATAATTAACATAATTAATCATTTCGACTATGAGATCTTTCCTCTCCATGCTTCTTATATTTACGAGTTTGAGTGTTTTTTCCCAGATTCAATACGCAAAGGAATCAGATATTCCGAAGGAAAAAATGGATGATTTATTACAAAATCACCTCAAAACGATAAGTCCAACCGACTTTTACAAAGAAATGTATCAAAGTTTGAAAAAGTACATTGGTGATAAACATCGTCCTGCGGTGGTAGTAGGCTGTTATATATTTCTGGATGAAAATGGAAAGGTACAGCAGGTGATTTTAAATACGGCTAGTCCGGTTGTGAATGTCACCGATGAGCATTTTGACTTAATCCAAAAGGCATATGAGGAAGTTTTAAAAACATTTGTATTTGAGGTAACTAAAAACAGTCAGGGGAAAAAGAAACAATATATTTACGACTACCACTGGATTGGAAAGCCGGCACGGAAAGTGTTCAAAGGTGATAGTTTGCTTCATGATATTGCCAGTTTAAATACCTTTATGGATACATTGAAAATAAAAAAACTATATCTACACGATTTGGAATTAACCAAAGTTCCGGACGCTATTTATCGTTTTCCCAATGTTACTGAACTGTATATTGATCAAAACGAGATTGATACCTTAAAGATTGATTTTAAAAAATTGCCACGGTTGAAGTTGATCAAAGCTCAAAACAATCTGCTTACCGAAGGAAGTATTCATTTGTCTAGAAATAAATCGTTAGAGATATTGAATTTGAATCAAAATAAATTACTGGACATTCCCAAGGTTGCTAAAAAATGCAAGAGATTGCAAAGTATTTGGTTTGCTGAAAATATGTTGACTGGGCTGTCCAAAAGGAGTTACAAAAAAATAAAGCAAGTTACCGATTTGAACTTTTATAAAACTGGATTGACGGTCTTACCCCGTGGTATAAAAAAAATAAAGAGATTAGAAGTTTTAGATTTGTATCACAATCAACTGACTGTTTTACCCGAAGAGGTTGTAAAGTTAAAGAGACTAACACACTTGGCTGTTGCACATAATAAATTGAAAGAAATGCCCACGAAGTTATATAAACTTAGAAATCTGGAAGTTTTATACGCACATCACAACTGGATTAGTTATTTACCCGAACGCATAGGGGATATGCAGAAAATACGCATACTAGACATTGGATACAACTGGTTTACAAATTTTCCTACTCAAATTACCCAACTTCAAAACTTAAATGAACTGGATTTGTCTTCTAATAATTTCAATGAATTTCCATTGGAACTTTTAAAAATGTCGCACGTGGGCAAAATATTTCTTCGCGGAAATCCATTTATTGATACCAATACCGAGGCGAAATATGCTGGTCATATCAAAACGCTTACTGATAAAAACATGGAGGTGTTTTATTGATATATTATAAATTCCACCAATAGGTAAATTTCAGTACAATAGCCCTGTTTTTTACCATAAAATTCTCGGGTAGGTAGTTATCGGTATATACAATAAACAAATCCGAAGCTGGTTTGTACCGCCACTGTAATCGGGCATTCAGGTTGATATTATCAGCCTGATTGTTGTATTGCATAAAGGTGGTAAAAAACAGACTGTTGGTAAATGTTACATCGATGCGGGGGCCTACTAGCCATAAATCAGTTTGATTCCATGGTGCAGGCAATTTTAACCTATTATAATTTGCGGCTGCCGTGATCGCCACATAGGGTTGAATCCGATAACCCAACTCGGTACGTACCGAGGTTTTGGTACCATTTTGATAATACCCACCATAGCTACTAGAAAATGCATAAGTCAGCCGGTTTTGGGGGCCAGATACAATATCTATCCCCGCAGTTTTCCAGTGGTGTTCCGAACCTGTTTCGAGTTTGAAACTTCCTAAATTGGTGGGGTCAAATGGCCGGAGAAGTTTAATGTAATTACTTGATAAATAAGGTACAACCGTAGCTCTGTTTATAAAATTCACAGGGTAGGAAAATATAAATTCTTTGTCGGTTACGTCAAAGGCTTTATTCCAAAAAATATTTGAAACTAGTTTTGGGCCGTGGCTAATGATTTTAGGGGATTTTATAAAAAAGAGATAACCAACATTCGGACTGATTTTGTAATAGCCGGACCGAGTGGCATTAGGCACATAACCTACATCCGCCTGGTAGTTTTTACCCACGTATTCCTGTTGCCATTGCCAGAAAAAATTGGCTTTGTTGAATTTAATGTCACCAGCCTGTATAAAGTCATCGCCTTTTTTGTCAGGTGTAAACGACTTCAAAACCATGACCTTTCCAGTCCACAAATTTTTGGCACTAGCAAGATTGAACTCCGCACCTAAATTCCGGTTATATTTACTAACATGAGCGTATTTTTCTTGGTCAAAATTAAGTCCGTCTTTATTCACAAACATAAATCTTATATTGGAACGTGCGAAAACTTGCCGTTGCACTGCCAGTACCGCATAGTTGTTTTTGGGAGCGATACTATCTTGGGAATCTGTTTGTACATCCAAAACCCCAATTCGCCAGTTTTTGTTGATCTTCCCGCTCATCCGCGCACCAAATTGGATGGGAGTACCGAGTCCTATCCGTCGTGAGAAAAACGGTCGGATGGTGGCATAACCAAAATTGGCAAACAAGTCAGCATTTTCGAGAAAAAACTGCCGGCGCTCCGGGAAAAACAATTCGAAACGATCCAGGTTTGTTTGCTGCACATCAACATCAACCTGTGAAAAATCCGGATTTACTGTTAAATCTAAATTCAAAGAAGGCGTAAGCCCTATCTTGACATCACCACCAAAAGTGGCTTTATATTGGGTGGGCTTATGGGTGCTATAATCCCTACTGGTACGTACGGCTCCAAAAGGAATGATAGATACATTTGGACCTGGATTTGGTGGCGGAGTGTCCCAAACCAATACGCCAGTATAGGCCAGCGATGCGGAGGGGAATTGTCGAGGTACCGGAGCCCAGGAAGACTTTTCCGAAACTGTTAAATCTTGTCGGCTAAAATTGATACCCCATTCTGTAATACCGGGTTTGTAACGAATACTTTTGAATGGAATAGCGGCTTCCCAAACCCATTTGTCATCATCGTTTTTTACAGAAGTTTGCCATTTATTATCCCAACTCAAATCCACCGCTCCACCGTCGTTCATCTGGCCGTCCCAAGGAGCACCGACCGCATTGGCTCCAAAAGAAAAGCCGTTCGTCTTGTCATCGAAGGTGTCCATAAAAAGCAAGAAATTGTCGTTCTTTCCAAAACTAAAGTCCCTTTTTAAAGACTCCACAATGAGACTACCTTTAACCGGTTTATGGTTCACCACCAGAATGTAAATATTAGTATTGTCATAAGCCATTTTTACCTCAGTAATACATTTTGCAAAACTGGTATCCATTGGTGTTATCATGAAGAAATTATCAGCAGTTTCCGTATTTTTCCAAGCCAAATCATTGGCAACTCCGTCAATTGTAATGGGCGAAGTAGTCGGCTGAATATGATAGCGGTAGTTTTGGTTTGGCTTTTGTGCGAAGGCTATCCCAAAACTGGAGAATAATAGCAAAAGACCAATGACAATTTTTTTTGGATACAAAATGGGGATATTGAGCAGATGAAAATATTAAATGACGGTATGGGCCGACTATGAATCCTGACGGAACCATTTCGCATCCGCATAAAAAGTACCAAAAGGAATTATTGACGATAGAAAAGACAGTAATGCTCGTTTGAATGACCAAGAATATTCCATTGCAACTTGCAAGAGTAGAATACAAAAAGCAACAAATAGTACTCCATGAGCCATTCCGACCATTCTTACAGCTTCTGGTAAGCCAGCAAGGTATTTTAAAGGCATTGCAATTCCCAATAAAACTAAATATGAAATTCCTTCTAGAAAAGCGACGATTCGTAGGCGCCCTAGCGATGTTTTAAGTAACGTTGGTAGCATAATATTTTTGTATAATTCAAAGTGCAAATATACGATTCAACCCTTGAATTGTCTCCATAAGTTTTCCATCTTTAACAAAATCGGAAATTGTAGTATAATTCGTACAATTTTATTATTCTGCGTTAGATTTGGTACAAATTTTGAATTTCCGAAAAGCGGTGGCTTCCATGGTATTAGTAGTTATCACCGAAATTAGACGTTATAAACTAAATATTTTAATGAATAAGATTTTTTACACAATACTTTTAATGGGTATTTCCATCTCGGCTATGGCTCAGACTTTTAAGGTTCGCGGTGTTGTATTGTCCGACGAAGATTTACCCTTGGTGGGAGCAACGGTGGTTGAAAAAGGGAAAAATAATGGTACTATAACCGACGAGAATGGCCGATATGAATTTGCCGTAAATGATGTGAATGGTGTCCTAATTGCGTCCTATGTGGGGTATAATAGTGAGGAAACTTTCATCAATGCCCAAGCCACTCATCACTTTAAGCTGTATGAGGCCACTACCTTGAGACAGGTTACAGTGGTAGGTTCCCGGAATTTGAACCGGTCTGCCGCCGATACACCCGCGCCAGTTGATATAATTGATATTGCCGAAGTTACGAGCAAGCAAGGCCAGTTGGACATTAATCAACTGTTGCAGTTTGCAGCACCTTCTTTTAACAGTAATCGCCAAACGGGCTCCGATGGTTCCGACCATGTGGATCCGGCTTCGTTGCG
>CAXBLH010000351.1:0-6256 GCA_963976315.1 uncultured Dyadobacter sp.
TAGGAATATATCCAAACACCTTTTTGAAAATTACAGAACCGGCGGTAAACCAACTTTTGACACTAGTAAAATAGGTCGAAATGGCTCATTGCTGTATTTATAAAATGATAAAACGATAAAAATTTAATATGTATCCCATTATCCTGTTGTCAGTTCTTGGAGTTGTGACACTATTTTTAGGTTTCTCTAAATCAAAAAACGTGTTGTTACCTTCGGTACTGGTATTCCTTATCATTGCGGTTGCCGGTAATTTTATTGAATGGAACCAAGGCCCATTATCCTACTTTTATGACATGCTGCGTGTCGACAATCTTACACTCTCCTTTAGTGGTATTGTGCTCGTATCCGCTTTCATGATCGTCGCTATCTCTGGGGGTTTCCGAGACAATGCAGAATCCGAGCCAGCAGAATATTATGCACTCATGCTATTTTCACTGGTAGGTGCAATTATGATGATTAGTTTCAGTCATTTGATTATGTTATTCATAGGCGTCGAAATACTATCTGTCGCCATGTATGTACTCACGGGTAGCAACAAAAGAAACTTGCGCTCCAACGAAGCCGCATTAAAGTATTTTTTGATGGGCGCATTTGCCACAGGCTTTATGCTATTTGGAATGGCACTCATATATGGTGCTACGGGATCATTCAGCTTACTTAAAATACAATCGTTTGTCACGATTACCAATGTCGCTGCTCCTTCCTATCTTTTATATGCAGGGTTATTACTGCTATTGGTAGGAATGCTGTTTAAAGTATCTGCTGCGCCCTTCCATTTCTGGACACCCGATGTTTACGAAGGAGCACCTACAATTTTTACAGCATTTATGTCCACGATTGTAAAAACTGCAGGCTTTGCAGCAATTTACCGGCTACTAGACGGGTCGTTCGCTGGGGCTTATGAGTTTTGGTGGATATTACTAGCGGCAATAGCAGCACTTACTTTAATTGTAGGCAATGTGGGTGCCGCCGGACAGAGTAGCTTTAAACGTATGATGGCCTATTCTGGCATTTCCCATGCCGGTTATTTGCTCATTGCAGTGACGGCAATTTCTGCCCCTTCCCAAACTGCAATCGTTTTTTATTCTATCGCATATTCCTTAGCTACTATCTGCGCATTTGCAGTATTGATATTGGTCTCCAACGAAAACACCATTAACGGTCAACCTGGCGAGCACTATGATGCCTTTAACGGTCTTGCAAAAAAGAATCCATTGCTGGCTTTCGTCATGACTGTGTCGATGCTATCTCTGGCAGGTATACCACTTACAGCAGGTTTCTGGGGTAAGTTTATGGTGTTTAGCAGTGCTGCCGACCGTGGCATTATCTGGATTACCGTTATTGCGGTCTTAATGTCCACAGTCGGGATCTATTATTATTTCAGAGTAATCATGGCCTCTTACCTTAAAGAAGGTCAACTAGCTGAAATTAGAGTAGCGCCATTCTTTAAAGCAGTTATTGTGGTGGCCACCTTTTTAACTTTATTATTTGGTTTAGCACCAAGCCTACTGGAAGGATTAATCTAAATCAATAAAATTATATACTATTAAAGGATCTCGAATGAGATCCTTTTTTAATGCGGAAACCCGATAAATAATCAGTTCAAAAATTTGATGTTATTGATACTTTGTTAAATTTGAAGTATCTATCAACATAGATCTACATTTCAGAATACTCACGTTACCTATAAACTCTATTACGTGTTATTTAAAACAATTGAATCGACAATTGGCAAGGTACTTGATGAGTATACACATCAGCACGTATCTAGGTCAATAATACTGGCCATTGATGTTATAATAGTGGCCACTTCCTATATATTATCTGTTATTCTTCGTTACAATTTCAACTTAGATGAAATACCTGTTGATCGGTATCTAGCTCATTTTGTGATTATTGTATTGATTAGAAGCCTGTTTTTTCTATACCAAAAAAGCTATTATGGAATAATTAGGCATACGAGCCTTCAGGATGTACGTCTTTTGTTTTATAATATTACGTATAGTAGTCTATGTATTTTAGTTATTTCCCTATTCCTAGATCAATTAATAAATACCTCCCACTTATATATTCCGCTTTCGATCATCCTGATTGACTATTTTATTTGTCTGTTTCTTTTAATTGCGAGTAGGATGTTTGTAAAGTCTATATATTCAGATATTATCAAAGGAAGGCACAATGTATATGGACAACCTATTTTAATTTATGGTGCTGGCTCCTTAGGCATTTTAACCAAAAATTCCCTTTTAAATGAAGAAAGTAAATATAAAATAATAGGGTTCATAGACGACAACGAGTCCCTTGTAGGCAAGACTGTTCATGGTATAGAAGTTTTTGAACTGGAACAAGCCTTGATGCGATTTATTTCGAGTACCTCTAAACAGCCTCAGGTAATAGTGGCCATTAAAAATATAGACCTGAACAGGAGAAAACAATTAGCCGAACGATTCTTACAGCACAACATCATTATAAAAATAATTCCTCCAAGATTTGAACTATTTGAAAATCGAATTGATCATAAAATCATTACAAATATAAAAATTGAAGAATTGCTTCAGCGAGATACTATTATTTTGGATGATGTGAATGTGAAACAAGAAATAGACCATAAGATTGTACTAGTAACCGGTGCTGCCGGATCCATAGGTAGTGAACTGGTCAGGCAAATTGTGCAGTATAACCCCTCCAAAGTTTATTTAATTGACCATTCTGAAAGTGCAGTTTATAACCTTGAATATGAATTAAAGCAAAAAATAAATCCGCTTACTGAACTTCATTTTATTATCTCTGATGTCAACAACTATTTACGGTTAGAACGCTTGGTTGAAGGCATCAAACCAGATGTGGTGTATCACTGTGCTGCGTACAAGCATGTTCCCCTCATGGAGAGCCTACCTTATGAGGCCATTAGAACGAATATATTCGGTACCAAAAACATTGCTGATCTGTGCAAAAAATTTGAAGTAAAGAAATTCATTATGATTTCCACAGACAAGGCAGTTAACCCCACCAATGTGATGGGTGTAACCAAAAGAATAGCAGAGTTATATGTACAATCGCTCAATAGGTCGCCTAACTGTAAAACTAAATATGTCATCACCCGATTTGGTAATGTTTTAGGATCGAATGGCTCGGTGATTCCTCTTTTTGAAAAACAAATACTAAATGGTGGTCCCATAACCGTAACGCACCCCGATATTGAGCGCTTCTTCATGACCATCCCAGAGGCTTGTCAGCTTGTACTAGAAGCAAGTGCCATGGGCGAAGGAGGAGAAATATTTATTTTTGATATGGGTAAACCCGTCAAAATTGTGGAGCTAGCGCGTAAAATGATACAGCTTTCTGGCTTAGTACCGGATCAAGACATCCTCATCCAATTTACCGCCTTACGCCCCGGTGAAAAGCTGTTTGAAGAACTACTAGGAGACAACGAAGAAAATATTAAGACGCACCACCCCAAAATAATGATAGGCAAGGCAACGAGCGCCCATGTGAAAAATATTGACCTGTTTCTTATTGAGCTTTCCAAAGCACTAGTGGGTCAGCAGGAATTGGCACTAATTAAATTATTAAAGCAATTTATTCCAGAATACAAGAGCAAAAACTCTAAGTCCGAGAATCTCGATAGTGACGCTAACTCAATGAGTTATTCGGAGACCGTTTAGCCATAATTTACAGCGTCCAAACCATTCCTCTAAGGAAGGCTCCTTGCCATAACCATGTCCCCCATGGGCATATAGATGCATCTCTGCTGAAACTCCATTAGTGACCAACTTATTGTAAAAACGCATACTATGTTCCACCGGTACTACTACATCATCACTGGCATGCGTAATAAAGGTAGGGGGTGTACTGGAAGTAACCCATTCATCATTAGAAAATAGCAACTTAGTAGTATCATCGTTCTGCACAGCCAGTAAATTTGTCCGAGAGCCGACGTGGCCAATATCATCCATCATACTAATAACTGGATATACCAAAATCATGAAATCAGGTCTTAGGTTAATGTGAGCACTATTATCGATATATGATTTTTCAAAATGAGTTCCTGCTGTTGCTGCCAAATGCCCTCCTGCTGAAAACCCCATTATCCCTACTGAATTGCTATCTAAATTCCAGCGTTTAGCATTTTCGCGCACTAAAAGCAGCGCCTGCTGTGCATCTTGAAGCGGTCCTAGTGACGGATCCACCATCCACTTGAGATTAGGTAATCTGTATTTTAGGACAAACGCCGTTATACCAATTTCATTAAATGCTTTGGCGATTCGCTCCCCTTCACGATCCATCACCAAAACCCCATATCCACCACCCGGGCAGATAATCACTGCAGTACCATTTGCATTAGTATGCGGCTTGTACATCGTAAGGGTGGGTTTTGAAACCATACGAGCAACACCTTTTACAGTTGTTTCTTCCTCTGGGAATTCTTTGGAGTTAGGAATGCCATGGGCATACAAATCTATCACCTCTTGCCCAAAAACGGCAGAGGCAATAGCTTGTAAACAGAGAATTGAAATTATTTTGATGAATGGATAACGCTTTACCATTACTTACTTATTGACCTATCAAGATGAACATAACCACCATCAACATGTATCAATTGACCCGTAGTATGACTAGATTTCGCAGAAAGTAAAAATGCAGTCATATTTGCGATTTCTTCGGCTGTGGTCATACGGTTGCCCAAAGGAATTTTATCTTCAATTGATTTTAACTTTTCGGCCGGATTTGGCAAGGTGCTTATCCATTTCTCATAGAGTGGAGTATAGCATTCCGCCACAATAATTGCATTTACACGAATGCCGTAGGGTAATAGTTCCACTGCCCACTCTCGGGTAAGAGCACTCCTACCCCCATTAGCAGCAGCATACGCCGAAGTACCACCTTGACCCGTTTCAGCAGTTTTAGAGCCAATATTCAAAATGGCTCCCTTCGATTTCTTCAACTCAGGTAATGCATAATGTACAATGAGATAATAGTGTATCAAATTGCTATGTAAACTTTTCATGAATTTTTCATAGGAACCGTTTTCTAGCCCCACGCTATCATTTACTCCAGCATTATTAACTACCCCATCAATTCGACCAAATTCGTTAACCACCTGAGCAACTACCGAACGGCATATTTCTGGATCAGACAGCTCGGCCGCAAATTGGGCAGCCTGAAAGCCTTGTGCCTGAATTTCGGAAACAGCCGCACGATTATCCTTTTCGTTCCTTCCAATAATCACTGGAATTGCTCCTTCACGAGCTAATACCTCTGTAATTCCAAACCCAATACCCTTAGCACCACCAGTTACCAGAATAATTTTATTTTTTAATTCCAAATCCATTGAATTCCTACTTTATAATTTTTTAAAACGTAATTAAATAATACAATTAATAGACTTTATCCACGACTTGTTTAGTATTGTAATCGGCTAACAAACTCCTCCCGAAAACGGCTTTCCAATTAACGGTCCGCTTCAATTTTCTAGTAGCAAAAGGCCTCCTACAGAATCAACCGTGACAAGGGTTAATTATTCAAGCAAATATCAACAAATCTTACAACTTTCATGCGATCGTTAAGTCTAGCCATTTAGCAAATAAAGAATAACAATCGCTAAATTTACCTAATTAAGATTTTACAAATGGAATAGTAAAATGGAATCACAATATTCCATTAATTGCATCATTCTACGTTAATTAGTCAATAAGCATTAAATAAATATAATATTTACAAGAAAATAATATTGACTTTATCTGGTGATATGCTTTATTAAAATCAAAAATTTAACTAGTTTTGTGTAGCATCCGAAAGTTACACTAGTTTCTTTGATGAGTGATATTAGAAATAAATTGAACTCTTTTATATTTTAGTTGCTTTTTCGTTTATATGTTAACCTCATTGAAGAGAATGAAATATTCAGTACATGCCGAGGGCAGGTTTCAATTTATTGACGAAGGAAAAGGGGAAACACTGTTACTGTTGCATGGTTTATTTGGCGCTTTAAGCAATTGGGATGGCATAATTGATCATTTCTCTGACAGGTACCGGGTAATTATCCCAGTACTACCTATCTATGAACTTCCTCCACGCGAAGCTGGCCTAGAAGCATTGTTATTATTTCTAGAAGATTTTATTGCCCATAAAAACTTATCTAATTTCACTGTAATTGGAAATTCTTTAGGGGGCCACGTGGGTCTATTATATACCTTAAAGAATCCAGCTAACGTTGTAAAATTAGTCTTAACAGGAAGTTCTGGGTTATTTGAAA
>CAXBLH010000352.1:0-6238 GCA_963976315.1 uncultured Dyadobacter sp.
GAGTTAATATATATTTCTCAAAGTAACGGAATACGCTTTGTGGGCGATAGCGTCTCACAATTTTTTCCAGGTGATTTGGTTCTAGTAGGGCCAAATTTGCCTCATTTATGGCGTAATGATTCGTCTTATTATGACGAGGATGAATCCAAACGCGTTGCGACCATAGTGCTAAAATTCACAAAAGACTTTGTAGGCGCTGATACTTTTACCAACCCACTGTTTTTGGGGATTAACCAGCTACTCGACCAGTCGAAGTTTGGCATTAGTTTTGGTAAAAACGTTTCCAAGTCCCTCCATGAGGAGCTCAATACTATTGTAAATCTTACCCCCACAGAACAGTGTATACGGTTGCTGGATATACTCTTTAAATTATCGATAACCTCAGAAAAGGCCGCGCTATCTTCTTCGGATATGCGGCAGTATACTACCGAGAATAACCACCGCATTGATGCCGTTTTAAAATACATTTCCGATAACCATACCAACGATATCACCCTGAATGACGTGGCAGATATTGCTTGCATGACCACTAATTCCTTTTGCAGGTACTTCAAAAAAATGACCAATAAATCCTTTGTTCAATTCTTGAATGAAGTGCGCATACGCGATGCCGCAAGGCTTTTGGCACAGGAAGATATGCCCATTTCAGAAATTTGTGATATAGTAGGCTATCGTTCTATTACCAATTTTAACCGTCAGTTTAAGCAAATTGTGGGAAGTACTCCCAAGGATTTTCGATTGAATAATTTGAATTTATTTTTCAGTGATAATTATCTCAATGCCGGGTAAATAAGTGCAAGCACAGGGTAAGTTTTATCAATGGCTTTGTCTTATAAAATATTTCTTTTGTACAAAAGAAATATAAATATGGACTTTACAATTTTACCTTTTGCACTGGTGCTGTTTGCCAGTCTTTTTCAAGGCTCGTTCGGCATTGGAATGAAATTCATGGCACCCTTATCCTGGGAAGCTTGGTGGTTGGTTCACGCTACGGTAGCCATGATAGTACTCCCATTAACTGCTGCTTTATTTACGGTACCAGATCTGTTTACAATCATATCCAGTGCACCATCGGAAGCCATTTGGTTGGGGATGGTGTTTGGGTTTCTGTGGGGAATAGGGGGTATTATGTTTGGAAAAAGTATACCCTACATTGGCATTTCGCTGACCTATGGTATTGTGATGGGCGTATGCTCTGCTGTGGGAAGTCTCATTCCTTACTTCCAGTTAGAAAACGCATCCACCTTGCCGGCTTATCCGTATGTGATGTCGGGCGTGCTGGTGATGTTAGTAGGTGTTGCCATTACCGCCTATGCGGGCATCAAACGTGATAAGGTGGTGAATACTGGAAATTCTAATCAAAAAAACCTCAAACTGGGACTTATAATAGCGCTGGTAAGTGGTGTGTTGTCTGCCTTACTCAATGTAGGATTTGTGAATGCACAGCCGGTAGGACAGGCTGCTGAAGCAAGCGGTGTATTGGCCCGAAACAGCAGCTTGGCGATTTGGGTTGTCGTGCTATTTGGAGCCTATATCATGAATGCGGGATACGCTTTGTTCTTACTCACCAAAAATAAAACGTGGAATACCTTTTCAGTGCCTCAGGCAGGGAAAGCGTATAGGTGGTCTGTAGTTGCCGGTTTTCTTTGGTTTGGGGCTTTGGCCATCTATGGACAAGGAGCTACCCTTATGGGAGCTATGGGGCCGGTGATCGGATGGCCTATTTTACTAGGTGTTTCCTTAATTGTAAGTAACATTTGGGCCTATCTAAACCAGGAGTGGGATGGTGCAAAAAATGCATTTAATTGGTTACTATTCGGCTTACTAGTGTTGATCGGCGCTACGGTGCTTTTGGGATATGCCAATGGTGTTGCTTAGTGGCTGGTTAATTGGGAAAGAGGCTCTCCGTTTTTTAGTTTTTGATTTTGACAAATATTTATATGAAAATAGTATCTATCGAAAGTTTTATATTGACCGATAAGCTCAAAGAAACTTTTTATTTCTCTCAATGGGAGTATTCCGAACGGCGGATTTGTATTGTAAAAGTAACCACCGATACTGGCCATGTAGGCTGGGGTGAAGGTTATGGTCCGGCGGCGGTAATACGTGCGGGTATTGAATTCTTAACTCCTTTTGTTGTAGGTCAAAATCCGTTGGCAACTGAAACCATTTGGAGTACCATGTACCGCCGAACGCTGGATTTCGCCAGAAGAGGAGTATTAGTGGCCGCAATTAGTGCCATAGATGTAGCCTTATGGGATTTGAAAGGTAAAATTTTGGAACAGCCAGTTCACTTATTATTGGGAGGCAAAAAGCGGGAAACCATTGTTCCTTATGCCACTGGATTGTACTTTACGGATTCAGGAGATATGGCAAAAATATTGCCTGCCGAAGCCAAACAATACCAAGAGCAAGGTTACCAAGCCATGAAAATGAAAGTGGGGCTTTCCGTAGAAGAAGATACAGAATATGTACGTTTGGTGAGAGAGGCGATTGGGCCTGACCTTAAATTGATGATTGATTCCAATCACGCCTATAATTTAAGAGAGGCGGTGCAGCTTGCCCAAGCCGTAGAAAAATACGATATTTCCTGGTTTGAAGAGCCTATTTCTCCGGAATTTTATGGCCAATATGCGGAGCTTCGTTCCAAAACAAAGATTCCAATTGCTGGCGGAGAATGTGAGTACTTACGGTTTGGTTTTCAAACTTTATTTCAAGCCAAATCAGTAGATATTGTACAACCTGATATTTGTGCTTGCGGCGGACTTACGGAAGCCAAACGTATTGGGTCATTGGCCACGGTTTATGGAATAGACCTGGTACCACACACTTGGGGGACGGGTATTGCAATCGCGGCGGCGATGCACTTTGTGGCTAATTTGGATACTATGCCGGGAAGGTTAAAATCGCCAAGCAACTATATGGAATACGACCGTACCGAAAACGGCCTGCGCGAATCATTAACGACCTCTGCTATGCAAGTTGAAAATGGGCTAATTGTCATCCATGATGCCCCAGGGTTAGGAATTGAGGTCAATGAAGAAGCATTATTAAAGTATAGTTTAAAAGAAACAACATGGAATTCGGATATAAAAGACTCTATATTGGTGGCAAACTAGTTGATTCCTTTTCGGAGGAACGTCGGACCGTCATTTGTCCTGCTACCCAAGAGGTTGTTGCGGAAATAGCATGGGCTGGAAAACCCGATGCCGAGCTTGCCTTGGTGGAAGCACAAAAGGGATTTAAGTACTGGTCGAAACTTTCGTTAGCAGAAAGAACCCAATGGATGTTGGCTTTACGTTCAGAAATCCTGAAAAAGGAAGATTTATTGCGAAGGGCCATTATGTTTGAAATGGGGAAACCCTATGCCGCTGCTGGTGAAGATATAGAAGCACTTGTAAATGGCTTGGAGTTTTACCCAAACGCCATGCGGAACCTACATGATGAAATTATTCCAGATTTAGAAAATACACACCGCCACAAAATGGTACATCAGCCGGCGGGTGTGGCTGTGGCCTATTTAGCTTGGAATTTTCCTTTGCTCAATGTGGGTTACAAACTGGGACCCGCCCTTGCGGCTGGATGCTCCATCATTATAAAACCTTCGGACTTCACGCCGTTGTCTAGCTATGTTTTGGGAGAAATAATTCATGACATGAATTTTCCGGCCGGGGTTATCAATTTTCTTTGTGGTTCGGTGGAGGAAGTAGCCATCACGATGACCAAAAGTAAGATTCCAAAGGTACTGACCATGATTGGTTCGTCGGCCTCTGGCAGAAGAATCATTGCCGACTCAGCGACTTCTATTAAGCATATTAGTCTAGAACTGGGCGGAAATGCCCCCTTTATAGTATGCGAAGATGCCGATATCGACCAAGCCGTAGCCATTGGAACAGCATTGAAATACGGTAATTGCGGACAGATTTGTGTTTCTCCTAACCGCTTTATTGTACATGAAACAGTTTATGAAGAGTTTGTTGAAAAGTTCACTGAAAAAGCAAAAACCGTAAAAGTAGGTTTCGGGCTGGATAAAAATCCGGATATGGGGCCCTTGGTGAATTTACATGATCGGGATCGTATTTTTAAAATGATTCAGGACGACGTAAAGGCTGGTGCCACACTGGTTTTGGGTGGAGGAATACCAGCAGATCAGCCAATAGGTCACTTTATCGAACCCACCATTCTGACTGGTCTTACCGATCAAATGCGTTGCTATCGGGAGGAGATTTTTGGGCCGGTGGCTGCTATGATGCGGTTTTCAACCATAGACGAGGCCATTGAAATTGGAAATGACACAGAATATGGTTTGGTGTCCTATGTGTTCTCTTCCAACGAAAAAACGGTACGCAAGTTATCCGAAGCACTAGACTTTGGCGAAGTGCAGGTGAATGGTGTTAAATATGCCATCTATCTCCCCCATGGTGGTATGAAGGAAAGTGGTATTGGCCATGATTGTTCCTATCTGGCATTGAACGATTATTTAGTTAAAAAGCGAATTACAACGGCTTTGTGAGGATTTTGAACAAAAAACCTTCACCGCCTGATTGAGAATGTCAGTTAAAAAAGGGCCAATAAGGTTTCTAAGGGGTGAGAGATTATTAGAATTTTTTTGAATCTGATAAGTTTTCTTACTTTTTGTCTTAACACATAAAGTAACCACACCGGCGCCGTTCCCCCTACGTTGCCCGACAGGTTTTTGTAAAAAGGTATTTTAAAACAAGCTTATAGCTAATTTACCTAAGGCCGATCCCCAAATACATGCCTTCTACCGTTTTGCGGATCGGCCACTTATTATTCCTCTAGAGCCGAAAATATAATGTTTTATCCTATTGATTCCGTTAAAATATTTTAGGGTACAGGCAAATACGTCACCACAATTTTCCCAGTTAGGGCAGGCTCGTCCATGTAGATCCCGATTCGGGAATAAGGAGCTCCTCCTTCCGAAATTTTCTCTGATCTTAAAGCTAGTTTATGGCCAGGAGACGAAAATGTAACCAGCATTTTTTCTTTTCCTATTGTCAATAACACTGAATTAGCACCCTTTTTTACCCAATCTGCACGGGTGATTAAAGCAGTTTCAAAGTCTCGAGGTTGGCTGAAGGCGAAATCGTCTGTGATGGTTACCTTCCCTATGTCCTTTCGGTTAAAGGTCATGGTACGCTTCAATTTGGTCAGTTGTGTATTTGGGTATGCCGTACTAATATCCAGTACCATTGTATCTTCGTTTTGATTGAAACTGGTGTGAATAACGGATGCTTTTGATTGTATACCAGCTTTTTGTTCGGTTTTGGCAACGATTGGAACAGGATGCCCGTAAGAACCAATACTCTTATAGGTATAGCGGAATTTTTCATCAAAAATATCGGACGTATACGGAATTGATCCCGGATCACCTGCCATTATTTCCTTTCCTGAAATGACGGAATAGGAACCTAAATCATTGTGATTATGGTGTTCTTTGTTATTACCACCTTTAAATGCAACACCGATATCACAAGCAGTGCCGGGCATTGGCCGGGTAACTAACACACCAGTTTCTTCAAAAAATGATCTTAGTATTTCGTTTTCATGTGCAATAACTTTTTTGGGTTCTCTTTTCGAGGAAGAATTGGGGAAAACCATCATTACATTACTGCGGTTGTCATCGGTTTTTCCTTCAAAAGTGAGCGTGTCGTATTGCGACAGTCCCAGGCCAAAATTTCTACTTATATAATTCATAATAGCAGGGTCGGGCTGTACGCCCGGCTTGCTGTCGGATATGGAAGGGAATACCCCATTGATCACCTCCAAACGGGGGACATAATGGGCTATTTTTTTTACTTTATCTATTGCAAACAGATCCACCTGACCGTGGCTAGCTTGCCAAATATTTTCCCGTAAAACTACATAATGGCCAAAGCCATAATTGTAATAGACAACCCCTTCGGAACAATACCCATCGTTTCCAAATCCCTCTAATCCATTTTTGGAATAATACTCTCCGATATAGGTAAATATTGCCCGTTGTTTTTTGTCCCGCAAAACGGCCAATGCGGCACCTACTACGCCTGATAGGCATACATGGTTATAGTTATTGGTCATTTCCAGAAATCGATTTTCACGGGCATTATTTTGAGTGCTTATTTTATTTAAAACTGGCTCAAAAACTCTTTTTTGCAAGGCCTCAATGGCCTGAACTCTTAGCTTTGAGCCGAGCTTGTCACCCAAAAGATAGAGGCTTTGGGCGATGGTGTGTGCA
>CAXBLH010000353.1:0-6218 GCA_963976315.1 uncultured Dyadobacter sp.
TTTGTCTAGTCCGGCGGTAATAATTGAAAGTGCACCACCTTGGCTCCCTCCGGTAACTGCGAGGTTTTTACCATCGTATTGGGGTAAACTAACCAAAAAATCATTGGCTCTTATACAACCCAGGTATACTCTTTTATAGTAGAAACGGTCTTTGCTATCCATATCAAAGCCCCAATAGCCACTTAAAGCACCATATCGTAAGTCGTTGTAAACTCCAGCATCCATTGTAACTGGTATGCCATGAATCCCGATCTCCAAGGTAATGACTCCTTTTTCGGCAGTTGATACGTCCCCATAATATGGTCGCACACCCGCGCCGGGTACTCTTAGCAAAGCAGGGTATTTTCCTTCCTTTTTTGGAACACAAAGTATACCATAAACCCGGGCGCTGGAAGTATAATTTTGAAGGTTGAGATGATATACATTTACAGTTTCCGTACATCTTTCAGGAAGTAAGGTCATGTTGGCATCCATTGGGATTTTAGCCAATGCCTCCTTGGCATTGTTCCAAAATTGATCAAAATCACTAGGATTCTTTACCGTTGGCTTGATTTTATCTGGCTCAAAACCAGCAGTGGCTAATCCACGGTAGCTTTTTCCATTGATCTTGGCATAAACCACACAGCGTAAAAAGCCAGGGCTATTCATGGTCTTACCATCAATTTCAGTCTTACCATCTTTTAATACGGTCGATTCTTTGATAGAAGGCTCCATCTTCTCAGGGCCAATTTCATAAGTAATAGCAGCATTTGGAATCAAATTGCCATGTTCTAATACTTGAATATGGAACTTGGCTTTTTGTCCTACTTTGTAAGTCCAGTCGGCATGGTCTAGCGAAACGATGACTTCTACTGGCGTTCTGGCTGGTTGGGCATGGAGTTGCAGTGCTATTAAAAACAGGCATAGTATCTGCGAAATTCTGCGTATATTGAATGTCATGATGGGTTAAGTAAATTAGATTATTTTTGTTTAGGAATTGAATTTGAAACAGTTTTCTATCCGTAGAAGCAAGATTGTATTTAATTTTACTTAATTATTAAAGGAGGATCATCAGAAAGACCCGATGGCGAAGGAGCCAGAAGGTATGAATCATCGGGATTTATAAAGTTTAGAAAAATTGATAAGAATTAACAAATTTATTAGCGAAACCGGATACTGTTCCCGGCGAGAAGCAGACAAGCTGGTAGAGGCAGGAAGGGTTTCTTTGAACGGTAATACCGCTGTGTTGGGAGATAAAGCGAGTTACAATGACGAGGTGCTTGTGGATGGAAAGCCGCTAAAATCTAAGAAGGAGCCCATTTACATCGCCTTTAACAAACCAGTAGGTATTGTTTGTACTACCGAGCAAGCTATTTCTGGAAATATAATTGATTATATCAAACACAAAGAGCGCATTTTTCCAATTGGACGGCTGGACAAACCTTCGGAAGGTTTAATTTTTTTAACCAGTGATGGTGATATAGTGAATAAGATTCTCCGTGCTGGAAACAACCACGAGAAAGAATATGTAGTGACGGTTAACAAGCCTATCGATACTCATTTTATAAAAAAAATGGCCTCTGGAGTTCCTATTTTGGAGACCATCACCAAACCTT
This sequence comes from uncultured Dyadobacter sp., assembly GCA_963976315.1. Taxonomy (GTDB): domain Bacteria; phylum Bacteroidota; class Bacteroidia; order Cytophagales; family Spirosomataceae; genus Dyadobacter. Next base: position 1,596 of record CAXBLH010000353.1, read on the forward strand.
GTAAAATTCGAAAAGAAAGTAGTTTTGTTTTTAATATTATACTTACCCAAGGCCTGAACCGTCAGATAAGAAGGATGTGCGAATTTTTGGGGTATCGGGTGACCAAATTACAAAGGATTAGAATCATGAATGTTACTTTGGATAATATACCCGTTGGGAAGTGGCGTAATTTAAGCAAGACGGAATTAGAATTTATTGAACAAGCAGTGTCTAGTAGCAATAAAACCGAAGAAGCCTCCAAATTCGATTTTATGGATGAATAATTGGTAATAGTCCCAAATAAATATTGAATTGAAATGAACCGAATAATTACTTTCGTGAGTGTATTTTGTTTCTTGCCCACCTTTATCTGGGCTCAAAACGACGATGGTAAATTTTTACGGATCAAGAATGGATCTTTGATTTCGGAACATATAGCCTACCAAGACCGGTATCTTTATTCCGAATTTAGGAAAGCAAAAGTACTTTATGCGAATGGAAAAATAGACTTTGCGGAGGTTAATTATAATATACTCCTTGGCGAAGTACAATTTATAAGTGCTAAAAAGGATACCCTAAATATTGCTGATCCAGAATTGATAAGGATCATTGCAGTTGAGAATGATGCCTTTTATTTCGTAAAAGGAAAGGGGCATCTGATTCTGGTGCGTCAATTCAGTAAATGTAACCTCGTAAAAAGTAAGAAATTGATGTACAGCGGAACCGAAAAATATGCTGCATACGGACAGTATAGTTCCACTTCTGCCATCACTACTTATTCTTCCATTTACAATGGATCGGGTGCAAACCAAAAGTTGCCCGGCAGCGATATGCTGGTTCTGAAACACCAGGAAATATTTTATTTACGGGATCATAATGGGAAAGTCTATCCCGCGTTGAGATCCAGTTTTTTTAAACTTTATAAGGGACATAAAACTAGAATTTCCCAATATTTTGATAAAAATCCGCCTATATTTGACAGTGTTGAATACCTGTTTCAAACACTCACTTTTTGTGATTCCCTTCTAGGATAGTCGTTCGCTAATTTTCTGGAATCGCTTTTTATTTAAATAGAACCTTTTTTTATTCCTTAAAATGAATTTGAAATCTTTATTACAGAGTATACTTTTTATAGGTATAGTAACATCTTCCTTTGCGCAAAAACTTCCAGAATGGGATGGCTCAGAAATATTTCACGGTGACTGGTTGGTGCACGCTCCTCATTCTAAAGCCAAAATTTACACGCACAACCAAGGAAAAGATTTGATATTGAGTAATGGTCTGGTCAAACGAAGCTTTCGGATTACTCCAGATTTAGCATGTATTGAGTTTCTGAATCTTAATAACCAAGAACAGCTTTTAAGATCGGTGAGACCAGAAGCCATAGTCACTATTGATGGGGTACCCTACAATATTGGTGGGCTGGCAGGGCAGAAGGAACACGCATATTTGTTAAAAGAATGGGTTGACGACCTTACAAAAGTAGATAGTGCTTTTCATTATGTATCCTACCAAATTACAGAATATAAGTCCAATATAAACTGGGAAACCAAGTTTTGGACTGCCAATAAAGCGCAAGCGAAAGGAAAGACCATTTCCTTTTTATTTAAAAGCGATTTGGCTATAAACCAAGGGATCGAAGTAATGGTGAACTATACTTTGTTTGATGGAATTCCAGTGCTCTCAAAATGGGTTACGGTGACGAATTCAGGAAGCAAATCAATAGTAGTAAACCAGATCGTAAACGAAACGCTGGCGGTGGTAGAGGAAGAAAGCGCGGTGGTAGGAAGTGTGGATGAAATGGCCAAGCCCAATGGCCTATATATAGAAAATAATTTCGCCTTTAACAATGCCATGCGTGCAAACCTAAGCGACCAAGCCACGCACTGGAAAGTGGATAAGTCTTATACTTCGCAAGTAAATTACGGTTTAGAAACTCCTTGTTTATTGGAAGTGTATCCTGATGCAGGTATTAATACCGTTTTAAAAAAATCGGAAACAGTTACCTCCATTAGAAGTTATGAATTGATGGTGGATAGCTATGAGCGGGAAAGAAAAGGGCTGGCCATCCGGAAAATGTACCGGACAATTTTCCCCTGGACTACTTCCAATCCTATTTTTATGCATTTGGTAAGTAAAAATGACGAACAAGTATTTCAGGCGATCGACCAATGTGCTGCTACCGGTTATGAAGCACTAATTTTGAGTTTTGGTAGCCATTGTAATATGGAAGATGTATCGGCTGGTAATATGGCTAAATGGAAGAAAATAGCAGACTATGCCCATCAGAAAAATATTTTCATAGGGAGTTACTCTTTGTTTAGTTCCAGATCAATAAGCCCTGAGGATGATGTAATCAATCCAAAGACTGGAAAGCCCGGTGGTACAACTTTTGGTAATGCGCCGTGTATGGGTAGTAAGTGGGGATTGGACTATATCAAAAACTTAAAAACTTTTATAACCCAAACGGGATTTGATATTTTCGAAAATGATGGGCCCTACCCGGGTGATATCTGTGCTTCTACCACTCACCCTGGGCATCAGGATGTGAATGATTCACAATGGAAACAAATGGAACTTCAAAAAGGGCTGTACCATTGGTGTAATGAAAATGGAATTTATATAAATGCACCCGATTGGTATTTTATGGATGGTTCTAATAAAGTAGGCATAGGCTACCGGGAAGTGAACTTTTCACTTTCAAGAGACCAGCAGAAAATACTTAACCGCCAGAATATTTATGATGCCTTGTGGGCTGAAATCCCCTCCATGGTATGGGGGTTTGTACCGTTAACCAAATACCAAGGTGGAGGGCCAGAAGCAGTTTTGGAACCTTTAAATGACCATATCGATGATTATCGCCAGCTTATGATGCAATATTATGGATCTGGTGTGCAAGCGTGTTACCGCGGTCCTAGGTTATATGATACTGATAAAACCAAAGAGATGGTGGTGGAAGTGATTGATTGGTACAAAAAATACCGTTGGCTATTAAATTCCGATATTATTCATTTGCGACGTGCCGACGGGCGTGACTGGGACGGTATTTTGCATGTGGATCCAACTTTGCCAGAAAAAGGAATGCTTATGGTTTATAACCCCTTACCAGAGGCTATTACCAGAACAATAGAAGTACCCGTTTATTATACCGGTAAATGGGATGCTGTTTCCATCAGTGAAGAAGGGGTAAGTCCCAAAAAATTAAAGGTGGATAGGAATTATAAGGTTTCCTTAGAAGTAAAAATACCAGCAAAAGGATATAAATGGTTTGTACTTCAATAAAAAAGAGATCGACCCATCGAGGCACATCAAATGCTGCCTCAGTGGGTCGATCTCTTATGTTTTAACCGGTTGCTGTTTTTAGTATTCCAACAGAAACCAATTATAGCAAATTAAACACTTCCTTAATTGGTGTATAATGCAGTGATTTCAGCAGGAGTAAGAACTTTGTTGTAGATGCGAAGGTCATCCACAAACCCATCCAAAGTTTTACGAGTATCACTTCCAGCATTGTATTTACCAGTACCATCCTCCCAGATCGTGAACGGATAATCATTGGTTTGATCCCACCATGGACCTGCCAAAGTATTCAGGTCATAGCTCTTGGCATTGTCTGCTTGTGTATATTCATTGCCGTCAATATAAACCATCAGGCGTTTGGTTGTTTGGTTGAAAACCAATGTTACCATGTGCCATTTGTTATCCGACAATGCTGGAGCCTTAGGAGTCATCTCTCCAGCTCTCCAGTCCATACGTCCCCCGCCGCCGGTTACTTTTGCGATCCAGCCACGTCCCGTGGAACCAGGGCCTGTGTAAGTTGCACCGCCATCGGTACATAATACCAACCCAGGATTACCACCAGAACCCCAGTCTGAATTAGAGAAAAGTGCTGGATCGGATCCTATACCCACCAACTTCATCCAAATGTTAATACTGTAGTTCTGCGTAAGGGACGGTCTTAGAAGATTATGTTTGGGCAAAACAGCATAAGAACCAGCTACAAAATGAGCGACCTTTCCACGAGTTGGGTCGTTGATAAATTCCACTTGCTTCGAAGCAGTACTCCCATTGCTGGCATCAAATTTATTTCCACTTGCATCCAGTAAGTCCTGGTCCATAGGGAGGTAAACTGCCAAGTCGCTTCCACTTCCATTAGTAGTAGTAAAACCCCAGCCAGTACTTCCACTAAATCCTTTAAATTTCTTACTATCTGCATCGAGTAAAGCACCACTGTCAATTGTAACATAGTATCCTGTAGCAAAGGCTAGGGGAGTTGCCAAATTCACTACCACCTTACTGCCCTGTACTACCACTGCGGAGCTAGCTACAGACATTTCTGCTACTTTGGTATTGTTGGCCATATAAACTGTAATGTTACCAGTACCTTTCTTAACGTCTGCCAAAAAGGTAAGCTGCAGTTTAAATAGGGAACCCTCTTTACTGCCATTGGCAGGCGAGAGTGCGAGTACCAAAGGACCACTACTACCGGCGGTGGTAAAAGTCCATGGGGTAGCAGCAACCGTTCCCATATATTTATTATCAAGTAAGTCGGCGAATGCACCTGCGTCAACAGAGACCGTATACAACTCGTCCGATTCCAACTCTCCCGGCTTGATGGTAACCACTCTTGCGTCTTCCCCAATA
>CAXBLH010000354.1:0-6215 GCA_963976315.1 uncultured Dyadobacter sp.
TTACCACCCACAACAAAAGTGCCTTAACTATCAACGTTGAAAAGTTGGCAGGAATCAAAGCCAACAAACGTTCCTATGCAGCGGAGATTACAGGCGATTTTCCTCCCTACTCCTACCCAACAGAGCAGCTACTGGAGCTAAAAGTGGGCGCGCAGGTGATGTTTGTAAAAAATGACCCATCCCGTGAAAAGCTGTTTTATAACGGAAAAATCGGTCAGGTGCTACGAGTTTCGGACGGGCGAATTACTGTAAAATGCAAGGATGATTCCCTAGAAATTGAAGTGGAACCAGTGGAATGGCGAAATGTAAAATATGTACTCAATGAACAAACGAAGGAAATTGATGAACAACTGATTGGGAGTTTTACGCAGTTTCCCTTAAAACTTGCATGGGCCATAACGATCCACAAAAGCCAGGGGCTTACTTTTGAAAAGGCCATTATTGATGCCAATTTATCTTTTGCGCATGGCCAGGTTTATGTGGCTTTGAGTAGGTGCAAAAGTTTCGAAGGAATGGTATTAAGTTCCAGAATTGGGTCGTCCAGCGTTAAAACAGATGCTACCGTTTCGAGTTACACGACGGAAACAAGTAAAAACCAACCTAGTTTGGAGCAGTTGTTGGTTGAAAAACACAAGTTTCAGCAGGAGTTATTATTCGAGTTGTTTGATCTTGGTTTGTTAAAAAGAGCCATGTATCAACTTCAAAAGGTAATTACCGAGAATGCCGTTCTGTTGAATGCTGGTGCTATGGACAGCTTCAGAGGTTTGTTGGAATTGATGCATAACCAGCTGTATGTGGTAGCTGATAAATTCAAAGTTCAACTGGAAAGAATGCTATTACAGGAAAACATAACAGTAGAAAGTGACGAAATTCAGGAAAGAGTTAAAAAGGGAAGTACTTATTTTTTTGAAAAACTCGAGCATTCCATCAAGCCGATGATAGAAGGTTTGGAAATAGAAACCGATAATAAGGCTATTAAAAAATCAGTTTCTCAATTTTCGGAACAGTTGAAGAAGGAGATTTTTATAAAAATAAAATGTATGTCCGAAAGTGCAACCGCGTTTTCGGCACAAGATTATTTGAGAACAAAGGCGAATGCAGATATTGATTTTGTCACCAAAACTGCAGCCGCTGTACCCGTGCAGTCGGTGTCGGTACCGAAAAGTGTAGCGCATCCGAAGCTTTACGCCGAATTGAAAGCATGGCGTAATGGAGTGGCCGCCGAAAACGACGTATTGGATTATATGGTATTGTCGGTAAAAACCATCAACGAATTGGTAAAGGAGTTGCCTCTTACATTAGGTCATTTGGGTAAAATAAAGGGAATTGGAAAAGTGAAGCTTCGGGAATACGGTAGTACCATTTTAGAAATGATAGAGACCTACTGTACTGAAAATGATATTGTTCCGGAAACACAGCCCCAAGCTATGAAATCGGAAATTGTGAAGGCGGAAAAAGTGAACACCAAAGAAGTAAGCCTGAAAATGTTTCAGGAAGGCAAAACCGTATTTGAAATTGCCCAAGCTCGAGGCCTTACAACAGGTACCATCGAAAATCACCTTTTGAATTACATAGCCACTGGAGAGGTGAGTGTATATGCACTTTTTGCTGCTGAAAAAATAGATCCAATCCTCGATTACATCAGAGAGAATATAGGAAAAACTTCAACCGAGGTACGTGGAGTACTCGGCGAAGTATATTCCTATTCCGAAATCAGGGCAGCTTCGAAGCATCTGCTGTCAATTTCTGAATAGTTTTGAAATCTATTTTGGGCTGTTGACCAGTAGCACTTCTTTGAAATACTTTATTAATAGGCGTATAGTCTGAGAAGAAACCACAGTTTTTCAGGTAAAAATGGTTTTGCTTGCTACCACCCGCAAAATCCATCCGGTAGCCTTTACGAGCAGTGTTATCAGCTGTGAATTTGGCTTGGGTCAATTCCGTCCATTGTCCATCGGCATTGCCAACCCATTGGTTGCCGAAATTTACATTTCTTCCCAAATCACCCGTATTGGGCGTGAAATTTTCCAAAAAAGAATGAAAACGTTTGAGGTATGTTTCCGTTTTAGGTCTTTGGAAACTGGCTATGATTTGCCATTGATTTTGTTCGGGGGTAAAGAAATAAGCGGTATAGGTAGTGGTACTATCGCCTGTTGGTTTTCCGTGTAGCAAGAAACGATAGGTATTGCCTGCTTTCCAGTTATATTTTAAGTAACTCTGTCCACCAGAACCTTCATTGCCAAACTCACCCGTATGTACCGTTTCTCCTTTTGCTTTTAATATAATTCTTTTGTCAACGGGTATGGATTTCGGATCGTCGGTCTTGAAAGGGCTCCATACGGAAAACAAGATTCTTCTTTCTTTTTCAGAGTTGACCTGCATTCCAAAATAACCTTCTCCAAAACCATTCGCCATAAAGTAAGAACCAATCACATCTTCCCCTTCGGGCACCGTTACTTCATTGTAAAACCATTCGATATCTTCATTTGCAGGAAGGGGGTAGTTTAGGTGAACAGACGGGCCACGGCGTCCCCAATAGAAAAAGTTGCCACTATTGTCTTTCACAAACTGGGTATTTCCATCAATGGCAGACCCTTTCAAAACCAGTGATTTTATATCTGCATAACTTTCGGTTATTTTTGAAACACCCTGAATGGCTATTTTTACATAACCAGTATCGGTAATAGCCCACTCTCCAGCTGGGTAATAGCCGTCTTCAACACTATCTAATTTGAATATTTTTGTTGTTTTTCCAATGGTTACTTTTATACTGTTATGACCAGATGAATAAGCATCTATTTCTAAAATCATTTTCCCAGTTTTTGCCACACGTACATAAGTTTCCAAAATGGCATTCGGGCTAGTCCAATCGGTAAGCCCTTCTTCTGTTATTTTTTCGGTAGTACCGTTTTTTATCCAAGAATTACCTCCTATGGGAACGGTAATGGGTTTATTTTCAAATAATTTTTCCGCTCGACTGGAGACCGAAAGTAATGTAGTCAGTAGTAGCAGTAATATTCCCTTTAATTTCATTGTCGAAAGCAGTTAGCGAGGTTCAAATGTAAAAGACAGTCCTGAAAATAGCTAGGGTATTATCTGAAAAAGTATCTAAAGTCAGCAACTGAGCTTAGAAGTTGAGGGAGGCTATTCGCCTAATAGCGCGTTACGTTTCTTAATAAGTGCTGCTCTTGTTTTAACCAATTTTACTTTTTTAATGGCTGATGCGTTGCTAATTTCCATTTCTAATCTCTTGATTTCAGTATCAAAGGCATGGTATTGCATCTTGGCTGACTTATCGAGGGCAGATACTTTTTCAGTGATAGGCAAATGAGCTGGTTTAGAACTTTCTTCCCGGTTAGTGGCTACTTCTTGTGGCGCGTCTGGTACTTCCTTGGCGACATCGTTGACTTCTACGCCGGTCTTATCTTGAGTAGTTTTAGAACAGGACAACGAGGCCGTAGTAAATGCAAGGAGCAATATGCTGAAGTATTTTAAATGCCTTTTCATAAGTGGTTTTAGATGTGTTGAATGTAGATTGTAACTGTTGTATAGACTCCTATTGACGGTTTGGTAACCGGTTTATTGTGAAACATGGATTTTGGGGTTTTGCTGTTAGGATCACTATTTGTTAATAAATGCCATCGTTAGTCTGGTTGTTCCCACATAGAATTGGCTACCCATCACCCACGGCATGGACAAGAGAAAGCATAAGCTTGCACCTCAAATTATTCCTGAGCCAGTCTATGGAGGGTGCCTTTTCATTGATTAGATGAATTAAAAATTCTAAAAAATGTATACCACACTCTCTGTTATAGTTTTTGTATCTTTGTAAAATGCAAAATACGCAGTCGACTTTCGAACAATTTAAATTAAATAGGCAACTTCTCAACGCCATAGAAGATGCCGGTTATACAACGCCATCACCCATTCAGGAGCAGGCTATTCCAGTTGTAATGGCGGGCCACGATGTGCTGGGCATTGCCCAAACAGGAACAGGGAAAACGGCGGCTTACACACTGCCCTTATTGATGAAAGTCAAGTACGCTCAAGGAGTACATGCACGAGCACTTATTTTAGCACCCACCAGAGAATTGGTGATGCAAATTACCGCTGCTATTAAGGAACTAAGTAAGTATACAGATATTCGTACGGTAGCCTTGTTTGGAGGTGTAGGAACTAAGGTTCAAATTGAAGGAATTGAAGCGGGAGTTGATATTATTGTTGCTACACCGGGTAGATTTATGGATTTGTATCTTAAGGAAGTGGTTGTGGTAAAACATTTAACTACCCTCGTACTAGATGAAGCTGATAAAATGATGGATATGGGCTTTATGCCGCAAATAAGACGTATGCTTGAAATTGTGCCTAGAAAAAGGCAAAATTTGTTATTTTCGGCTACGTTTGCGGATAGGGTGGAGCGATTGTCCTTTGAGTTTTTGGAGTTTCCTACTCGAATTGAGGTCACCCCGCAGGCAACCACAGCGGATATGGTGGAGCAAGTGCTTTATGAGCTGCCGAACTTTCGTACAAAAATAAATTTATTAACATTAATGCTCGAAAGTTCAGTAGATTTAAATCGAGTTTTGATTTTTACCAGAAGTCGGGAGGTTGCTGGTAATGTTTATAAATATCTTTTGAGAAAAGTAGTCCCCGAAGAGCAAATTCGGGTAATACACGCCAATAAAGGTCAGAATACCAGAACCAATGCCATGGATGCCTTTCGAGAGGGCTCTGTAAGGGTATTGGTAGCTACGGATGTAGCCTCACGGGGTATTGACATAACGGAGGTGAGTCATGTCATTAACTTTGATGTTCCCCTAATTTACGAGGATTACGTACACCGGATCGGTCGCACGGGAAGGGCCAATCATATTGGGAAGGCTATTACATTTATGACCATGGCGGACGAATACCATATCCGTAAAATCGAGGGGATCATCAGAAAGGAGATTCCAAGAGACTATTTGCCAGAGGATTTGGAAATAGTGGCTACTCCCAAAGACGAGCAGCAAGAAATGCTTCGTGAGATAGATGCACAAAAAAGAAAAGAAGACCCCACGTTTTTGGGTGCTTTTCATGAAAAGAAAAAGATTTATCGTCCTGCTACTACTAAATCCAATAATAGAAGCTCGAATTCAGGAAACGGTCGAGGTAATAGCAGACGGAAAAAACGATAGTACAATACAAATTCAATAAATCCGTTCTATCAAAACAATAGAAAATTAGTAGTTCGTTTAAGTATTTTATGAAAAAGACTATTGCTTTTTGGATTGCCATTTCTCTGCCAGTTGTGGTTTTTGGACAAATTACTCATTTGGCAAGTGCCACTGCGCCCGTTTCTGATACGAATATTTCGCAGAAGCGTCCGCTTGAACTGAAGGAACGGAGGGTACTTCCACTGTATGGAGAGATAACCAAAACTTCTGCACAGATAGATGAGGAAATTAAGTTTTTAAGTGATTGTGACAAATCCTTTACCACTCGTGACGAAGCCAGTACTTTCTTTACAACGAGAGCTTGGGAGTACTTACAAGAAGGTTCTTTGGATACCGCTTGCTATCGTTTCAACTTAGCTCATTTGTTGAATGATAAAAATGTGGATGTCTACTGGGGTTTAGGTGTGATTTCATACCAACGCCAGGACTGGGTTTTAGCGAAGGATATGCTCAGTAGAGGTGTTAATATAAATTCGAGTAACGTGCCTCTTTTGGTGGATTTATCCACAGTTGATTTGAAACTATATGATATTACCAATGGGGTAGAAGAGCTAGCAGAAGCTAAAAAACTTTTAGATCATGCTAATAAACTGGACTCCACCTATGCCTTAGGCCAGTACAATCAGGCCTTATTGTATTATAATTTAAATGAACCTAAAAAAGCGTGGGAGCATTTACATAATGGGCGAAGTCTGGATTTTGGGCAGATAAATTTGAGTTTTGTAGAACTTCTAAAAGCCGAAATGCCAGATCCTAAGGGCTTTTTTAAATAAAAAATGAATTAATAGATCTTATCACGACTGGTTTTGTATTTAAACTTTTGTTATCTAAAAGACAAAACCTACCATCAGCTTGAAAATCGTTTTCAGGAAGAATTTGACAGCCAAAAGTCGATCGCAATACTAAAAAAATCGCGATAAGGTCATATAGATAGGAAGAGGGGGTGTCTCAAAAAGAGAACTGACAAAATAAAATTTTGCTTGTTTAAAACCTCCCGGC
>CAXBLH010000355.1:0-6189 GCA_963976315.1 uncultured Dyadobacter sp.
ATTCCCACACCCACCATTTCAGCATAAATTTTAGCTCCTCTGGCCTTAGCGTGTTCGTAATCTTCCAGAATAATAGCTGCACCTCCTTCACCAAGTACAAAACCGTCGCGGTCCTTATCATAAGGCCGTGACGCTGTTTCAGGAGAATCGTTTCTTTCAGACAATGCTTTCAAAGCATTAAACCCTCCTACTCCAGCACTGGTAACAGCTGCTTCTGAACCACCAGAAATACACACGTTCATCATACCTAACTTAATATAGTTATAGGCATCAATCAATGCATTCGTTGCAGAAGCACAAGCAGAAACAGTTATGAAAGTGGGCCCACGGAATCCATAACGAATAGATAGCACACCTGATGCACTATCTGCGATCATTTTTGGAATAAAGAATGGATTGAATCGAGGAGACATATTATTGGCAGCGAAGTTCAAAACTTCCTCTTCAAAGGTTTTCAACCCACCAATTCCAGAACCCCAGATAACACCGGCTTTGTCGAGGTCAAGTGTACCTTCGGCAAAGCCGGCATCTTTCATAGCCTCATCAGAGGCAATTACTGCATACTGTGTGAAGGGATCCATCTTACGTGCTTCCTGACGTGGAATGTAATCATTGATGTCCAAACCTTTAACTTCACAAGCAAACCTTGTCCGGAACTTCTCGGCATCGAACCTAGTAATAGGTGCAGAACCGCTCACTCCAGCAATCAAATTTGCCCAGTAGGTAGCAACATCATTGCCAATGGGCGTTAATGCGCCCATTCCAGTAATTACAACTCGCTTAAAACTCATAAAAAGGGACTATAAAGAAAGAAGATATTTAGGAAAACGAATTACTTAACGTTCTCTTCCAAATATGCAACAGCCTGACCAACTGTGCCAATGTTTTCGGCTTGGTCATCAGGAATTGATAAATTAAATTCTTTCTCAAATTCCATGATCAATTCAACGGTATCTAGAGAGTCTGCTCCCAAGTCATTCTGGAAGTTAGCTTCTTGAGTTACTTCCGACTCTTCTACGCCAAGTTTATCGACGATAATTTGCTTAACTCTTTCTGCAATTGCTGACATTTTGTAAACACATTTTGGTTAAAATCGCAACAAAGAAAGATATTTCAGCTCACTTTGTCAAAATTTTTTTAACTCCAACCACTTTATTGTGTTCATATCACTTAAAATAAAAATTTATAATTGCCCTCTGAAACCAATAAAGTAGCAAGAAATATCGAATTTCTACTTCGTTGATGATGGATTAAGTTAAATTCGCACAATTTTTAATTGTTGTAACAATTTCATAATATGTGGAGTATACCGAAAATTAACCATCCAAATTCACCTCAATTTTTATTAATGGCCGGCCCCTGCGCCATTGAAGGCCGGGATATGGCGCTCAGTATTGCTGAAAAAATTGTGGAGATCACCAACAAGTATAAAATCCCATATATCTTTAAAGGCTCCTACCGAAAAGCTAACCGCACCAAGATTGATTCCTTCACCGGAATTGGGGATGAAAAGGCCTTAAAAATTTTGGAAGAGGTGGGTAAAACTTTTGGGATTCCAACAGTAACCGACATTCATGAATCACATGAGGCTTCCATGGCAGCGGCCTATGTGGATGTTTTACAGATACCCGCTTTTCTTTGTCGTCAAACAGAATTACTATCCGCTGCGGCTGCCACTGGGAAGGTCGTTAATGTAAAAAAAGGACAATTCCTTTCTGGTGCATCCATGAAATTTGCAGCAGAGAAAATTAAAGAAGTAAACCCTAATGCTCAGGTCATGTTGACGGATCGAGGAAATAGCTTTGGCTATGGTGACTTAATTGTAGATTTCAGAAATATCCCCGAGATGAGGTCCTTTGAAGTACCAGTAATCATGGATTGTACACATTCTTTACAACAACCAAACCAATCATCAGGCGTTACTGGTGGAAAACCCAAATTGATAGAAACTATTGCAAAAGCAGCAATTGCAGTGGGAGCAGACGGGCTGTTTATTGAAACACACCCTAACCCCTCAGAAGCTAAATCTGATGGCGCAAATATGCTTCCGCTCGATCAGCTCGAAGCTCTTTTACAAAAGTTGGTGCGTGTAAGGGAAGCGATACTTAACTAAGTAATTCAAACTGAAATATATAGCGTTGAAGGATCCCAAATTATTTCTCAGGTTACTAGTAATTCTTATTTTATGGCTGGGCGTTACCCCTAGCCACGTAATCGCTCAGCTCGATACTACACATCGGATTATAAAAACCTGGGATGTAATACCATCGGCCTCATTAGCCGCTGCTGCACTTATTACCCAAGGAAAAATTGGTAGGAAAGTGCATGACTATACCTATCAGCAATACCCTCATTTCAATTCGAATTTTGATGATTACCTCACAGTTGCCCCTGGGGTTGTGAGCTTGGGTCTTGCTGCTAGTGGTGTAAAAGGAAAACACAAATTGGGGGATCAACTCCTCCTAGCCATTATTTCCAATGTATTTGCCCAAGTGATCACCCAGTCGATGAAGCGGATCATTAAATATGAACGGCCCAATGCCGTTGACAATCACTCCTTCCCGTCTTCTCATGCGACTACCGCATTTGTAAATGCCACCCTCTTGCAAGAAGAGTATGGACAACGGAGTGCCTTGTATACAATTGGAGGCTATGGCGTGGCGTCTACGGTGGGAGCCATGCGAATGGCCAAAAATGAACATTGGATGGCCGATGTTTTGATGGGTGCAGGAGTTGGGATTGCTGCAACTAAAGCAGTTTATATAAGCTATCCGTGGTTACAAAAAACAGTTAGAAAAATAAGAACTAAAAAACAGCACTAAAATGAGCTACTGCGCCTATATTGCTGATAATACTTCTGAAACGACAGACTTCCTGTTGAACAAAGAGTACCATGACAATCATTACGGCTTCCCAATTGAAGACGATAATGAATTGTTTGGCAGATTCCTATTAGAAATAAACCGGGCGGGACTGAGCTGGACGTTAATGCTCCGGAAACAGGAAGGCTTTCGCACAGCCTATGATGGGTTTGATATTGAAAAAATCGCAAATTATACCGAAACGGATAGAGAACGCTTACTGCAAGATGCAGGTATTGTACGTAATAAACTCAAAGTAAATGCTGCCATTTACAATGCGAAGCAGATTCTGGAACTTAAAAAAGAATACGGCTCATTCAAAGGTTGGATTGATGCGCATCATCCCAGGCCAAAAGAAGACTGGGTAAAGCTATTCAAGAAAAACTTCAAGTTTACAGGCGGCGAAATCGTCAATGAATTATTGATGAGTACAGGCTATTTACCAGGAGCGCATACCGAGGTATGTCCAATCTATAAAAAGCTACCTCAAGGGTTTTAATGTTTTGATCACCAACACCAACTAGAGTCCATTAACAAAGACCACCAATGGCTGAGGATGATCCGTTTGTAAACCATCACAGCCTAAGTCCAAGGCCGCTTTCCATTTCGTAGTATCTTCATCTCGAGACTGCACATCAAGCCAGATTTGTACTTGACGATTATGTGCCGCTTTAACCAGTTCTGGGTCTTTGATATTATCAAATATATCCAAGGGAAAATTCTTTAAAAAGTTTTCAAATTGTTTGACACTTTTAACGTCTTCTGGTAAACTGGACATAAGCGGAACGGAAGGAGCTACTTTCCGCCATTGAGCATATTGCTCTGGTTTGTTAAGATACACAATCACGTGATTTTCCATTCCAGCGGCTTTTATTTGGCGCCAAGTTTCAGTAACATCCGCCTCTTTAAAATCCAGATAAATATTAATATCCCGCTTGCAAGCGGCTAAAACTTCATGAAATTCGGGAATGCTATGGGTTTTCTGATTTTGGTTATAAGCCTTTAACTTTTTAACATCCTGCCACACCAATTCGCTAATATCTCCTGTTCCGTCGGTTGTTCTGTCTACGGTATGATCATGCAAGGCTACCAAATGGCCGTCTTTGGTCGTTCGTAAATCTACTTCCACATAATCCGCTCCTACCCGAATAGCCTCCCTGGTCGACGCAATTGTATTTTCTGGTACAGCCACATGATTACCACGATGTGCAATCACAACCACTTTATTTTTAGTTTTTGGAAAAGTAACCTTCTGAGCCAAACCACAGAAATGAATGGCTAGTAAACCAACTGTAAAAATAAATTCGAATTTCATTTTTGCTTTTTTAGGAAATACGGTAAGTGTTCAATTGCAGGCTATCAAAAATTTACAGAAGCGCATGATCATAAAAAAAGGGATGAAAATTAATTCCCATCCCCTATTCTAAGATTTATTATTTCACTAAGAATTAAGCGATGTCAAAACTCGAAAGCGCCACAAACTGCTGAACACGAGCGTCAATTTCTTCTTGAGTTAAATTGATCAAACGTTCGGTACCGAATTTCTCCACACAGAATGAAGCCATAGCAGAACCATAAATAATAGCGCGTTTCATGTTGTCAAACGAAATATCATCTGTACTAGCCAGATAGCCAATAAAACCTCCTGCGAAAGTATCACCAGCGCCGGTTGGATCAAAAACCTCTTCCAAAGGCAGTGCTGGAGCATAAAAAATACGATCCTCTTGGAATAATAATGCTCCATGTTCACCCTTTTTAATAATGAGCGTTTTGGGTCCCATTTCCATAATTTTCACAGCCGCTTTTCTTAACGAATATTCACCAGATAGTTGGCGGGCTTCTTCATCATTGATTGCCAGTACGTCAACCAATTTCAAAACAGCTTTAAGATCATCCAAAGCGATATTCATCCAGAGGTTCATCGTATCCAGCATGATTAACTTAGGGCGTTTCGCCATACGTTCGATCACGAGCTTTTGTGTAGCAGGAACAGTATTCCCCAGCATCAAAAATTCAGACCCTTGATAACTAGCAGGAATTTGTGGATCAAAATGCTCCATAACATTCAACTCCGTTACCAAGGTGTCACGGGTATTCATGTCCTCATGGTATTTTCCAGACCAAAAAAACGTTTTGCCATCCGCAACAATTTCCAAACCTTCGGTACTTACGCCATGATCTTTCAGAAGTTCAATCATCTCGTTTGGAAAATCTCCGCCCACAACTGCTACCAAATTATTATTTTTGGTAAAATAGGAAGCCGATAAAGTAATATAGGTAGCAGCACCACCAATAATTTTATCTGTTTTACCAAAGGGTGTTTCCAGGGCATCGAATGCAACAGACCCTACTGTCAATAAGCTCATAAATTATTATGTTTTTTTATAGAATGTTCTATGCTTAACTTTTGTTAAATCGTGATGCGAAGATAAGTAAAAGCATACAAATGTAATTTTGATAGTACTTATCTAATCGCCATTTGTAGAACTATCCTTGGTAATTTTCTATTTTTGCAGCTCAGCGGTAGACTTGTGTCAAAAAATAAAACCGAAGTAGCCAGCTGCCTTTGAATTATATTAAGAAAAAGCAAGCCATGTCAGACAAAATAAGCCAACAACTAAGAATTTTCAATACACTTACTAGAAACAAAGATGTATTTGAACCATTGGCAGCTCCTTATGTAGGAATGTATGTATGTGGCCCAACGGTTTACAACAATGTCCATTTAGGAAACATTCGGACTTTTCTGTCATTTGATATACTTTATAGATACCTCCAATATATTGGGTACAAAGTGAGGTATGTACGGAATATTACCGATGTGGGCCATTTAGTAGGCGATGGTGATGAGGGGGAAGATAAAATTGGGCGTATGGCCAAGCTCGAAAAGCTGGAACCCATGGAAATCGTACAACGATATACCAATGATTTTCATGAGGTTACCAATATTTTCAACCTATTAACTCCTAGCATAGAACCTACTGCAACGGGCCATTTGATTGAGCAAATTGAAGCAGTTCAAAAATTGATAGAGAACGGTCTGGCCTATGAATCCAACGGTTCCGTTTATTTTGACATTGCCAAGTATAATAGTAATGGAAACGATTATGGCCAGCTTTCAGGCCGGATTTTGGAAGACCTTTTAAATGAAACCCGTGAGTTGGATGGCCAATCAGAAAAACGAAATCCATTGGATTTTGCGGTTTGGAAAAAGGCCAGTCCAGAGCATATCATGCAATGGGAGTCTCCTTGGGGCAAAGGCTTTCCAGGATGGCATTTGGAATGTACTTGCATGAGTACCAAATACCTAGGAAAGCAGTTCGATATA
>CAXBLH010000356.1:0-6166 GCA_963976315.1 uncultured Dyadobacter sp.
AATTCAACCTCTCAAAAGGCTGCTGAATAGATTGATTAATAGCACCTTTTGTAGAACTAATAAGAATTAACGTTCGATCAGACTCAATGATGTTGGCATCTATTTTTAATAGCACCTCCACCAAGCAGCGTTCCAACAACAAATCAAAGGTTCTTTCAGAGTCTGCCAGTGGAATTTTAGCTAAATGTACACCAGCCTTGCTAAAACCCGCATTTGGATACCATGCTATTCCAGTTCTGTTTAAAGAAATAGCATTCCATGTGGTTTCAATATCCAAACCTAACGGACTAATCATTGACGCAGCACCTATGTACGAAATCATTTTCGATTATGTTAGTTTAACTGATCAATTTTTATATTCCGTTCCTTCCATTTTTTATAAAAATCAGGTGTTAGTAATTCAAGCTGTCTGGTATCTTTATCCAAAAACACTTGCATCGTTTTACCTGTGGCACAAATCTGTTTTGTAGTAAGGTTGATCACCTCATATTCAAACTGTATTTTAGCCGATTTCGTTGGTATGTATTTGGTACTAATTTTTATTTTCTGTCCGTAATATACTGGTGCTTTATGATCAATTTCCGACTTAACGATTGGAGTAAAAAAGCCTTGATCAAATATAGTAAGGTATTCCAGATTATAAGCTTTGCCAAATGCTTCACGACCGTCTTCAAAATATTTAAGATAATTCCCATGCCACACCACGCCCATAGCGTCTGTTTCACTAAATCTAATATCAATTTCTATTTCAGTGGAAAGCATATTTAATTTTTCTATTCGTTTCTAAAAAACAAGAATAGTCATTTTTTGTAAAAAACAGCCAGAAGTTTATCAAAAACTAGATGTATTCACTTAATAACAATTTTCATCTCGCATACCATTAGTTGTCGTTGCGCTACAAATGAAGTACCGGAAACCATAACTATATTGCCCAAACGGTGCGTGGGTGTGACAATGGTATGAACCGTTTCCCCTACGGCTGGTAATTCAAAAATTTCCACTTTTGTTATCGAACCAATATAACCTAAGGTAGGTTGGCCATTTTGGGAGACCTCGGTGATCCCAAATCCTGCGGCGCTGGTTTGGGCAACATTTTCTATTAACCCACTAGCACTTAAATGCCCATTTTCAACCAAAACATTATTTTCCAGGACCTGGAAATCGGACTCAAACTTCTCCTCAGAAACGGCGGTAAGTACATCTACCATTATAAATGGGGCTCGATGCGGTATTAATTCAGTTATGGGTTGTTGTGCGATCATAAAAATCAAAATAATTAAACCATTGGTCAGGGTATACTCTCACCTTTGCTTCCAAGGTAGAAACATAGGCTTTTGCAATTTCTTGTGGGCTCAACTTATTATATATAGGCAGAGTTGCGCTCAAATGATAACTATACTGTCCATTTTTGTTAGCAAAAACAAAGGTAACCGGAGCGTCAAACTTAGAAGCAATCACAAAGGGACCTAATGGAAACCGAGCGATTTTACCAAGAAAATCAAGTTCAATAAACTTAGAACCATCCAAGTATCGATCGGCATGAATCGCGACGAACTCATTATTTCTGAGTGCGTTTCGAATAGAGATCACATGTGTAAGATCATTTTTTATTGGAATTACCTTAAAACGGGGGCCACCCGTGGAGGTTTCTATTAGCTCCTTGATATTTTCGACCTCTGCGTCCAACATCACAATATTTATATCAGGAGTAATACGGCCGTTCAAAAGATTACCTGCCGTTTCCCAGTTACCAAGATGGGCGCTTAAAAGAATTCCTCCTTTGCCCGCATCACGAATATCCAGCAAACATTGTTCATTTTCAAAGGTATGGGAGTATACTGCACTTTTCCCGGTCAGAAATGCCGCTCGATCCACTAGTACTTGTCCGAATTTATAAAAATTTGTTCTTACTAATTCTCGTGTCTCACGCTTGGAAAGCGGCAGAAAAGTTTGATAAAAGCCAGTTAAAGCTTTTCGGGGTTTTGCGGAAAACAGAAAATAATAGTAGGTTACCACCCGAAGTAACGCATACACTGTTGAAAGACTACAATGTCTTATAAAAAACAAAAATAGCTTATAACCCGATAATGAGCCCTTTGTCTTACCGTCCCAACGGCTCATATTTTAGTGACCTAATTTTACTCTTACCAAATCGTAAAAATCGCCAAAAGTGACAATTCCCTTAAAATCTTCACCAGTAAGTTTTATGTCTAGATTTTCCTCTATTAAAACCACAAGGTCTACATAATCCAAACTGTCTAAATCCAAAGTCTCCTTCAGGGTATTTTGAGGAATTATTTCACTTCTATCCACTTCAAATTCTTCAGAAAGAAAATCACGAATTCCCTCTATCACTTTGTCAAAAGCTATTTTTTCCTCGTTGTCGTACATAGCCATTTTTATTTTCTAAATCGTAATTTTTCAAATAGTTGATAAATGCCTGAAAATCTAATGGAGATTAAACTTATTGCTTCATTTATTGAATCCAACAGCAACGCAGTTTATTTCAGGCAACAGCAAAATTACGAATAAACTTAATGAATAGTTTAACCGATCACGAAATCATTTCAATTAACGCATTATACTACACTACGAATTATGAGGGTTGAATTGGTCCCCCCGAATCCGAATGAATTGGACATGAAGCACTTAATCTCCTTTTGGGTTGTTTTGGTAAGGATGTTGATTTTTGCTGAATATTCGTCTGGATTTTCAAAATTAATATTGGGAGCCATAAAATCATTTTGCATCATAAGAATTGAGTATACTATTTCGCTTGCTCCCGCCATCCAGCATTCGTGGCCAGTCATGGACTTGGTAGAACTCACAGGAACCTGGCTACCATAAACTTCGAAGATAGCCTTGGCTTCGGAACTATCACCCACGGGTGTGGAAGTAGCATGCGCATTTATATAATCGATTTCAGAAGCAGCAATACCCGCCTGTTTCATGGCCATTTGCATGGCACGCGACTGTCCATCAACATTTGGGTTCGAAATATGCTCGCCATTTGATGAGAAACCATACCCAATAATTTCGGCTAGTATAGGCGCACCCCTCCTTTTTGCTTCTTCGTAGGATTCCAAAATAATAGTGGCAGCTCCTCCACTTGGAATAAGACCATCACGGTCTTTGTCAAACGGTCGGGATGCTTTGGTAGGTTCCAATTCGCGAACGGAGAAGGTACCCAACCCATCAAAACTAGACATGGCCTCTTTGTTGATCTCTTGTGCCCCACCGCAAACAACGCGATTCTGTAAACCTTGACTGATCATTAAAAACCCCATTCCAAGCGAATGAGATCCTGAGGCGCATGCTGCACTTAAAGTAAAATTGATACCCCTCAGTTTATAAATAGTGGATAAATTCATATTGACCGTACTATTCATATTTTGAAATATAGCACCGCTACCGATCAACGTAGTATCTCCCTTTTCACGCACTTTGTCGTTTGCTTCCACTACCGATGCTGCAGTGCTATCATTCCCATAAATAATCCCTGTTTCCGTTTTTTCCAAGAAATCGATATCCAAACCGGCATTTTGCATAGCTTCATGGGTTGCCATAAATGCATACTCGGCCGGCTCGTGCATCCCCATGCGCTGCCGTCTGGATAAAAGTTGCTTTAAATCTGGCTTTGGTACCATTCCTGTTAAGGCTGACCTAAATCCGTAATCTTTTCTTATTTGATCAAATACGATGCCGCTTTTACCTGCATAGAGAGACTTGGCAGTTTCCTCCAAACTTACCCCTAAACAGGAGTATATACCCAGACCAGTAATAACAACACGATGACTCATAATTATGAATAAATTCCTCCGTTAATATTGACAACTTCTCCTGTGATATAGGCCGCTTTATCCGAGACTAAGAAACTCACAAGGTGGGCAACTTCCTCTGATTTTCCAAATCGATTCATAGGGATCATTTGCTTCAACTCATTTTCGTCAAGATCTTGAGTCATATCACTACTTATAAAGCCAGGTGCAACGGCATTCACTGTAATTTTTCTTTTTGCAACTTCTTGCGCCAAAGCCTTCGTAGCGGCAACAATAGCGCCTTTTGCTGCCGAATAATTGGTTTGGCCCGCTACGCCTTTCATCCCCGAAACTGAGGCAATGTTTACAATTCGCCCAGTTCGCTTGCGTAACATTTGCTGAATAGCATTTTGGGTAACGTTGTACAACCCCTTCACAGAGATGTTCATCACATCGTCCCAATCCTTCTCGGGCATCCACATAAACAACCCGTCACGGGTAATACCTGCATTATTGACAAGAACGGAGATCGTTTTGTCTTCATTTTCTGACTTCCACTTATTCAGTGCTTCGTCTACCTCTAACTTATTTTGAACATTAAAAGGTAAAAGTGCCCCATCTCCTCCATTCGCTTTTATGGTTTGCAAGGTTTCTTCAGCCGCTGCTTGGTTACTAGCATAATTAATCAAAATATATAGTTCATGATCCAAGGCAATTTGTATTGCTATGGCACGGCCAATTCCTCTTGAAGCTCCTGTTACTAAAGCACAATTCATATTGTATACGGATTTTCCTTTATTAATTGATACACTGCTGCAATACTTTCGAATTGTGGGGTATCTTCTACTATAAATCTAGATTTTGTTCTTATCAAATCATAAACCGCCTGGGTACTTTGCGACAACCAGCTACGTTCCTCTGCACTCAGCAAATCAATTGCTTGACAAATCGCCATTAAATGAATGGCCATGACTTGAAATGCATTTTCGATGACTTGCTTGGCAATTACCGCACTGTTGGTCCCCATGCTCACAATATCCTGATTATCATTGTTATTAGGTATACTATGAATGTATACCGACGTTGACAACGCCTGACATTCGGCGGTGGTAGAAGTAGCGGTGAACTGCACCCCTTGAAAGCCAAAATTCAATCCCCAAGTACCTGCATTCAGGAATGGGGGGAATTTATTATTCAGTTTGCTGTTCATCAGAAAGTTAAGCTGGCGTTCCATAAGCATGGTAAGCTTGGTCAAGACCAGTTTTAATTTATCCATTTCCAAGGAAATATAATCTCCATGAAAATTACCTCCGTGAAACACGTTGTCATCCTCCGGACTTACTATTGGGTTGTCGTTGGTTGAATTTAGTTCATTTACCACCACCTGCTCCGCATAGTTAACTGTATCTACAATGGGACCCAATACCTGAGGTACACAGCGAATAGAATAATATTCCTGAATTTTACGTTCAAACTCTCTTTTTTGAAGCGATGAATCATCTTTGAAAAGCTCTTCTCGCTTACGAATCATTTTGCTACCATGGAGAAATTCGCGCATTTGCCCAGCAACATACTGCTGTCCCTCATGAATTTTTACTGCATTTAATTCCATTGAAAATGAATCATCAAATGCTTCGATTACCTCATTGAGCATGGCAGAAGCGGCTATGCCCCACTGCACCAACCGCTTAGAATAAATGAGATTAATAGCAGCAATCCCTGTCATACAAGAGGTTCCATTGATTAACCCGAGGCCGTCGCGAAGACGCAACTTTAAAGGTTCAATTTCCAGCTTATTTAATACTTCCTGAGTAGGCAGGCGTTCCCCCTTGTAATACACATACCCTTCGCCAATGAGATTTAAGCCCAAATGCGAAAGCTGAACCAGGTCCCCACTAGCCCCAACACTACCATGTTCAAAAATCTCTGGCGTAATATTATAATTCAAAAACAAAACAAGCTGTTTTATAACATCACTACTAATGCCGGAGTTGGCTTGTAAAAAGGCATTTAAACGCGCCACTACTACACTTCGTGCATAGACTTCAGACAAAGGTTTGCCGATACCACTGGAATGGCTTCGAATTAAATTGTATTGAAGACTATTGAGTTTATCGGATTCAATCCGATATTGTGCCATAGGGCCAAAACCTGTATTGATCCCGTAAATGATTTTATCTTTTGAAAATTCTGTTAAAAAATTAAAAGATTTGGAAACTTGTTCCAATGCATCCGGAGCCAATACGAATTGTTCCTTTTGAATGGCTAACTGCTCAATATGAGCCAGCGAAATGTAGTTCATTTAAAAATTCGTATTTAATATGGTGTAAAATAAATCTTTTTTTACGGTTTTGGCAAACGGATGGCTCAATGGCACATACCTATTAATAAGTTGTCCAGAGTAGTAC
>CAXBLH010000357.1:0-6129 GCA_963976315.1 uncultured Dyadobacter sp.
GCTTCCATTTCTTTTAGTTTCGCAGCGTATTTAGGATTGCTAGCCAAATTGGTTTCCATTTTGCCTTTTTTATGATGCTCTGCCAAAAACTCATTCGGATTGGCTTTCAGATTGAATAGCTGGGTTTCACGTACTTTACTATCCATCACATCGTATTTGATCAACTTCCAATCGCCCTGTTTTACAGAACGCATACCTGGCTTGGTTCCACCACTGTACACCCCATACATCACGTCCCGAATTTCTTGTTTTTGACCAAAAAGTACCGGCTTAAAACTGATCGCATCAACGGTTTTTGGCTGCTCAATACCTGCTAAATCGCAAAAAGTGGGCAAAACATCCATCAAATAAATATTACCCGGCACTCGTTTTCCTGCCTTTATTCCTGGCCCTTTTACAATAAAAGGCACACGCCAAGAATGCTCGTACAGATTTTGTTTACCCATTAATCCATGTCGGCCGATAGCAATACCATGATCCGCCGTATAGACGATATAGGCATTCTCCAGCTCGCCCATTTCTTCTAACCTCTTAAGCACCTTTCCAATTTGGTCGTCGATGTTTTCACTACATGCAAATTCCCGACCCAACTCATTACGCACCGTTCCCTCATCCCTTTTTTTCCAAACTCCAGAAACCATCTCTTCGTCACGCAACTTTGGATGACCATGCGGAAACGGATGTTCCTTTAAATAATTGACCGGTAATGCGGGTTGTTTTGCATTGACTGTTGGAGGGTTGCTGGAATCAGTATGGTTTTCAGCGCCGTATTTATCTAACAATCCTTCTTTTCCGTTACGCGGATCGTGTGGATGCGAAAACCCAAAATAGATCAAAAAAGGCGCTTCTTCTTTGCTAGTTTCCCGATCTTTTAGATAGTCAAGCACCTGTTCCGCGTGCCAGGCGCTGCCATTTTCGTCATTTCCAGCTCTGCTTACCGCTTCCTTATTTACAGTAAACTTCTGATTGGCTTCTTTATAACTATTACCACTTTTACAGGTTCGCATAGTCGCGTAGCCAGCTTTGTTAAATATGGCTGCCATGGAGTTTTCTTCCAAATGGGAAGGAACCAGCTCCGGATTAGCATTATTAGGATTGGCTTGGTGAGGGAGCTTCCAAAGTGACCTTCCGGTCATCAGCATCGTTCTGGATGCAGTGCAGACCGCTCCAATCCATGCTCCCATGTGGTAGGCACCGTCAAAAACCATCCCGTCAGACGCTAGTCGGGACAAATTAGGTGTGCTCAATTTGGAAGCAGGGTCATATATATCTAAATCAAATGGCGACTGGTCATCTGCCAGAATAAATAGAATATTAGGCCGCTTTTTCTGGGCAAAACTGGTACTATTGAACAGAATTACTCCTATAAAACCGATTAGTATAGTCCTTAATATATTGTTTCTAAACATGGTATTAGTGTAGTTGAACATAGAATATTTTGTTTTCGTAACCATAAGCTGTTTTAACCGAGACGTTTTTACCGGCATAATTTTTCAAAGCCGATTTAAAGTCGTCTATACTATTGATAACCTCATTTTCAACACCCTGTATAATCATATTCACCTGAATGCCCGATTCTTTCCAATGTTTCCCTTTTTCAGAATCCATTTTATGGATAAAACAACCCGAATTGTATCCACCCGAGGCATCGATCAAATCGGGTTCGTCTTTGATATTAATGAGTACCAAGCCATCCACCTCTTCTTTGGTACTAATGGTTTCTGTTTCAATCTCCTGACTCACATTGCCCGAAATAAGGGTTTCGTACCAAGAAGGGTACACTACCTTGTCGACTTTTGTAAAATAGACTTCGTCCTGAAAACCGAGTACCTCTCCTTTGGAATTGACCGTTATCGCTTTTACAAACGTACTTTTATCAATAGTAAAAGGTTTACTGTATTTCTGGGAATGTGCAGTTGGCTCCGAACCATCTGTGGTATAATATACCGTTCCGCCTCTTGTGTCTGCCGCTATGTTCACGATGGTTTGATTTTCAAATTCTTTCCAAAAAGGCCCAATCTTGGTCATTTGATGACCAAAATCATCCATGGCAAAGTTTTTAAAGCCTAGTTTCAAAGCAGGTGAATTGGGTTTTACACGATAATCCATTTTTTCAGGGTTCAAAAACATTGGATTGGCTTCCAGAGAATGTGCCCCATAGCCTTCCGATTTCCAGCCCTTTAAGTCTACCTGGTCATGCACCATGGCATTTTTCCGGTTAACATTCCAATACAGGTTGTTGTCGTGAATTTTGCCCCATTTGGAGTCGGTAGGCATTCTGATAGATCCAATGTAGTTGGCCGTCGGTATACTTTTGCCAGGAACTGTGCCCGATATAACCACGATGTTTTTAGTAAATTCATCATCGGATGCTTCCGGCCACACATGCCAACCTAGCGGTACCGCGCTGACCATAATATTGTTATAAACCTTGCGCAAAAATCCGTCCCGTAATTTCAGTGTGGAGCCCAGGCTTAAATTGTTATAAATTTCATAATTACTCGATCCATCATCCAGATCGATAGTCCAATTACCCGCACTAATGGTTTTTCTAAAATTTGAAATACGGTTATTCCGTATAATGACTGGGTCAATTGCATCCAACAAAACGTACTCCTTGATCATGCCGCCCATACCACGAGTCCACTGACGCTCGCGCCCCCAGGCGTTGAATGGACCATGCTCTCCAGTTTCCTTAACGGTCTCCCATATATCACAGTTCTCAACGATATGCCCGCCCCAAGTACCATCATTGATACAAATTCCTGCGCGGGGTGTGTTGAAAATAGTGGCATGGCTCACCCTGATTTTATGACTCATAGAAATAAAAACTCCTGCTGTTTGTTTACCTAGTAGACCGATATGGTGCATAATCGCATTTTCGACCACGCAGTTTTCAGGATAATCAGTCGACTTGGGTCCCGCTTCCAGATCCATATCTTTCCGCATTTCCGTCCAGTCTTTTCCGTCAATCTCGGCATCATCCCAAGTTTGGTAAAACCGGACTGCAGATGGCATGCCAACAAAGCAAACGGCACTTTCGCCAAGCTGTGTAAAACGCACATTTCTGACAACATTCTTTTTATTATAGCCACTCATAAAAACCGCATTCCCGCCCAGCTGCTCAAAATTACAATCTTCAATATAGCAGTTTTCGGTACCCTCCAAATAAATAGCCCCACCCCGATGTATAGACCAGTCGCCTCTGGCCAAAGGTTCGTATTTATGCATGAAAGTGGTTTCAGTATGCGTAAAGTTGATGTTTTTGAGCGAAACAAAACGAACAGGCTTCTCCGAACTTCCTTTTATTTGTATCAAATCCTTTACCACTGGCACTTCAAATTTAGCATTTACCAAATCCAGACCGTCGGCTGGGTAATAGTACAAGAGATGCTTTTCCGTATCCAAAAACCATTCTCCAGGTACATCCAATTCTTCGAATATGTTCTCCACAAAAAATGGCGACGGCGTATTCCCCCCTCCAATTCCATGTGAACGTTGCAACTGCCAGCCTCCTTCTCCCAATAAAATTTTGTGATTTTTGCGGTCTATATCAGCAATATGGTATTGCATATTCCCCCAATTGTGGCTCTGGAATGCATGCACGATACCCGTTTTAGGGTTATCCCACTTCTTATTGGAAAACTTCAATGAATCGTAGGAAAACCACTCATCATATCTTTTGTCGGTACCACCGGTAACTTGCTGATAGCCACTCCCATCCCGCAAAGGATTGGTATAATCGTAATTCGTAAACCGAGCTCTTACTTGGCTGGCGTTATTGACAAACAGTTGGTCAAAACTAATATTTTCGGGTACCTTGGCTACTTTAATGTGGTTATTGTAATCTCGCCATTTTAAGTGTGCAAGTTCCCTGGAACCTTTGAGCCAAACATTTTTACCGATGCCTTGAATTATAAATCCTTTCCCTTCCCGACCCGAAAACTGCTGATCCAGTACCAAAGTTTTACTAACATAATGATCGCCTTCCGTTAACCAAATCCTCACTGGTTCTTTACCAATAAATGGCAAGCTAGACTGAGTCGCTTTTTCAAGTGTAGCAAATGGCTGACTACTAGTACCCGGATTGGTATCCCTTCCTTTTGGCGAAACATAAAAATCCTTGGCAAAAGAGTTAAAGGATATACAAAGCAGGAACAAAAGTGGGTATTTTAGTTTCATAAACTTACGATTCTCAGAAAGATAAACGGTATTCATAATAGGAAGACCTATCTGGCAAATTTAGTTATGTATGTATTTCCTTTCATGCATTTGTCACAAAATTTATTGTAAACAAACTTTTCAGCTCTTCTTTCACAACATCAAAATCAGGAAGTGTACCTCTTTTAATTTGATGGCCAAGACTATTAAGCCAAGCTAGCTTTACTGCACGTATACTTTTAGGATTGATTAACTGTTCAATTCCTGTAAATTCTAAGTTTTTAAATTTCATTTTTTGATAGAACGCCTCCGTTATTTTGTTCCAGTCAAGCCCCCTTATATTATTGGATAAGTAACATATATCATAGTAATCTCGTGGTGCCGTGTATGACCGTTGTATTAACGCTCTAATTTTTTCTGATAAAACTTCTTCTAATGCATAACAAGGAATAGGAGTTTTAAGGAGTAAATTATCCGAATAAGGGTGAAAAATTTCTTTTTCAATCGGTTCAAAGATCAACTTTTCATATAGTATTATTTCAATCTTGATTTTGGTCTGCCATCTTTCCACCGAAGGAGGAGCCTCATTTTTTGAATGATCGGCGCCCCAATATTTAATAATTGCCTCAAACCCTACCTGCTTGTCCAGAAATTTTAGTGGTTTTAGAGATACTATATGCGTCTGAATTTCTGCATGAGTCGTTACTTTTTTACAGATTTCTACTAGGTTCTTTTCCGTGAAGTCGAAGCTTTCATTGGTCGCTGTAAAATCGAGGTCCTCAGAAAATCGATAATCTTTAAACCAACATTTTCTTAAGCAAGTACCTCCTTTGAAAATCAGGTTTTCTCTAATTTCTGGAATAGTATACATAGCAGAAATAAAATGGCCTAGTACCCAATCTTTGTCGATTACTGTTTTTGCTACGCCCACTTGCTCGGCTATATTTGCAACTTCTTTTTGGAAGATCATTAATATATTTTATTTACGATGCTAAGTATATCTTCCTTAGTAATATTCAACCTCAACTTCCAACTGTTAACGAATTCGCCTTCTTCTTCTCCTGCCGGATCAAAAAGATTATATTTTTCCTTGGTCTGACTTTCCGCATATTGAATAAAATCGGCCAACTCCCTTTTTTCAAGTAAGGCTGCAAGGTATCCCATACGTTTTGTTGCCGCAATATTGTGGATTGCCTTACAGGCAGCAATCAAATTTTTACTATTCATAGAGGCTTCGTTAAAGGCTCTAATCAACTCTGCATATCCCCCGCAATATTGCGGCAAGTCAAAGCAATCCGCAATGGTTTTTTCAATTGTTGTTATCCTAAATTTATGATTTCCAAATCCTTCTTCTATAATTCCAGTCTGTTTTGATGAAATAACTTTGACAAATTTATAATAGACACCAAATACTGTTTTGTCCTTTTTTGCTTTGCTTGTTTGAACAAATACAGAGTTAGGAAATTGTTCAGTAAGCCCATGTTTATGCAAAGCCGACCAATATGAAATCACACCATCCGAGACCAAAAAGGAACCAATAATATTTTCGTCCCTGAAATTGTACCTGCAATACTTTCCTCTTTCAATTCTTGAAAAGATTCGCTTATTAACAAGATTTTCAATTAACTCACTTATGTTATCCACTTTGTCACCCAGCTGCGCTTTAACTTCTTCTAGTGTGAATATATCTAACTCATAATCATCCAGCAGAAGCATAAAGTCAATTTGCTTTTGAGTAAGATTTTCCGATATATAAGTGCTTCTTGCCATTACCTTCTATCGTTATTAAAACCCTACATATTGGGGTTTATATGGACACAAAAGGTAAAGATAGGTTTTATTATTATAAGGACAAGACCAACTTATCACCAAATATGCTATTCCTAAATCATTCCGTTTCCACTGCATATTAAGGTTGTACTCTATTGAGCTACTGCTTCCTTATTATCACCATTTCCTTATAGCTGC
>CAXBLH010000358.1:0-6096 GCA_963976315.1 uncultured Dyadobacter sp.
CACTTGATATGCCGATAAAGTTAGTTGCTGTTAAATTAGATCCATATCCTTGGTATACCCCACCTAGTTGTGAGACTGCAAACTTCGTACCATTACCTTGTGTTGGACTGTAACCACCGCCGAATATAACTTTACCGCCATTATTAGGATCAAAACCAGTAGCTCCCCTGTGTTCCATGCGCTCTAACATATGGATTGCGTCAGCCACTATTTGGTGTGACTTACGTCCTTTTATGTTTGCACGGAAACCTATCCCACATGCATCGTGCTCAAATTCAGGGCGATAAAGCCCTTGATTTTCTACTATTGGTTCAGACATTTGCGACATATATCGAAGATTGTAGAGTAAATATCAAATTCCTAAATAGAATTTAAATAAAACAGCCATTAAAAATAATTGCAGTACCTATGTATTAATACATTTAGGATACAGCCTTGCAATTTAACCATAAAAAATATTTGGTGAAATAGTCAATTGACAAAATTTTATTCCAAAACATTTATTTGATCAATATTTCACACTTTTTCTAATAATATTGATAATCCCGTAACAAATAGTGCACAAAAATGTAAAATTGATAAGTGCACTATTCGTTCTTTATCAGTAAATGGTGTGAAATCCGCTATATAAATGATACGCTAAGCGGACACTTTCAAGACTGTAGGAAAAATGTACCTTTTGAAGATAACCTTTAAATGCAACCTTTATATAACCTCAGTGCTGGCAAAAAAGTGCCGGGTGGGACAAAAAAATAGGAGCAAAATCTACTAAATAGACCCTGCTCCTATTGCTTCAACTTCATTTTCAGACAAAACATCCTCCTTGATTCCCCTCAAAGCTAAGGATTATCCTTGGCCAGAGAAGCTTAAAAAAGTGTTAGGAAGTAATGTAATTATGGTTCTTTGGACTCTGATACACTGTTATAATCATCGGCATCATAATCGTCGTCATCATCACCCGCCCCAAATTCATTTTCCAAACTGTGCATAAAAATAGCGTCTATGGCCTCTTCTTTAGTAGGCAAAATGGTAATATCTGGAATCCTTAGCCCCTCTAACTCATCAATGAAATCATCGTTTTTTGAGACTATAACTAGTAAACCTAAATCATTGGAACATAACCAGTTGATTTTTTTAAGAATCGACACCCCCGTTGAATCAATGGTTTGGGTAAGATTCATATTCAAAATAATATTATGTAACCCTTCACGAAAAAGAGATCTGGCAGCTTGCTCAAAAGCTTCGGGAACAGCATCGGAAAATGCCGGTTCCTCCATATCTATATATGCATACTGTTCTTTTTTTTCGATTTTGTGAATCATTATATAAGTGGTTTAGACACAAAAAATATTACGCCATGATTAATAATTTAACTTCAGACTCTCTGTTATCGCCTTTTCAATTCTATGTAGCGGATTTTGTAAATTCGATTTTTGAAACTGCTGACCCGTAACTTTTTCGAATAACTCAATATACCTTTCGGAAATTTCAATGATTTTCTCATCAGTCATCTCCGGAATTTCCTGCCCGTCTTTTCCTTGAAATCCGTTTTTGATTAACCATTCTCGTACAAATTCTTTGGACAATTGCTTTTGGGGCAATTTCTGATCTTGATTTGCCTCATAAGTTTCCTGATAAAAATACCTCGAAGAATCGGGAGTATGGATTTCGTCTATCAAGTAAATAACACCATTCAGCTTACCAAACTCATATTTCGTATCCACCAATATTAAACCTTGCTCAGCGGCCATCTCGCTACCTCTGTTAAACAACGCCAAGGTGTACCGTTCAAGCTGCTCATACTCTTCTTCACTTACAAGGCCCGTTTCAATAATTGACTCCCGAGAAATATCCTCATCGTGCCCTTCATGTGCTTTGGTAGTCGGGGTAATAATAGGGGTGGGCAGTTTATCATTCTCTGCAAGTCCATCTGGAAGATTTACGCCACATAATACACGCTTGCCAACGGCATACTCTCGCCATGCGTGCCCCGCCAAATAGCCACGGACAACCATTTCAACAGGAAAGGCCTCGCAATTAATTCCAATACTTACGTTTGGATCTGGCACTTCTTGAAGCCAATTAGGAACAATATCACTGGTCGCATTTAAGAAATGTGAGGCGATTTGATTGAGTACTTGGCCTTTAAATGGAATTGCTCTTGGCAATATTACATCAAATGCCGAGATCCTGTCGCTTGCAATCATTACCAATGTTTCACCAAAGGAATAAACATCCCTTACTTTTCCTTTATAAAAACCAGTTTGACCCGGAAATTGAAAATTTGTTTGAGCTATACTTTCCATTTATCTTTTAAATTACCATTCTGTTTTCTTTGAATAATCCTTTTCCCCAGCGTACTGCGCCCGCCTAAGCTGGTAAATATATTGGGACTCATTGGCTTTCATGGCATCCAATATCGCCTTTGCCTGGTCTTCCGACATATTAATAGATTTTAAACTGTTTAAGAAATTTTCTTTCTTCCTTTCGGCTGATACCTCATTCTCTAAAGTTTTAATACTATCTATTTGTGCCGCTTGGCTTTTCAAAACGTTCGTTTTAGATTTAATTTTTGAAATACTCGAATTTGCCGTAATATTCCCGGAATAATGCATTTTCAAAAAAATGTAATTCCCCTTTGCATCTTTGTTATTTGGAGAAAGTTCTAGGGCTGTTTTAAAAAAATCCAAAGCAGCACTTGAATCTTGGTTTGCTACTGCGATTATCCCTAACTGGTTATTGGCTCTTGCAGCGATTAAATTATTGGTAACCCCCAGCAATAATTTATACTGTTTTCCAGCTTCCTCCCACTGATTATTAGCAAAATAGGAATTAGCCAAATTCAACCGTGCTCCTGGTTTCGAAAACAGAGAGCCATAACTGATATTATAATAAATAGCTGCAGCTGCCTCAAACTGGCCTTCGTTATACCTAATTTCTGCTACTTTTTTCTGTTCATTCGTTCTAGTAATCGTATCAAAAGACCGATTATCAGAAACCCACAACAAAATATACATCAAAAGTGCAGTCATAATAGTATTGAACTTAGCTGCAAAAATAGCAATAGAAATTTATAACCGGAAAGTTCCAATCGTAATTAAAACGTCTAACAACAATAAAACCAAGGCTGCACCCAAGAAATAGTAATATTTGTCGGTTTCTACCGCAAATGTTTTGGCATCCACAAAGGAGCTAGACATCTCATTTATATCTAAAATCAGTTGATTTAAATCATTTTTCTCATTTCTTAAATAATAAGGGTTACTATTGAATTTCCCCGTTAATTGTGTGAGATAGCCATCATCGAGCTTGGTTATTACCAATTTACCCTCATCATCTTCCAGTAGTCCTGAACCGTCTTTAATGGTGGTACCCAAATAACTACCTACTCCTACCACCTTAACGGCGATACCATACCGTCGAAAATTGTTAAACAAAGCACCAGGACAGTCATCCGACTCCTCACCATCTGTAAAAACGATGGCCAGTTTTGACCGGTTCTCGCCATTGGTTGGCTTGGACATTTTCTCGAAAACCATTTCTAGCCCAGCACACAGATTAGACCCTTGGCCGGGGATAAGTTCGGTTTGCAAGGAATGAATAAAAAGCTGAAGGGCGTCGCGATCATAAGTCAAAGGAACCTGCATATAAGCTTTGTTTGAAAAAGCAATGATCCCAATTCGGTTAGAAGACTGGTTATCGACAAAACGGCTGAGCTCAAACTTTACTTTTTCCAACCTACTAGGTATAACATCCATGGCCTTCATAGAACGGGAAAGGTCAATCACCACAAAAATATCTTTGCCCAGACTTTTTACCTCTTTTTGGGTCTCCCCAAAAGAAGGCCCAAGCAAACTTACCAGTAGCAACCCGAAAGCCACGGATCGCAAAACAAGTTTCACTATCAAAGAACGCGCTGTGGTTTTGAGCTTCCTCGCTACCCGAACTGTTCGAAAAATATAGAGTACATTGAGTAAAATAAATAAAAAAATAAAAAAATATTCCGTGGTTCCAAAGTAATAATTCCAGTTCATAATGAACGTATTGTGCGTTTTATTTGCCCCAAAAATAGACAATAATGCCATCTCTGAAATATTTTTTTATCAGAAATGTTTGGAATTGTAAATCACAACCTGCTATATTTGCAACCCAGAACGGAAAAGACGGAGGGATGGGTGAGTGGCTGAAACCAGTAGTTTGCTAAACTGCCGTACTCGCAAGGGTACCGCGGGTTCGAATCCCGCTTCCTCTACACTGTTTCTGATCCGGGTCTAGTAACTCCAAAATTACTAGATTAATTACTCTTCGGGGAGTGGCGCAGCCCGGTAGCGCATCTGGTTTGGGACCAGAGGGTCGCAGGTTCGAATCCTGTCTCCCCGACAAATTAAATAGGCAGATAGCCGTATGCAGCATAGATCTGTAATCAGCTTACTGCCTATTTTTTTTAAAGGTCCCGTAGCTCAGTTGGATAGAGCAACTGCCTTCTAAGCAGTAGGTCTTTGGTTCGAATCCAAACGGGATCACTTGAATATTAAGCACTTAACATTTATTCGTTAGGTGCTTTTCTTTTTTTTGACCATCCCATTTGCACATTCTCTGGATCAAGACCAAATGTTGTGGAGTAACCTGGATTAAGCATATCACTGAGTGAGTCGGTAGAGGAAGAATTCAACATTTCTGACCCCTCTGAACTGAGTTCGAAAAGCCTTAACCGGATCAAATCAAAAACTTGTGGAGCACATAGGATTTAGTATTATATCAACCGCAAACTGCATCCCGCAATTGACGGTTGACATAATGGTATAATTCAAAACACTCAATTAGACACCAGTTCTTTGGTGATTTTTACAAACCCAATAACTTCCCCAGCAGGATCATGGATAGCGGTAAGTACCACCGATCCCCAAAACTTAGTTTTGTCTTTCCTGAGCCGCCATCCTTCCTGATTGGCCCGACCTTCCATTCGGGCTTGTTCTAAAAATTTGAGTGGGGCAGCTTTCTCAATATCCTCCTTCGTATAAAAAATATTAAAACTTTTACCCATCACTTCCTCGCTAGAATACTGCTTGATTTTTTGAGCTCCTTTGTTCCACTTTTCTATATGCCCATCCATATCCAGCAGGATAATCGCATAATCCTCAATTTCGTCTATCATTCGACTACTCCGCAGTTCTGAATTATCCAGTGAGTTTTGTGCAGTAATAAGTTCCGAAAGGTCACGCGTTACCTTTATAAAACCGATGACCTCTTGAGAATCATTATGAATACTGGTAATTACTACACTAGCCCAAAACAGGGTGCCATCCTTTCTCTCACGCCAACCAGTATTTCTGGTCACGTCGTTACGAACAGCTTCCTCCAACAAGCGATTTGGCAAATTTGCCTGTTGGTCTTCGGCTGTATAAAATTTGGAGAAGTGCTTTCCAACGATTTCCGAAGACGAATAGCCCTTTATTTTCTCGGAACCTTTATTCCAGTTTTCAATTTTCCCACTCCTATCTAATAGAATAATGGCATAATCTTCAATCTCCTCTACTACTTTGTTAAACTGGACTAACTTTACATCATTATTACCCATGGACTCATTCACTATCGCATGAATTTTTGTATCGAGTATTGAGGTAGCATCGGTAATCATACTCAGCCATTCTTCATCCACCTCATGCAATCCCTGGCTTACTAATTTTACTAATCCAATAATAGAGGTAAGGGGTTGCCTTATTTCATGGGACTGGAACTGGGCAATCTGACGTAAGGACCTATTCTTATTCTCTATTTCCTTCAATTGAAGTTGGAGCAAATTTTGGCTAATTTTCAACTCCATTAAATAAACTACTTGCCTGGATAATGTAATCAATGCCAACTGCTGCACCTCATTTAACTGATTGGGCTTTACATCAAACAAACACAAAGTACCTATCTTATAACCATTGCTTAAAATGAGCGGTGCACCTGCATAAAAACGAAAGTTTGGAGCCTTATCAACAATAGGGTTATCGACAAACCGAATATCGCTTTTGGCATCGGGAATAATGAATAGATGATCCTCCTGAATTGCAAACTGGCAGAAAGAGGTTTCTCTTGGCGCTTGTGAAA
>CAXBLH010000359.1:0-6080 GCA_963976315.1 uncultured Dyadobacter sp.
GAAGTATAGTTTCATTGACAAAAATGTGTGGAATGGTGAAAATTTGTATCGATTAAAAATGATTGACTTGGATCAAACATTTTCATTTAGTCGCGTGGTTAATCTTAATTTTGACGGTAAAAATGAGCTGTCGTATACCTATCCCAACCCTGCTTCTGACCGTTTATATTTCAGCAATGAAATCTTATATTCAGCTCAAATGGTGGAGATTATGGATGTTAATGGGAAGAAAAAGTACCATACAAACACCATAGAAGAGTTTATTGATATTTCTAATTGGGCCAAGGGTTTATATATAGTCCGTTATAAATCTCAACAAGGCAATCTTCATGCTGCAAAAGTATTGATTAAGTAAAATATTGGAACCTTATTTTGGTTGGCTTAAATAAAATGTCTTTGACTTTTTGTTTGAGCCAACCATTACTATTTTGATGATATTTGCTTTTTCCAATACCAGTTTGTTACTGGATTGCGATAAATAACCGTTACCAAAATTGAATTCATGCTTTCTTATTTTTCCATTTTTGTAATAAATTAAAGCATAGTAGAATCCCTTTTCCGGTTTAATGGTCCATGATGTTTTAGACGCTGGAAACAGGAAAGATTTAAGCGTTCCATTGTTTTGCGTTGCAAGTATATCTTATTTCATAAAGTTCCTGATTATTTCCAGGAAGAAAAGGGTTGTGGCGTTTTTTTAATACCAGTTGTT
The DNA here is from genome assembly GCA_963976315.1 of uncultured Dyadobacter sp. Taxonomy (GTDB): domain Bacteria; phylum Bacteroidota; class Bacteroidia; order Cytophagales; family Spirosomataceae; genus Dyadobacter. Next base: position 710 of record CAXBLH010000359.1, read on the forward strand.
TTGGATCTAAATGCAAGATTTGGTATTTCTTGACTGTGGCGTTTGTAGAATCTGAATATGCCCATGAATCCTGGGTAAAGAATTGATAACGGTACTCTCTGAATTCCTTTTTACGCCTTTCAAAAACACACCCCTCTTTTTTATATTCAAAATAAAACCAGCGTTCTTCAAAATGCCAATCGGTAGTATCTACAATCGACATGATATTTCCTATCGCATCTGTTTTAGTCATTCCACTAAAGTATATCGTAGTGTACGTAGGAGTTTCAATTTCGGGTTCCGTTACATTATTGTCTGAACATGCCAATACGCTGACTGTAGCCAAGCATGGTACGGTAATATTTTTAGTCATTTTTGTTTTGATTAACTCTTTATTTTTCCTTGACTTTTGAAGAATAGAGGAATTCGATTCAAAATTTAAGTCGATTATGCCAATTATTCGTTGTGTTTTTTACTTCGATTAAGTCATTATTCGCTGAACGTCAAGGTTTTGCTTGGTATTTGGGTTAGAAGAAGGAATATTGGTTTTGGAAGCGGAAGACTAGAATTAATTCGGAATAATTAGGCTATCATGCCTACGTTATTTTAAGTAGAGGTAATCACCGAAAAGCTTTTAATGAAATTAAATTAGCCGTAGCATTTATTGGTTGAATTTAAGTAGTAATATTTATTTCATAAAATCAATTGCAAATTATTCTATGTAGTATTAATTTTAAAAAGTGTATTTATTTTCCTTTAATTGGCGATTTAAGACACTATAATAAGTTAAAACTTTCTCTCCCAAACCCTTAAAATGGATTATTTGCCAAGTATCCGCATGAGGAAATTATTAAAACTGTCGGTGGTATTTAGATTCTTAAATTTGTCTATTTTTAAACTGTTAGTACATGCGATTGCTTTTTGTTTTCCAGTGGAGAAATGGTACGCTGTTGTACTATTTATTTCCAAAATAAGTCGCTTCAAGCTCACGCACATAGTTATAAAAAAATATCCATTGGGATTAATCAAGGCCTTTGATGTTAATACGTTGCTTTCGTTGCTCACTCGGAAAGGGAGGTACTTCCCAATTCCCTATCGTATAAGAGGATTGGATTTATTGGATCATAACAATGGATTGGTTTTGTGTACCGTTCATATTCCCTTAATAAAAGTTGCCATTTGTGGTTTGATTGAAAATGAATTTAAAGTGGATGCTGTCATTGTAGGGGAACCAATACCGGGTGGAAAAATGTCCGTATGGGGAATAACACATAAAATTCCTATCCTATTAAGAAACCTTCATGTACTTTTAAAGGCTAAGAATTTGTTGCAAAAAAACGAATCTGTGCTTTTAATGGTTGACCAGGGTGCCTTTGGTAGTTATTCGCCAAACATATTGAAACTGTGTGGAAAGTTAGGTTCAAAACTTGTATTCTTATTTGCGGAATTACAGGTTGACGGCACAGTGGAAACTTACGTTACCGAAGCACCCTTTCCATATTGTAAAAATTCGAATGAAATTGAAGAGAATTTGAAATATTTAAAACAAGCTTCCGATGAAATTGTACTACGCTACCAAAACCAATCGATTTTTTAGTGCAAAAACAACTTGTTGTCATACCTTATTTTTTGATATTGGTGGGTTGGTATAGATAGTCCGTGATTTTTGATAGGTGTCAATCATTTCTATTTTGACGATATTCGTTTTGTTCAATATTAACTGAGTACTGGGTTGGGATAGATAACCTGTTCCATAGTAAAATTCATGTTTGCTGATTTTGCCATTTTTGAGGTGTATCAAGGCATATTCATCTCCTGATTTTGGCTTAATTGCTAGTGCTAATTTTGAACTGGGAAGCTGAAAAGTTTTAAGTTCTTGGTTGTTTTGGGTTACCAATAAAAGGGGAATTTGATTATTTGATATGAGCGTGGCCATGCCTTTTGCATCACCAGGGATCATGAGCCCACTTTTTGAATTCTTGATTACCTGAAATGTACCACTACCATTTCCTTTTAAAAGCAATCCATTCAATCCATCCATTTGTCCATTTATCGACTCGGTACTATGGCTATTTCCTGCCAGAATAATATCCAAATGTCCGTCCAGATCATAATCTCCGACGGTTATTCCATATACCGGGCCAAGTTGTGCCTGCATAGGAAGGGTTTTTATTTCAAATTGATGGTTTCCTTTGTTCTCCAGCAGTATCGAACTGGTGATATCACAGGTTAATTTCTTTTGTCCTTCGCGCTCTTTTTTTGTAAAAACATCTGTGAATTGTGCTTTGGCATAGTCACCATAATAAATAAAACGCTTTTTTAAAAAATTCATTTGGTTCGTCATTTCATCCCTTGGCGATACCGGATAAAGTTTGTTCCCCACGTATTTTGTCAAAATTGGATCCATCACACCATTGCGATCGTAATCTTTATAGAATAAGGTAATTGGGTGCTTGGAGTCGGTTCTTAGATCTATATTATTTCCAACATTGCCCAAGACATAATCCAGGTCGCCGTCTTCGTCAAAATCCCCGGACGCGATGCTATTCCATAGACCGCTGGTATTTTTCAAGCCATTAGTAGAAGAAATGTTTTTGAGTTTTCCATGAGTGTTTTGGAAAAAGGTAACTGGCATCCATTCCCCCACCACTATTAAATCCTTCCAACCGTCATTATTAAAATCCGTCCATAATGCTGCGGTGACCATGCCGCAATTTTTTAAATTAGGTGCCAAGGATTCAGTGATATCGCTAAATTTCCCGCCGTCATTTCTTAATAAGTAACTTGTACCAGCATTGGGATATTGACCTGGATCAAGTCGTCCACCTACAAATAAATCCAGATCGCCATCTTGGTCAAAATCACTAGCAGTAACGACCGAACCACTGGTATGCATTAAAGGCAAAGCATTTGTGTCTATAAAAAAATTGCCTTTTCCATCGTTCTTATAAAGCCGGTCCTGATAATAAGGGCTATCGACTTGAAATTCGTTGCTGCCGCTCACGATATATAGATCCAGATCTCCATCCTGGTCATAGTCAAAAAGCAAACTCCCCATATCTTCCTCGTATTTCGTATCCGTGGTTAATGGTTTTTGTACAAATTGACCATTTGGTTTTTGGGTGAAAATAGTACCCGATTGATTAAAAGCTCCACCTATAAAAAAGTCTTCTAAACCATCTTCATTGATATCTCCTACGCTGATTCCCGGGCCATTTTGGCTAAGTAGGTGAGGAAGTAGCGGCTGTATTTTGAAGTCTATATATAAGGGATCGCTGTGTTTATAGTTAAGTCCTAGTTTGTTGGTGATATCCGTAAAAAGTGGTGGCACTTTTTCTGGTTTAGGATCAGTCGTTTTTGCTGATTTATAGTTGATTTGTATCCCTTGGTTAGCAGAAATATTGGTGATTTTGTCCCGTTTTTGATCTGGCCATTCGATGATAACCGAGTCTAGTTTGGTGGTTGGTCCGAGTCCAAAATGAAGTTGATTGTCCACCGTAGACTGGAAGCCACGATAGGGTGAGTTTTCTTGAAACTGGACTTGGCTGTCTTTATATAACCAGATTTTTGATCCAAAACCATACGGGTTCACATCAGTACCTTCCAATTTTATGGTTAGGTAATGGTTGTCAGGGTTCTTGTCTGCATTGTTTTTATAGAGGAATGCTTCTTGATTTAAATTGTTGACAATCAAATCCAAATCCCCATCATTATCCAGATCCGCATAAGCAACCCCATTGGAATAGGAATTTTCTGTAAATCCCCAATTTTTAGATTGATCCTTGAAGGTGAGATCGTGGTTGTTTTGGTATAAATAGTTAGGTAAAAATGCTCCTGTTACCTGTTTGAGCATTTCTAAAGTGTTCTTATTGCTGGACCTGTTGTTTCGCATTTTTTGCTGGTGTTCCGCCATACGGTAAACCACAAAATCACGGTTGGTAATGTCTTTTGGATAGCCGTTGGTAATTAGCAAATCGCGGAAACCATCATTGTCATAATCGGCCAATAGTGCTCCCCAGCTCCAATCGGTGGCATCTATTCCAGCGTACCTACCAATTTCGCTAAAAAATGGATTGCTGGAATTGGGACGGTCTCCGTTATTATGTTGCAGGGTATTACGCATATACTGCGGCTGGTACCCCACTTTCTTTTCCGATAAAAATCGGTCGTAATTCATTAAACCAAACATGTTTTTCCAACGCTCATTATCCTGCGGTTTCATGTCTACGGTGACCAAATCCACCAAGCCATCATTGTCTATATCGGCCGCATCATTCCCCATAGCCGAGTAGCTTTGGTGTTTGAAATACTGTTCTATTTCATTTTTAAAGGTGCCGTCTTTTTGGTTGATGTATAGTAAATCATTGGTCAAATAGTCGTTCGATACATACAAGTCCTGCCAGCCATCACGATTGATGTCCAGCACCGAAATTCCAAGCCCAAAACCCTCAGAAAGTATATTAGCCTCCGTTGAAACATCCGTAAAAGTGCCATTGCCATTGTTTTTGAAAAGTTTGTCGGTACTAGGAGAGGAGCCATCTATTTTTTTAGGGTGAATGGTATTCGGGCCATTGTAATCCATGACGTTATTTACCAAGTAGGCATCTAAATCCCCGTCGTTGTCATAGTCAAAGAAGGCCGTTTGTGTCGTATTTCCAGCATAGTTTAAGCCATATTTTTCAGCCTCTTCTTTGAAAGTCAGGTTGCCTTGATTAATAAATAATTGATTTCCCAATTTATGACCAGTGATTTTATCTGGCCCAGATCTTGAAACATATATATCCAAATTCCCGTCGCTGTTAATATCGACCATCGCGATGCCCCTTGCCCAATTTTCTGGTATGTTGAAACCGGAGGACTTGGTAATATCTTCAAACTGTAAGTTACCTTTATTCAAATATATTTTACTAGCGGTCATATTGCCACCCATAACAATATCGGGCAATCCATCCTTGTTTAGGTCGCCGATACCAACACCACCGCCGTTATAAAAATATTCGTAAGTGAGAATATTTAAGGATTCACTTTCATTGAGCTCATTGTTGAAATCCAGACCTGTATAGCCAGAAGGTAGTAGTTCAAATAGCGTTTCTTTTTTTGGTTTATTACACGAAACGATGGAAGCGATTGCGAGGAGTAATAATAATGTTGGTCGGAAATTCATTTGAAATAATGGGAAGCCGTTTTGTTTTTGAATGGTCAAAATATTACGGCATGGTAGCAATTTTGGAAAAATATCTTATTTCATAAAGTTCCTGATTATTTCCAGGAAGAAAAGGGTTTTGGTGTTTTTTTAATACCAGTTGTTTTGGATCTAAATGCAAGATTTGGTATTTGGTAATTGTGGCATTTGTAGAATCTGAATATGCCAATGAATCCGGGGCAAAGAATT
>CAXBLH010000360.1:0-6047 GCA_963976315.1 uncultured Dyadobacter sp.
TTTAGGCTTTAATTCGGTTAGTAGTGCTATTGCTTTGGAAAATAGGGCAATGTTCAAAAGGTCGGTTCGTTCCGAAGACAATGCGCATCGTTCCTGCCTATAAAGTGCTCTAAGTTTTTTCTTTTCCATCTATCGGATACAAATTGAGAATCAATATTAGTACTTAATTTCAAAAAAATATTGCCAAATTAACGTAACATTGATCGGATTTTTCGCCATTTTAATCTATTGTTTGTACTTTCACGACTGATTTTAAAATCTTTAACTATTGTATAGAAACAAATATGAGCAAGATTAAAGTTGCTAACCCTGTTGTAGAGCTTGATGGGGACGAAATGACCAGAATCATCTGGAAGTTTATTAAGGAAAAGTTGATTTTACCTTATCTAGATGTCGATATTAAATATTATGACCTTGGTGTCGAATATCGTGATGAAACTAATGACCAAGTAACCGTTGATGCTGCTAACGCTATAAAAGAATATGGCGTGGGTATCAAATGTGCTACTATTACTCCTGACGAAGATCGTGTGGTGGAGTTTGGATTGAAACAAATGTGGAGATCTCCAAACGGAACTATCCGTAATATCTTGGATGGTACTGTTTTTCGTGAGCCTATCGTGATGCAAAATGTACCACGTTTGGTTACCAACTGGTCGGCACCTATTATTGTAGGTCGTCATGCGTTTGGTGATCAATACCGTGCTACGGATTTCATCGTACCTGGAAAAGGAAAACTTACAGTTAAGTTTGAAGGAGAAGATGGAAATGTAATAGAAAGTGAAGTATACCAATTCCAAGGACCTGGCGTGGCAATGGCTATGTACAATGTCGATGAGTCGATCCGTGGTTTTGCACGTGCTTGTTTTAATGTAGCAATGGGTAAAGGTTGGCCTTTATACCTTTCTACAAAAAACACCATTCTTAAGAAGTATGATGGTCGTTTCAAAGATATATTCCAAGAGGTTTACGAAGCTGAATTTACTGGTAAAGTACATTACGAACACCGTTTGATCGATGACATGGTGGCCTCAGCTCTTAAATGGGAAGGAAACTTTGTTTGGGCATGTAAAAACTATGATGGAGACGTTCAGTCCGATACCGTTGCACAAGGGTTTGGTTCATTAGGTTTGATGACATCTGTATTATTAACTCCAGATGGCAATACCTTGGAAGCAGAAGCTGCGCATGGCACTGTAACACGTCACTTCCGCGAGCACCAAAAAGGAAACCCAACATCGACGAATCCAATCGCATCTATTTTTGCTTGGACACGTGGTTTGGAATTCCGTGGTAAATTGGACGGTAACCAAGATCTTATCAATTTCTGTCAAACTTTAGAAAGAGTTTGTATTGAAACCGTAGAGGGTGGTCAAATGACCAAGGATTTGGCCGTTTGTATTCATGGAAACAAGGTAAGTCATGGTGATCATTACCTATATACCGAAGAATTCCTAGAAGCCATTGATACTAATTTAAAAGCTGCTTTGGCTTAAATTTATTGGTTATTCTTAACTAGCCGAAGCTTCATCCATTGAGGCTTCGGCTTTTTTTTTAATACAGGTTTACTCCAAATTTCGGTGGCTTCTTTTGAATAAAAGCCATAGGTTTTTATTCAAAACCTGCAATAGAAATAAAATATTATCCTATTCATTCTGAAAATTGTTTAGTCCTTTACAAAAAACCCGTACCTTTGCGGGCAATTTGTTGATATAGATTGAACTAACATTCATTTAACTAAAAAATTTGCAATGTCCGCAGTAGCAGAGCAAAGCCGGTTAGCCGACCGCATCACAGCACTTGAAGAGTCTTCGACTCTGGCTATGACAAAAATGGCTCGAGAATTGGCCGCTCAAGGTCACAAAGTAATAAGTTTAAGCGTTGGTGAGCCCGATTTCAAAACTCCGGCTCACATTTGCGAAGCCGCTAAAAAAGCGATTGATGATGGCTTTCATGGCTATTCGCCGGTTGCTGGTTATCCCGACCTTCGGAAGGCGATCGCTGATAAATTAAAGCGTGATAATAATATAGATTGGAAACCGGAGAATATTGTTGTTTCAACGGGTGCTAAGCATTCTTTGGCCAATGTTATTCAGGTATTGATAAACCCTGGCGATGAAGTAGTAATTTTTGCGCCGTATTGGGTGAGTTATTCTGAAATGGTTAAGCTGGCAGATGGTAAGTCGGTAGTACTTGATGGTGCTTTTGATAACGATTTTAAAGTAACCGCAGCACAACTTGATGCAGCTATTACACCACGTACCAAAATTGTGATGTACGCTTCGCCTAACAACCCAACGGGATCTGTATATTCTGAAAAAGAATTGCGTGAAATCGCTGCGGTACTCGAAAAACATGAAGGTGTATATGTATTGGCTGATGAAATTTACGAATACATTAACTTCACAAAAGAAGGTCATTTCAGTATGGGTTCTATCCCAGCATTAAAGGATCGTGTTGTTACCGTTAACGGAGTAGCGAAGGGTTTTGCAATGACTGGATGGAGAATAGGTTTCATAGGTGCAGCTAAATGGATAGCAGAAGGCGTTGAAAAATTACAAGGCCAAGTTACTTCTGGTACCAACTCTATCGCCCAAAAAGCGGCTGTAGCAGCATTTAATGGCTCACTGGATGCTTCTAAGGAAATGGCTACGGCTTATGCGCGTCGTCGCGACTTAGTAGTAGGTCTGCTTAGAGAAATCCCAGGATTTAAAGTAAACATGCCAGATGGCGCATTTTATGCCTTCCCTGATGTGAGTTATTACTTTGGAAAAACCGATGGTGAAACGACTATTAAGGATTCTGACGATTTTGCGAATTGGATTTTGAACAAATCTTTTGTTTCTACCGTGGCAGGTTCCGGGTTTGGAGCTCCAAACTGTATCCGAATTTCTACTGCCGCTGCAGATGAAGCATTGGTAGAGGCGGTTCAGAGAATTAAGGATGCTGTTGCTACTTTACAGTAATCCGGATTGAAAGTCGAAATTGGTTTTTAAATCAATATATATTTACAAAAGCCCCATGGTAGAATTTTCCATGGGGCTTTTTTGCATTAGAATGAATTAGATAAGGTAGTTTCGTGTTCAAAATTAGATATCACTTAGTTTATAAATTCTTTTAGGCAGGTTGCGATTCGCTAGATGCTTAATGACTAGTTATGAGTAAATATTATTTTTTAAAAGTAAAAGAAGTGGAAAAGGAAACGGAAGAAGCTGTTTCTATACACTTTTGGCATCCTCTCAATGAGGTTTTAGCATATCGTCCAGGTCAGTTTTTAACGGTAATAGTTCCCAAAGACGATACAACTATTCGCCGGTCTTATTCGTTTTCTAGTTCTCCTTATACCGATGTTTCGCCATCAATTACCATTAAGCGTTTATCTGGAGGATATGCTTCTAACCTTTTGTTGGATACCCTTAAAGAAGGCGATGTAGTCGAAGTAATGGAGCCAACGGGTAATTTTTTCCCAAAACAAGCGGACGACCAAACACGGCAAGTAGTATTTATAGGTGCAGGAAGTGGGATTACACCTTTATTTTCGATACTTAAATCCATATTAATCGTGGAGCAGGAGTCCACTGTATTTTTGATTTATGGTAGCAGAAATGAAGAGAATATTATTTTTGACCAAAAAATAAAACAACTTCAAACAAAATATGGGTCTCGCTTACAAGTGATTCATAGTTTGAGCCAGCCTTCTGAAAATTGGGAAGGTGAAACGGGTAGGCTCAACAAAACACATCTATTGAAAATAATTGAGAAGTTGCCAGATCTAAAGGTGGATGACGCCGAATACTTTTTATGTGGACCCGATGATATGATGGAAGAGGCGGACCGGGCGTTGGCCATACTCTCTGTTTCAGATAAAAACATTCGAAAGGAAAGTTTTATATCCCACTTACCAGTTTCAAATGGAGAAGTAGTAATGGAAGACAATGATTCTTTAAAATCAAGAGAAATAACCCTTTTTTATGAAGGTACCGAGTATAAACTTCCTGTAAAACCGCACGAAACGGTACTAGAAGCTGCACTCAATATGGATATTGACCTGCCTTATTCGTGTCAGGCGGGAATGTGTACCGCTTGTATGGGTAAATGTGTATCGGGTAAAGTACAGATGGATGAAGAGGATGCCTTATCAGAAGCCGAGCTAGGTGAAGGGTTTATATTAACCTGTGTATGCCACCCACTGACGGACGATGTAGTGATTGAGGTGGAATAGTGGTGCTGTTGAAGAAAAATCAAGGCCAGCGCAAAGGAATGTGCTGGCCTTGAAAATACTTATTTTATTGGTGGTGTAGGTGGTAATGGTGCTGCTATAGGGTTCACTGGTGGAACTGGTTGTGGGACATTGGGAGAAGCAGGTGCTACAGGGGCTTCTGGTGGTGCAGGTGATACGAGTGCTTTGCCCACAACTTCTCTTTGCATTTTTGCTCCAATTTCGGCCATTTTCTTGCTGATTACTGCTACTTCTTTTTGGAAGTTTTTAAATTCAATGGAATTTGTTAAAGCTTCTGTGTTCACTTTAATTAAACTTATCTGCTTTTTAAAGTCAGCCATTGGCTTTTCCAAAGTGGCCAACTGATTGTCCACTTTTACAATTTGCTTTTCTAGTTTCTTAACATCAGACTTGGATTTATTTTCTTTTTGTTCCAAAAGCATTTCTTTCTTGTGAATCAATTCCGAATATTTTTGAAATAAGCCAGTATTTTGGGCGTGTATGTTTTCTGCTTTTTTATGAATTTCGGTCAAATTAAGATGCTTGTTTTGAAGCTTAATGCTGGCCGCCTCCATTTGCTTTTGCAACACTTCCATCTCTTTTTGGTAGCGCTCCATATTCAATTGAAATCCTTCCATTTTTTTGAGAAGGGTATCGTTCAATTGTAGTTTCAATGCAGGAATATCGATCTTCAAGTCCGACAAATCTATATTGAAATTGCTTGCATCAAATTCAAAATTCTCCATCTTGAAATCCATCGGTTCAAATGCGAAGCTATTTTGATTAAGGTTTAAGTTCAAGGTGTCTAGATTGATATTTTTTTCTATTTCATGGTTTAATACCAAGTTTTCATTCAAATAAATGGTATCGGCGTGGATTGCAGTAAGTGAATTGAACCGTTTTGGTTCATTTTTTTGCTGTTCCAAATTGGAATTAGAATCCTTTTTTTCTGATTGCTTTCCAATAGCAAACATGGAAAGTCCTATAAATAAGCCAATGGTCATATACATGAATGGCTGGTTTCTGAATGGGTTTGATGCTTTTGTTTCCATACCTATAATTCGTTTAACTCGGGTTGATAAATTAGCTTTTTGAGATGAAAAAGATTGGGCAACTAGTATAGGTTTTTGCCATGCTGCTACCGAAACCAATGCTTTAGCGAGTGAGAAGCGGTCATTTTGAACAGTAAGTGCTAGGTCATCACAGCAGTTTTCCCGTTCAGTTCGTATTTTGGAAGATAAAATCCAGACCGCTGGATGAAAAAAGAATATAATTTCAAAGAAAGATTGTAACAGATTGACGAAGTAATCATTACGCTTAATATGCGCGAGTTCATGCGCCAAAATAACTTCCACTTGTGCCATAGGAAGCTGGGTGAGCATACCTATGGGTACCAAAACAACAGGTTTTAAAAACCCAATGACCATGGGAGTGGTAATCATGCCGGACTCTAGCAATCCGACGGATTGTGTTAAACCCATATTGGTTAATAATTGATTAAATCTACTGATCCACTTCTCATCGTTTATACGTAGGGATCTGTTTCTAAGGTGTTGCGTGTATCTCCATCCAATACACAGCCGTAGTAAAAAAACAAGGGAACCTAGGCACCATATAGCTACAAACTGATGAATATGCACTGAAAGCCAGGATTGTATCGTGACTAGCGGAGCTAATGGAAGTACATCCAGATTTGTAGCCGGCAACGGTAGGGGAATGTATTGCTGGCTTTTGGCGATCACTTCTCCACTTATAGCTGTCAGTCTTGAATAATAATATCCATAAGTGGTACCAGATATGACTAGCTGTAAGGCGAACGCACCTACTC
>CAXBLH010000361.1:0-6044 GCA_963976315.1 uncultured Dyadobacter sp.
CAAAATTACCGGAAGCAGCTCGGCTATGTACCCCAAGATGTGTTTCTTTTCTCGGACAGTATAGAAAATAATGTTCGATTTGGAACGAGTGATATGCCTTTTGAAAAAATAGAGCAAGCAGTAAAAGACGCAGACTTATTAAATAATATCCAAAATTTCCCGAAAGGCTTTGATACCGTTTTAGGAGAACGAGGCATCACCTTGTCGGGTGGGCAAAAACAACGTTTGTCGATAGCAAGAGCCATCGCTCGTGACCCTAAGGTTCTCATCTTAGACGACTGTCTTTCGGCAGTTGATACCAATACTGAAAATATTATCCTTAATAATTTAAAGAGGATCATGCACCAACGAACTTCGGTAATTATTTCTCACCGGGTATCTTCTGCAAAGCTGGCCGACAAAATTGTAATGCTGGATGATGGGAAAATAATTGAACAAGGTACTCATGACCAATTAATGGAACGCAACGGTGCATACAAAGAGCTTTATGAAAAACAGTTAATGGCAGAGGAAGTGTAATATTGAGTTTAGTCACATTTGGTTTATAATGGATGTAACCCGTCAAACTCTTCCTAAAAGGAGCTTTTGGCGGAGTACTCACTACGGAATAGCAGTAGCCAGTAAAAGTGATATTAGCCCCCTGCTATCGTTCATTTTCAACCTAACGATTGCCCTAAATTCAGCTGAATATCTTTACTAAAGTATAGCTTGCTTATCCAAAATAGCACTTTACTATGAATAAAATATTGGCAGTGTTACTGAGAGCCTGTTTAAAAATAACAACTTCCATAGCTAAACAACATGGAACAATTGATGAATCCTACCAATTGAGCTATTAATAAGCATTAATTGCCTGCCGTAGACTATTAACTATACACTGCAATAAAAAATAACTAATCTATAAAAATATTTTTACAGTTATTTCACCACAGGAACGAGCCTATTTCCTGGCGCCTATTATTGGACTACTCCTCTTGATTGCTTAGGTCTAATTTTTCTAACCTTGCTATACCACTTAGTTATCCACAGTTATTCGCGGCCCAAAACACCTCTTAATTAACCGATAAACGACTTAATATTATATTTTAATAAACTGATTATCAACTTGTTAAGTAACTATTTGCAGAAATATTAATTTTTCATTAAAAAAAGCAACAAAATAAAGATTATAAATTAATACCAAATCACTTTCTTTACACGATGTAGCGCATTTTTGATTTCATTATAGGCTAATTATTTACCACGATCCTAATTAATAATTTGTAATCCGATTACCGTTTTTAAGAAAATAAAAAAAATAGTTGTACGGTTAATTTTGAAAATCACCGTCACTAAGTCCAGTGCATTGCAAGTTGAATATCTCAAACCATAAAGGGAACGTCCTTCCTTAGTTTGACTATCTCCATTGTATGCCAACACGTACCTTTAGCCAGATGATTGCTGACATTTGGTTTAACATAGGTTTGTGAAATAAAAGATTACAATAAAGACTTTACCTAATACCCAAACTCACTTAACAAAATTATACGATGACCACGAACTCCAGTTAATCAGCGCACTACTTCCATACTTACTCTAAAATTTGGCCTTGATTCCCTTTTTGTAACCATACACTTAAAGTCAGGATCACTATGGATTTTAATCTCAAAACTCTTAAAATATGGATCATAAACTACTACAACAGATTGCATCGATTTGTAAGTATATCGTTGTCGGTACAGTTGTACAGTGTCTCTTCATTGGTTATTTGACTGCTGCTGGTAATAAATATCAAGACCAGACCATTGAGAAGATCATTATTACTCTTAACCTCAAAAATGTATACCTCGAAGAGGCGCTTAATACCATTAATCAAAAAACCGATTTTCAATTTGAATATGACGAAAGCCTGATAAGGAATAAAAAAGTGGATTTAGCATTTTCTGCTGCGAGTATCGGCGATATTTTGAGACATATTTCAAAAACGACCGACCTCAATTTTAAGCGGGTGAACGAAACAATTTCTGTTTCCAAAGGTACCAACCATTCCGTCACCGAAGTGCTTTCCAAACCCATCACCTCTACAGATGAGCTACATAACAACCGTATGGCGCAAATCATGAAAAACAGCTTAAAGGCTATGGCTGTTACCATTAGTGGGGTTGTAAAAGACGACCTTGGAGAAGTTTTACCAGGCGTAAATGTACTGGAAAAGGGAACAGTTAACGGCATATCGACTGATACTGAGGGCAAGTTTAAAATTACTGTAGCTGGAAACAACTCCTTTCTAGTGTTTAGTTACATTGGTTTCAAAAGCCAAGAAATCCAGGTGGGTACCAATCGAAAAATGGATATAAAATTGGTTTCCGAAAACAAATCACTGGAAGAAGTAGTGGTAGTTGGCTATGGTGTCCAGAAAAAAGAAAGTGTCGTGGGCGCTATTACACAAGTAGACAACAAGGCCCTGATGCGTTCCGGAACCTCCAACATTACCAATGCAATTGCGGGTAAGCTCTCAGGGGTACTCACCATGCAGTCAAGTGGGGAACCAGGCAACGATCACTCCGAAATTATTATTCGGGGTCTTTCCAGCTGGAACGGCTCTCAACCTCTGATCATGGTGGATGGAGTAGAAAGAGATTTCAAGGATATGGATCCCAATGAAATTGCAACTATATCGGTTTTAAAAGATGCCTCAGCCACGGCCGTTTTTGGAGCCAAGGGTGCCAATGGGGTGGTAATTGTAACTACCAAACGAGGTACTCTTGGAAAACCCAAACTCGATTTCACGGCTTCATACGGTATTTCAAGGGCAACTCGGATACCCGACCATATCAGTTCGTATACTACTATGAGTATGTATAATCAGGCATTAATGAACGGTCAGCAATTTACAGGGCTCATCCCACAAAATGCCTTAAATGAATATAGGAGCCCGTCTACTCCTTTGAATGCCCTACGGTACCCCGACGTGAATTGGTTTGATATCATGACAAAACCTTTCGCTGCCAATGCCAACGCCAATTTCAATATTAGTGGGGGTACTAATTTTATTAAATATTTTGCTTCGGTAGGTTACGCTCATCAGGGTGATTTTTTCAAATCATATCATGAAGGTTACGACGACACCAGGTATTGGTATAATCGTTTCAATTACAGAACTAATATTGATTTTAACCTTACAAAAACAACCACCTTATCACTGAATGTGGGAGGAGAAACAGGTATTAAAAACCAGCCTAGTAGCACGCCATGGAGAAACCTTTACTCCACCGGGCCGTCACGGTACCCTGCTTATTTCCCTGCCTGGGTTTTAGAACAAGTACCAGACCCCGACTACCCCAACGCAACTGGTGACAGGCTGGCTATGAACTTTGGTGAATATACTGGAAACCCTTATACCTCCATGAACCAAGGATCATTTAATAGGTATTTGGATTCCAAACTGTTTACGGATCTTATTTTGGATCAAAAGCTGGATGGTATTACCAAAGGTTTGAGTGTACGAGGCAAGGTTTCGGTCAGTACCTATTACCGTAACAGATCTCTAACAGCCTCCTATTCTTTTCCTGATTATCAGCTCAATTACGATAAAATTGGAAGTGAAGAAAATCCATGGTTCCGAAATGGACAGGGCAATGAAATGTATCAGCTAGGTCCATTGGATATCAATGTGGGAACCCTAGAAAATGATTATTACAAAGACATGTATTATGAATTATCTACCCAATACAATAGAGATTTTGGAAAACATGGTGTAACCGGTTTGCTTTTAGTGAATCGCCAGCAAAAGGATAAAACCACCGAATTCCCCTATTACAACCAAGGTGCAGTAGGTAGAGGAACCTATGATTATGCTGGAAAATACATGGTAGAGGTCAATGTGGGATATACCGGTTCCGAGCGATTTGCTCCTGGTAAACGTTACGGATTTTTCCCATCAGGGGCAGTAGGATATATGCTTTCTGAAGAAAAATTCATGAAAAATAACGTCCCATGGATTAGCAAACTAAAATTCCGCTACTCCGACGGTAAAGTAGGTAGTGATATTGCCGCCAATAGATGGCTTTATCTGAGTGACTTCTTCAAAGATAACGCAGGGTACATTCACGAAGATCTTGGAGCGAACGTCACTTCTCAGTGGGAAGAGGCCAGAAAGCGCGACTTTGGTATTGAACTGGGCTTGTTTAATGATGAGTTTACTTTCACAGTTGACTTGTTTGACGAATACCGTGAAAAAATGCTTTTAGTACCCAGAAGTGTTACCATGTTAGTCGGAAACTCTTTCAAGGAGCTTAATTTAGGAAAACTAAAAAAACATGGTATCGAATTTGAAGCCAACTACCGGAAAACGTTGTCATCAGGTCTGACCTATTTTGTAAAAGGAGTTTTTGGCTTTAATGAAAACCGGATTTTATTTAAGGACGATCTTCCATACGCTTTTGATTATCAGAAAGCCCAGGACAAACCACTTGGTGCACAGCTGAGCGGCGTAGAGTTAACGGGTACAGGCTACTATACCTCTGTGGATGATATTCATAATAACGTTTCGGCCATCGATATCTACAAAATAAATGTAGGCGACTATAAATATTTAGATTATAACGGGGACGGAAAAATTACTAACCTTGACAAATACCCCATTCCTGGTTCGGATTATCCACCGTTGACCTATTCGTTTTCGTCGGGATTTTCGTTCAAAAAGTTTGACTTCAATTTCCTTTTCACGGGGAATGTTGGAAAATTTGTAGAATTCAACCAGCCTTATGAGGTAGAGTTTATCAAAGGAGATTGGCGTGTACACGCATCCCAACTGGACTACTGGACACCTACTAACCCCGGTGCTAACCATGCTACTTTGCACTATTCCGCAGGGGGTAGTACCGACAACCTTTTCTGGGGTGGTGGTGAAGCCGATCGAGGTTTTGATATTATGGTCAAAAATCGCTTCTGGCGCAATGCCAACTACATACGGCTAAAGGAAGTTTACGCTTCTTATACGTTCAACTCTAAAGTTTTAAAAAGGGTTTTAGGAACCTCAAATCTGCAACTATTTGCAACAGCCAACAATCTTCTTACGATCACAAAACTGATCGAGGGTGATCCGGAAGCTAAGGATTTCAACCAAGGTTTCTATCCGCAAATGACCAGTATCAAATTTGCAATTAGAGCCATGTTTTAATTATTAAAATAATCAATATGAAAAGATATATCACTTTAATGCTGCTTCCGGTACTACTGATAGTTATACTGGCATCATGTGTTGAAAGCTTCCTCGACAAAGCCCCTGAGTCAGGATTAAATACAACGGAGGTGTTTTCCAAGTATGAAAACTTTAAGAAGTTTTTCGATAGTATTTATGAAGGAAACAAACTGGATGGTTCCACATGGAGGGCTTATAATATCAAAGTAGCTTACTCTTTATATTTTGATTTCTGGGATCAAAAATATACCATGGAATCTCTCACAGATATGAGCGATATGGGACGTTTGATGGACTCACAAGTGGTTAAAAGTGGCTCTGTTTCGGCTATCATTAACAAAATGACTTATGACCGTGCAAGACGTCCGATTCTGGGTGCCATGTTCGAAATCATTAGAACTTGTAATACTTCCCTAAAAAACATTCACTTGTTAAAAGATGTGAATGAAGTGGATATCAATGACTTCAAAGGCCAGGCTCATTTTATTCGTGCATTTGCTCATTTTGAACTTTTCAGACTCTGGGGACCAATGCCTTATATTAACTCCGTGATCGGCCCTGATGATGAATGGGATATGGCAAGGTTATCCAAACATGAGACATTGATTCGCATTGCCGCTGATTTTGATAGTGCTGCGGTTTACTTTAACAACGCAAGTTTAATGCGTCGTGATCCCGGACCTGGCATAGCAGGCCACCTCAATAACCCCGAGCAAAAAAGACCGAATGGCGTTGCCGCGAAGGCATTTAAAGGGCGTGCGCTCCTTTATGCAGCTAGCCCATTGAACAATGAATTAGGAAATAAAGATTGGGAAGAAGCAGCAAAAGCGAATTGGGAAGCCATAAAAATTGCTGAAGAAAA